>SKKL01000207.1 GCA_007121465.1 Acidimicrobiales bacterium | reverse complement strand
TTCGCCGCGGTCGATCACGGCGTCGATCAGCTCGGTCACCTTGCGACGCAGGTACGGCTCGTGGTCGGCCACTCGGCGGGGGGTGAAACCGGCGCCCACCAGTCGGCGCCGCCGAGTGTGATCGGGTGGGTCGGTGTTGATCATCGACGGCACCGAGCTCTCGGGCCGTGAGCCCTGACCCGAGCAGAACACCTGGTATTCCCTGCTCATCCGCGTGACGTCGGCGTGGGCGGCAGCACCCCAGATCCCGGTGGCGTCGTCCCAGTAGAACGGGGCCTCGGCCCGCATCCAGGTGGTGAGTTCGTCGAAGTCCGCATAGAAGTCGGGCGAGAGCAGTTGGATCTCCGGACGGGTCGGATGACCCGCCTCACCCCGCCCGGCGCGGTCGAGGCTGACCTGGAAGTCGGGGGTCTCGGTGGCCCTGTGATCGGCGTCGCTCATCGCGGCGACTGTAGGAGGTGACCGGACCGGTCCTCCGGTCGGACACCCTCGGTGACTCAGCGACCGCGTATCAGCGACGGTAGGCGCTCGGCGCCCACCAGGTCGCGGAACGCCTTGGCGGTGTAGCCGGTGAGCGAGGTGTCGACGGCAGCGCGCGCCGAGGCGGACCGAGGAAGCCCGAACAGCGGCCCCATCTCGCCGAGGTGCTCGCCGGGTCCGAGGCTCGCGAGCGGGATCTCGCCGTCGGGGGCTTCGCGGACCACGTCGATCCGTCCGCTGTCGACCACGTAGATCAGGTCGCTCGGGTCACCCTGGCGGAACAGGTGCTGCCCGGCCGCCATCGTCACCGTGGTCGGCGCGACGTCCTCGGTCCGCGAGAAGTTCGGGCGCATCTCGATGATCTGGTCGGCGAGCGGGAGCATCCGGTCGTCATGGGTCGAGACGATCACGATCCGCCCACCGTCGGTCAGGCCGCGTATGAGGCGCAGCACCCCTTCCACCTGGACGTAGTCGAGGTGGGCGGTCGGCTCGTCGGCCAGGATCACCGGTGGGTCGAGCGCCACGGCCCGGGCGATCGCCACCCGCTGTTGCTGGCCACCGCTCAGCCCGGACGGCAGGTGGTCGAGGCGATCGCCGAGCCCCATCCGTTCGAGGAGCTCGACGGCGCGTTGCCTCGCCCCGGACTGCTTCACCCCCGCCGAGCGCATCGGCACCATGACGTTCTCGACGGCGTTCAGGCTCGGTACCAGGTTGAACGCTTGGAACACCACACCGACGCCGTGGCGGCGGTAGTCGGTGAGCGGTCGTCCCGACAGCCTCGTGATGTTCGACGGACCGTAGGTGATCGAGCCCGAGGTGGGACGCAGGATCGCCGCCAGGCACGACAGCAGTGTGGTCTTGCCGCACCCCGATGGACCGAGCAGCAACGCGAGCGAGCCCGACGGCACCGTCACGTCGAGCTGGTCGAGCGGACGCACGGTGTAGTCACCCTTGGTGAACTCGACGGTGAGATCGCTGATGACGAGGTCGTGTCGGTCGCTGGTGGCCATCGGTGAGGACTCGTGGTCGGACATGGTCATCCTCCGAACGCCATGGCGGGCTCGACCGACACGGTTCGTCGGAGCGCGAGCAGACTCGACAGCAACCCGACCGTGACCGTGATCACCGGGAGCAGCACGAATGCCGAGGTCGGGATCTCGATGTACATCGGGAACACCGGTGCCAGCAGGGCACCGAGCACCGCGGCCAGGATCGCAGCGGCGATCGAGAGCACGATCGCCTGCAGCGACAGCCCGGCGGCGATGGCCGAGGTCGAGGTGCCGGTGGCCTTGAAGACCGCGAAGTCCCGTGTGCGCTCGATGGTCTGCAGGTACAGCACCGAGCCGATGATCGTGGCGGCCACGAGCCAGAGGAGCAGCCGTAACAGTTGGATCGACGCGAGTGCGCCCTCGAGTGGCCGCAGCGTGTCGTCGCGGACCTCGGCGGGGGTCATGATCCGCAGCGACTCGGGGGACGTGTCGGGGCTGGTCGCGTACAAGAAGGTGTTGGCGACGGGAGCGCCCTGGACGGCGATCGTCTGCCCATCGGCCAGATCGATGTGCACCACCGGCAAACCAGCGAACAGCCGGCGGCCGTCGGTCGTGCCGACCACCTCGAACGTGAGGCCACCGAGCTCGATCGAATCGCCGATGTCGGCACCGGTGAGGCTCGCGTCGACCACCATCTCCCCGGGACCGGCGAGGGTTCGTCCGGCGGTCACCTCGGGGGTGCCGAGCGATCCGGTGGTCACGCCGAGCACGACGATGTCGAGCACCTCATCGATCCGGATCGTCTGGCGCAGGGTCATCGCCGGCGTGGCGCCGGGCCCACCGGACCCCGCCGGCATCGGCGTGAACGAGGTGAAGGGACCCGACGCCTGGGCCGACACGGCCCAGGCCTCGGCGCCGACGCCGTCGAGCGTGCGGTCGACCTCGGCCGAGAACGACGCCGCGAGGCCGGTCATCACCAATCCGAGTGCGAAGACGAGCGCGACGCCGGTCATGGCGATCGCGAACCGTCGTCGTCGCCACTGCAGATCCCGCAACGCCGCTCTCAGCATGGTGCCCCCAGTGTCGGTCAGAGGCCATCTCGGCCGACCGGCGCTCACCCTAGACGGTGCGGCCACGATCGCTGCGGTGCGGCCGTTCCGCCCGCCGTCCGGATCAGGCCGAGGCGCCCGCCTTCTCGATCACGTCACGGATCGTCGACACCACCTGCTCTGCCGTCGCCCCCGGTGTGAGCACGGCGGCCACCCCCGCCTCGCTCAGTGCCGGGAGGTCCGCGTCGGGCACGATGCCGCCCACCACCACCGGGATGTCGACGCCCCGCTCGCGGACCTTCTGGACCACCATCGGAGCGAGGGTCATGTGGGCACCCGACAGCATCGACAACCCGATCACGTCGACGTCCTCGTCGACCGCGGCCGAGGCCACCGTGTCGGGGGTCTGGAACAGGCCGGTGTAGACCACCTCGAAGCCGGCGTCGCGCAG
>SKKL01000157.1 GCA_007121465.1 Acidimicrobiales bacterium | reverse complement strand
CCGATCCCCAGGTCTCCGGGGTGGGTGATCGACCGCAGGCACACCCACTCGCCTTCGGGAAGCCGGGTGAGGTGGACGCTCAGGTCGGGGTTGATGAACGTCCAGCCGTCGCGGGGCAGGGTCCAGGACAGGCCGTTGCCGTAGTCGGACGCAGCGGCGAGGCGCATCAGCGGGGAGGTGTCCTCACCGGCCACGACCGGGACCGTCAGCCGGATCCACGCGGCCGCAGGGCCGGGCCGGTCGAAGCCGCCCTCGACGAAGCGGATCTCACACGCATCGGTGGCATAGGACGGGCCTTCGTGCCGTCGGTGGGGGAACTGGCGGATCGACCCGTCCTCGGGCGTGCCCGGGCCATGGTCGTCGGGAACGGTGTCGGCGGGCACCGGGAGCTCGGAGGTGCGGATGCGCAGGGCGGTGGCCCGCATCACCTCGGTGTCGTCCTCGGTGAACAGCGATGCCTGGACGAGTTGCACCTTGCGCCCCGGTCGGAGGATCTCGGTCCGGTGGTGGAGAGGAGCGAGCGGCACGGGCCGCAACAGCTCGTAGGTGAGACGGGCGACCTGCATCGGCCCGGGGGCCTCCACCTTCTCGACGAGGTGGGCGAGCAGCGCCGAGGGGGCGCCGCCGTGTTGGGCTCGGGCGTCCCACGGGCCGGTGGTGAGGGGCGTGGGGACGAGGTGATCGCCGTCGGGCAGGTAGAGGGCGTCGGTCATGGGGCCACGCTACGGGCTGGCGTCGATCGGTCGTACCATCGGGGCGGGACCAAGAACCTGCGGCGCGACCCGCGCGCCAGTCTGCACGTGACCAGTGACGACTTCTGGTCCTACGTGGTGGCCGAAGGCGACGCCGACCTCACGCCGGTGGCGGCGGACCCCCACGACGACACGGTCGAGGAGCTGGTCGATCTGTACCGGGCGATGCGCGGCGAGCACCCCGACTGGGACGAGTACCGCGCCTCGATGGTCAAGGACGGTCGGCTGGTGGTCCGGATGTCGGTCCACCACCTCTACGGCATGGCGAGGGACTGAACCAGCTCGGCGTCAGCCGCAGTTGGATCGTGGCTACGGAAGCCCATGGGCTCAGCCGCCGAGAGCGGTGCGGACCTCGGGAGGGGGAGCCATGGGGTCGCTGGTCCCGAGCCGGACGCCCACGTACGTGATGACGCAGGTGAAGACGGGGCGGGCCTCGACCGATCCCTCGAAGGTGACGTCGAACGAGGTGTTGCCCCAGCGACTGGCGTGGACGTCGATGTCGATCGTCTCGCCCGCGGTGGCGGGCCCGTCCCACTCGACCACGGCCTTCTTGGTCATGAAGTCCCAGTCGGCGTCGCCGAGACGGAGGCCGGTGCTGCGGAACCACATCTCGCAGGCGTCGTCGCAGTAGACGAGATAGTTGGCGTTGAACACCACCCGCTGCATGTCGCACTCCCCGTAACGGATGCGGATCGAGTGGCGGTACGGCTCGGTCATGGCAGCGCCCTCGGCAGGACTCGAACCTGCGCACACGCCTCCGGAGGGCGATGCTCTATCCGCTGAGCTACGAGGGCTGGGTTGGACTGGCCAGTATGCCACCTTCGCCGGACGGGCCGAACCCGGGTGGTGATCGGCCATGATGGCGAGATGAAGATCGTGTCGCTCCTCCCATCGGCCACCGAGATCGCCTTCGCCCTCGGGCTCGGTGACTCGATGCAGGGCCGCAGCTTCGAGTGCGACCATCCGACCGGGGCGGCGGCCGTGCCGATCGTGTCGGGGACCGCCCTCACCAGCAACGGGAGCACCGACACGGCGGCGATCGACACCGAGGTCTCCGACCGGATGGCGGCGGGCGAGTCGATCTACACCCTCGACGACGAGCTCATCCGCACGATCCAGCCCGACGTGATCCTCGCCCAGGACCTGTGCCGGGTCTGTGCGGTGCCCTCCGGCGATGTCACCGACGCCCTCGACTCGATCGGCTGCGTCGCCGACGTGGTGTCGCTCGACCCGACGTCGCTCGACGAGGTGATCGGGTGCATCGGTCAGGTCGGAGCGGCCACGGGCACCGGCGAACGAGCCGAGCTCCTCATGGCCGACCTCCGCTCCCGAGTGGACGCGGTTCGTGAGCGCATCTCGGACCGCCCTCATCGCACGGTGCTGGTGCTCGAGTGGGGCGAGCCGCCGTTCAGCGCGGGGCACTGGGTCCCCGACATGGTGATCGCCGCCGGCGGAGAATCGCTTCTCGCCGCCCCCGGCGACCGGTCGGTCCGCCTCGAGTGGGAGGCCATCGGTGATGCCGCCCCCGAGGTCGTCGTGTACTCGCCGTGCGGGTTCGACCTCGAGGGATCGATCGAACGGTCGGGTCCGGTCCTCGACCGACCCGAGCTGGCCGGAGCCGCCGAGATCTGGGTGGTCGACGCCAACGCCCACTTCTCACGGCCCGGGCCCCGGGTGGTCGACGGTGTCGAGCTGCTCGGGGAGATCCTGCACCCCTCGGGCCCGAACGGCACTCCCGACGTCGACCCCGCCATGGCCCGCCGGTTGCGCTGACCCGTCAGGGGCCACCCCGCTCAGTCGCCGATCGGCGGGTCGGTCTCCCCGAGGAGCTGGCGGACGACTGCGCGGGAGTCGCGGTTCTCGAACCGACGGGCCAGCCAGATCACCGGCCGGGCGAGGCGATGTGGGGACACGATGATGTGGGCGAGCACGGTCACCAACCGGTCGAGCTCGGCCTCGTAGGCCCGCAGGTCGGTGTCGTCGAGGCGGTGCATGGCGAGCGCCGCCTGCCAGGCCTGCTCCCGGGCGATCTGCAACGAGAACCCGAAGGCATCACCGCCGCCCAGGGCGGATGCCGCGACCGCCCACCGGCTGACCCGGCCCAGGTCGTCGACCATGTCCGCGTAGGTCTCGGCGAGAATCTCGTTCACCGCGTTGAAGTCCGGCCGGATCGACCCGATGTCGCCCCGCTCGGCGGCCATCTCGACCACGGTGAGGGCGAGGTCGTGGTTGACGTGGG
>SKKL01000227.1 GCA_007121465.1 Acidimicrobiales bacterium | reverse complement strand
GTGCCCTTCACCTCGGGCACGAGCACGGTGATGCGACCGTCGGATCGGCCCCGGTTGACATACACCTCTCGCTCGCGGGCGACCTGGTGCTTGGTTCCTCGCAGCGCCGGATCGCGCTCGGTGCGCGAGGGGATGTCGGCCGCGATGCCTCCCTTGTCGAGCACCGTGGCGGTGACCAGCTCCTCGTCGGCGTCGACGGGCCCCTCGATGCCGTAACGGGTGTACCCGGTGACCTCGACGATCGCCGGGTCGAGCCCGGCCAGGGTGCGGAGCGTGCGGTAGGCGAGGCGGTCGCGTCCGGCGCCGGCATCGAGCACGGCCCGCACGAGGGGGACCTCGAGCAGCGACTCGTCGGACCGGGAGATCCCCACGGTGACGGTCTTCGCCTGGTGCTTGATGGCATCGACGGGACGGGTGAGCTCCTCGATGGCCCGGGTGAGCGCGTCGGTGAGATCCTCGATGAGCACGCCGGGGGCGCCCACCTTGCCGTGTTCGGTCTCGAAGGCTTCGAGGGGCACCGTGCCGAGCGTGTAGCGGAACAGGCTGGACAGTCGCACTGCGGTGGAGGACTCGAGGTGCCCGTCGTACTCGCCGGCCCGAAGGGCGTCGAAGTAGCGCTGGGCGAGTGGCCCGATGCGGGACCGCAGCTCGGCCAGGACCTTCTCGGCGTCGCTGTCGGGCCCGGCGATGGCCTCGATGGTGGAGCGGACCTCACGGAGGGGAGTCGCTTGGGCATCGATGGCGAGCGCCGCCTCGTAGCCAAAGAGGTGTCCGGCCATCGCCGACAGGACGAAACCGAGCTGAGGGTGCACCGACGGGACAGGAACGACCTCGTAGGCGGCGCCGTAGCGGGTCTCACCCTCGGACGCGACGACGATGGGGGTGGCCTTGTGGGCCCGGTAGATGGCCACCTCCTTGGCCACGTCGTCGGCGGTGGAGCCGCTCAGACCGGCGGCACAGACGAACACCATCGGTTCGGCCGACAGGTCGATGTGCTTCTTGTCCTCGGTGGCGTCACAGGAGATCGACTTGTAGCAGAGCTCGGACAGCTTGATCCGGATCTCGCGAGCGGCGATGAGGTTAGGGCCGTTGCCGACGATGGCCCACGACCGGCGGCTCGGAGCGAACCGCTGGGCGGCGCGGGCGATGCGGGGTCGCAGCTCGAGGGTCTTCTCCATGGCCGAGGGCAGGTCCCGGAGCGCCCCGAGCAGCTCCTGGCGGCCGGGGCCGTCGACGCTCACCCCGGCGGCATCGGCGATGGCGTGGGCGAGGAGGAATCCGGCCGCGACCTGTGAGTAGAACGCCTTGGTCGACGCGACCGACATCTCGATGTCGCGCCCGTCGGAGGTGTAGAGAACCCCGTCGGACTTGTCGGTGAGGTCGCTCCCCCGCCGGTTGACGATGGCGATGACCCGTCCCCCTCGGGCGCGGACGAGGTCGACGGTGCGGTTGGTGTCGGTGGTGGTGCCCGACTGGCTGACCGCGACCACGAGGGTGTCGGACATGTCGTGTCCGAGGCCGAAGCCGGACAGTTCGGTGGCGAGGGTGGCCTCGACGCGGAGCCGGGAGCGGTGAGCGAGCGGAGCGAGGGCCGCGGCCACGCTCTGGGCGGCGATGGCGGCCGTGCCCTGACCGGTGGCGATGATCCGGGTGATCGTTCCGTTGGCGAGGTCGTCCCGGATCGAGGCGGGGAGGGTGGAGTCGCCCAACCGGACGGTGAGGTTACCGTCGTCGCCGGCGATGATCTTGCCCCGCAGCGTCGTGCGGAACGACGTGGGCGCCTCGGTGAGCTCCTTGAGGAGGAAGTGGGGGTGGTCGCCCCGATCGATGTCTCGGGTGGTGATCGGGGCGACGGCCATCTCGCTGTCCGCGACGGGGAGCGGAGTGCCGTCATAAGCCCACCGGGCCAGGCCCTCGAGGGTGCCCGCCCCCGAGCGGTCGAGGACCATGATCTGGCCGCGGGTGGAGACCGCGTTGTCGGGATCGGCGGGGGTCTCGCCATCGAGACGGAGATACCGGTCGGCCTGCTCGACCACCCCATAGGGCTCGCTGGCGACCAGGTAGGCGTCGTCGGTGGTGCCCACATACAGCGCCTGACCGCTGCCCCGGATGGCGAGGCAGAGACGATGGGGGTCGGCGGTGGTGGTCGCGGCGATGGCGACCGAGCCGTCGAGGACGGCGACGGTGGAGCGGAACGCATCGGCGAGGTCGACCCCCGATCGCCGGTGCCGTGCGAGCAGGGTGGGGATCACCTTGGCGTCGGTGGTGATCTCGGGTGCGATGTGGAGTCCTTCGGCGGACTTCAGGTCGGCGTAGTTGTCGACGTCGCCGTTGAGCACGGCGGTGGCCAGCTCGCCCGGGGGCCCGTCGAGTTCGAGCGAATCGAGCGGATGGGCGTTGGGCTGGGAGATGATGCCCACGCTGGCCCAGCGAGTGTGTCCGAGCACCAGGGTCTCGGCACCCTCGCCCGAGACCGCCATGCGCAGCAGCTCGTCGGGGCGGATCGCCGCCCGCAGCGTCGCGGTGTTGTCCCCGAGCTGACCGATCTCCGCCGCGGCCTTGTAGACGAAGGTGAGGGTGCGAGCATCGGCGCGCACCGCTCCGGAGCCGAACAACGGATCGCGACGCTCGGCGAGGAGGCGGGCGACGTGCGGGTCGTCGAGATCGAGGCCGTGGTCGGTGACGAGCACCTGGATGCCTGCGGAGTCCCGGCCCCGAACCTCGAGGCGATCGAGGGCCGACAGCGACTGCTGAAGCGCCCAGTACGCGGTGGTCGCGGCCGCCGAGGGCACTGCGCCGGCGAGGTCGACGATCTCGGTGGCCGAGCGCACCCGATCACGGGCGATGGCCCACGCCGAGTCCTTCACCCGGATGACCGCCTCGTTGAACTTCTCGAGCAAGTCGCCTGACGCGACCTCACCGGAATCGAGGCGGGCATCGATGGTCGCCAGGGCAGCGTCGACGGTGGAGATGCGGGAGGTCAGCTGAGCCCGGACCGCGGAATCGACGAGCAGCAGGCGGACCCCGACAGGACCCCGAAGAAGCCGATCGGCGGTCTCGAGGTCGTCGGCGACGCTCCCGAGCACCTCGAGGTCAGGCACCTCGGCGTGTCGGGACATCAACTCGGCCGCCCGCTCGACAGGACCGAGGACCAGGTCGGCTGAGGGGACCGGTCGCGGTGACGTGCGGGCGAGCACCGCGATGATTCCGCACATGGTGGTCCTCCTGTCGTGGGCAGCCCGCTCCGGGCGTCGAGTCTACGGCGCTCCGGACGCGAGGCGTGAGGCGGCCGCCTCGGCCGCTGCGACCAGCTCGTTCGCGGCCGAGCGGGCGACGTCGTCGTCTTCGGCTTCGATCATGACCCGCACGATCGGCTCGGTGCCGCTCGCCCGCACGAGGACCCGGCCCCGCTCGCCGAGGTCGCGCTCGACCCGGGAGACCAGCTCGGCCATCTCGGTCACCACCGCGCCCGGCTTCGAGGCGACCCGGACGTTGTGCAGGACCTGCGGGAACCGGGTCATCGCCTTGGCGGCGAGCTTCCCGAGGGGACGGCCGGCCCTGACCAGCAGATCGGCGATCTGGACGGCGGTGAGCAGTCCGTCGCCGGTGCCGGCGAGATCGCGGAAGATCACGTGGCCCGACTGCTCGCCTCCGAGCTGCCACCCGCCTCGGTCGAGGGCCTCGAGGACATAGCGGTCACCGACCTGGGTCTCGACCACGCCGATCCCGCGGTCGGCCATCGCCAGGCGGAAGCCGAGGTTGGTCATCACCGTGACCACCACCGTGTCGTCGGTGAGCAACTGACGCTCGTGACGGTCGATGGCGCACAGCGCGATGATCTGGTCGCCGTCGACGAGCTCTCCGGCCTCGTCGACCGCCACCACCCGGTCGGCGTCGCCGTCGAAGGCGAGGCCGAGGTCGGCCCCGTTCTCGACCACGGCCGACTGGAGATCGTCGGGATGGGTCGACCCGCAGTCCTGGTTGATGTTGCGGCCATCGGGCCGGTCGTGGATGACGACCACCTCGGCCCCGAGGCGACGCAGCACGGGAGCAGCGTGTTCAGCCACCGCACCGTTCGCGCAGTCGACCACGATCGACAGGCCGTCGAGGCGTCGACCGTCGATGGAGTCGACGATCGAGTCGGCCCAGCGGCCGACCGGCCCCACTGCCAGGCGAACCGTTCCGACCTTGGCACCCGAGGGGCGCGGAGCGTCACGCTCTGCGCCGCGGACGATGCGGTCGAGCTCGGCTTCGAGTCGTTCCTCGTCGGCGGAGGACAGCTTCACCCCGCCGGCGGCGAAAAGCTTCACGCCGTTGTCGGAATAGGGATTGTGGGAGGCCGAGATGACCGCTCCGGGAACACCGTCGGCACCGGCGGCCCACGCGACCGTGGGCGTGGGCACGACCCCCAGCAGCTCGACGGCGACTCCCTCGCTGGCAAAGCCGGCGGCGAGGGCCGCCTCGAGCAAGGGGCCCGAGCGACGCGTATCGCGCCCGATGACGACGCGACCCACCCGGGTGGCGTCGAGCACGCTCGCGGCTGCCCTCCCGAGTGAGAGGACGAGTTCGGGGGTGAGCTCGGAGTTGGCCACCCCGCGCACGCCGTCTGTTCCAAAGCGTAGGGACATCGATGCTCCCGTAGCGGAGCCGGCCCGAGATCCGGCATCCGAGGTCGGTGCCGGTCGGGCAGCGATCAGCGCTTGGAGTACTGGGGCGCCTTGCGGGCCTTCTTGAGGCCGTACTTCTTGGATTCCTTCTTGCGGGAGTCGCGGGTGAGGAACCCGGCCTTCTTCAGCAGCGGGCGCAGCTCCTCGTCGAGTTCGACGAGGGCACGGGAGATGCCCATGCGCAGCGCGCCGGCCTGGCCGGAGGGGCCGCCACCGTGCAGGGTGGCGTCGACGTCGTAGACCTCGGCGGTCTCGGTCAGCCGGAGCGGCTCGGTGAGGATCATCCGGTGGGTCGCGGTCGGGAAGTACTCCTCGATCGGGCGACCGTTGGCGGTGATCTGTCCGGTGCCGGGGCGCAGGCGGACACGAGCGACGGCTTCCTTGCGGCGACCGGTGGACTGCACGAGGGGTGCGGGCATGTCGGAGAAGACCTCTTACTGGGTGATCAGCCGTCGCGGCGGGCGCCGGCGATGACGAGGGGCTGCGGGTTCTGGGCGGCGTGGGGGTGGGTGGGCCCGGCGTAGACCTTGAGCTTCTTCAGCATCTGACGGCCGAGACGGTTCTTCGGGAGCATGCCGCGGATGGTGCGGCGCACCGCGTCCTCGGGCTTGCGGGCGAGGGCTTCGCCGTAGGTGACCGACTTGATGCCACCGGGGTAGCCGCTGTGGCGCCACAGGATCTTGCGATCGGCCTTGTCCGAGGTGAGCACGACCTTGTCGACGTTGATGATGATGACGTGATCGCCGGTGTCGAGGTGGGGCGTGAAGATCGGCTTGTGCTTGCCGCGCAGGATCCGGGCGACCTCGGTGGCGAGCCGACCGAGCACCAGGCCCTCGGCGTCGACGACGTGCCAGGTGCGCTCGATGTCGGTTGGGCGGGGGGTGAACGTACGCACGCTGCTGTCCTGTTCGTGGTGATCGTCTGGCGAACGGTGGCCCGGTTCACGGTCCGGGGGACGGGGCGCTCGGGACGGACCCGGCGCAGGGCCAACGGGAAACTCTAGGAGGTCCGAGCCGGGAGTCGCAAGTGCGGGTCCCCCGAGGACCAGAAGGACGAGGCTACCCTGTTCCGGCCTCCGCAGCGACCTCGGCGTGGCGGTCGCCGAAGTCGACCTCCCAGAGCACCAGTCCCTGGGGTGGGGCGAGCCGTCCGCCGACCGCTTGGCGGTCCCGGGCGCGCAGGACCGCGGGGATCTCCCCCACCGAGCGGCGACCCGAACCGACCTCGACCATGAACCCGACGACGCTGCGCACCATCTGGTGACAGAACGCGTTGGCGCGGATCTCGAAGCGGAGCAGGCCGTCGTCCTGATCGGACCACTCGGCCCGCTCTACCCGGCGACGCAGGTCGGCTTCGGCACCGTCGGTGCGCTTGGGTCGCCGGCAGAACGACGAGAAGTCGTGGGTGCCGAGGAACGGGTCACAGGCCAGCCGAAGCACCGCCAGGTCGAGTGGCGTCTCGATGAACCAGGCCCGATCGGCGAGGAACGGATCGGGTACCGGGCGGTTGCAGACGAGGTAGCGGTAGGTGCGGGCGACCGCCGAGAAGCGAGCGTCGACGTCGTCGCCGACGACACGCGCCGACCGGACGGCTATGGCGGGTTGGAGCATCTTGTTGAGTGCGGCGACCAACGCCTCGGGGTCGAGGCCCTCGGCGCGAGCGTCGAAGGTCACCACGTTGGCCCGGGCATGCACACCCTTGTCGGTGCGGCCGGCGACGGTGAGCTCGACGGGATGGCCGAGGAGCTTGCCGAGCGCGACGGTGAGGTCGCCGCCGACGGTGCGCACACCCGCGTTGACCGCGAAGCCGTGGAACGGTGCGCCGTGATAGGCGATGACCATCGCCACGCGAGCGGTCGGTCCGGCGATGCCTTCGGGGCCGGCCGCGGGATCGAACAAGGTGGGCGTCTCCGGACCGCTCACCGGGGGAGCCACGCCGGGCTGTGCCCGCCTAGACGAGCTCGATGCGAGCCTGGGGGGCGTTGTCGCCCGGGCGGGCGCCGAGCTTGAGGATGCGGGTGTAGCCACCGGGACGGTCGGCATAGCGGGGGCCGATCTCGTCGAACAGCTTGGCAGCCATCTCCTCGTCACGGAGGAACGCCACGACCTGGCGGCGGTTGTGGATGCCGCCCTTCTTGGCCTTGGTGATCATCTTCTCGGCGACCGGACGCAGCGCCTTGGCCTTGGCCTCGGTGGTCACGATCGACTCGGCGGCGACGAGGGAGGCGACCAGGTTGGCCATCATGGCCTTCTGGTGCGACGCGCTGCCGCCGAAGCTGCGGGTCTTGCGGGGGGTGGCGGGCATGGTTAGTCCTTGCCGCGGAGCGACAGGCCCCGCTCGTCGAGCTTGGCGATGACTTCGTCGAGTGACTTCTGGCCGAAGTTGGTGATGGCCAGCAGGTCGTCCTCGGACTTCAGGAGCAACTCGCCCACCGAGTTCACCTGGGCGCGCTTGAGGCAGTTGCGGGGACGCTCGGACAGGTCGAGGTCCTCGATGGGCAGGTCGAGGTCGGGCGAGCCCGCCGCGGTGGTGGCCACCTCGCCGAGCTCGAGGCCCTGGGGCTCCTCGCTCATCTCCTCCACGAGCTGCACGAGGGCACGCAGGGTGGAGCCGGCCGAGGCGAGAGCCTCGCGAGCGGTGATCGAACCATCGGTCTCGATGTCGAGCACGAGGCGGTCGAACTCGGTGGACTGCTCGACGCGGGTGGGCTCGACGTCGAAGGTGACGCGCCGCACCGGCGAGAAGATCGAGTCGATAGGGATGATGCCGATGGTCGCCGAGGTCTTGTTCCGGTCGGCGGTGACATAGCCGCGGCCCTTCTCGACGGTGATGTCGAGGGCGAGGCGACCCTTGTCGCTGGCAGTGGCGATGACCAGTTCCGGGTTCAGGATCTCGACGTCGGAGTTGTCGACGATGTTGCCGGCGGTGATCTCACCGGGACCCGACGCGTCGAGGCGGAGGGTGACCGCTTCGTCGGTCTCGATCCGCAGGACCAGGTCCTTCAGGTTCAAGATGACGTCGGTGACGTCCTCGGTGATGCCAGGAATCGTGTCGAACTCGTGCAACGCATCGTCGAAGCGAACCTGGGTCACCGCGGCGCCCGGGATCGACGACAGCAGCGTGCGGCGCAGAGAGTTGCCGATGGTGTACCCGAAGCCGGGCTCGAGGGGGCCGATGGCGAACAACGCACGCGGCGTGTCGCCATCGCCGAGGGCCTCGACCGTGGGTCGCTGGATGACGAGCATGTGGTACCTCTCGCGGGCGGTGGTGGCGGGGCCGGGGTGGGTGATTACTTGCTGTAGAGCTCGACGATCAGTGCTTCACGCACCGGAATGTCGATGTGCTCGCGCAGCGGGAGTTCGCGGACGGTGACCTGGAAGCCGCCATCGGCAGAATCGAGCCACGGCGGCGGCGTGCGGGACAGCACGTCGATGTTCCAGGTGACGGTGATCATCTCGCGCGACTTGTCCTTCAGCTCGATCACGTCGCCCTTGCGGACCCGGTAGCTACAGATGTCGACGCGCTTGCCGTTCACCTTGACGTGGCCGTGGTTGACGAACTGGCGGGCCTGGGGCCGGGTGGCCGCCCAGCCGGCGCGGTAGACGATGTTGTCGAGACGAAGCTCGAGGAAGCGCAGCATGTTCTCGCCGGTGACGCCCTCCTTGCGGGACGCCTCCTTGTACAGGTTGCGGAACTGGCGCTCGGTGAGCCCGTAGGAGAAGCGGACCTTCTGCTTCTCCTGGAGCTGCATCAGATACTCCGACGCGTTGCCACGACGGCGGGTGCGGCCGTGGTCGCCCGGCGGGTAGGGGCGCTTCTCCATGGCCTTGTTCTCGCCCTGGGTGCCCCAGATGTTGGTGCCCAGACGACGGGAGACGCGAGCTTTCGGACCGGTGTAGCGAGACATGTCAGACCCTCCGACGCTTGGGGGGACGGCAACCGTTGTGGGGAACCGGGGTCACGTCTTTGATTCCGGTGACCTCGATGCCGGCGTTCTGGATCGAGCGGATGGCGGTCTCACGACCCGACCCGGGACCCTTGACCACGACGTCGACCTTGCGGACCCCGTGCTCCATGGCCCGGCGAGCGCACTGCTCGGCGGCCATCTGGGCGGCGTAGGGAGTGGACTTCTTCGAGCCCTTGAACCCGACGTTGCCCGCCGACGCCCAGGCGAGAGTGTTCCCGTCCTGGTCGCTGATCGACACGATGGTGTTGTTGAACGAGCTCTTGATGTGCGCCACCCCGTAGGTGACGTTCTTGCGCTCGCGCTTGCGGGGGCGACGACCCCCGGGCTTGGGCTTTGCCATCGTTCAGTGCTCCGTAGGGGTGTGCTGCGAGGTGGTCGAGTTCACTTGCGAACCTTCTTCTTGCCCGCAACGGTCTTCTTCGGACCCTTGCGGGTGCGGGCGTTGGTGTGGGTGCGCTGGCCGTGCACCGGGAGACCCTTGCGGTGACGGAGACCCTGGTAGCAGCCGATCTCCATCTTCCGCTTGATGTCCTGGGAGATGTCGCGACGAAGGTCGCCCTCGACCTTGAGGTTGGTGTCGATCCAGGTGCGGATGCGAGCCACCTCCTCGTCGGTGAGGTCGCGCACTCGAGTCGTCGGATCGACGTCGACGTCGGCGCAGATTCGGGCCGCGGTGGTGTCACCGATGCCGAAGATGTAGGTGAGGGAGACGACGAGTCGCTTCTCGCGAGGGATGTCGACGCCGGAGATACGTGCCATGACTCAGCCTTGCCTCTGCTTGTGGCGGGGATTGGTACAGATGACCTGGACGCGCCCGTGCCGCCGGATCACCTTGCACTTCTCACAGATCTTCTTGACGCTTGGTCGTACCTTCATCGGAGGGCTTTCTTTGTCCGGACGCCGCAGCGCCGGGGCGGACCACACCTCAGGAGAGGTGTGGGCGGGTCACTTGTAGCGGTAGGTGATCCGACCGCGGGTGAGGTCGTAGGGGGTCAGCTCCACCTGGACGCGATCGCCGGGGAGGATGCGGATGTAGTGCATGCGCATCTTGCCGGAGATGTGGGCGAGGACCTTGTGTCCGTTCTCGAGCTCGACGCGGAACATGGCGTTGGGCAACGGCTCGACGACCGTTCCTTCGAGGACGATCGCGTCTTCCTTGGGCTTGGGCAGGACTGACCTCCAGGTCGTACCAACTTCGGTGTGCACCAGCTACGGTGCGGGTGGGCGGCGCGAAGCCAGCCCGGCCCACATGGGCCGAAGGGATACGTTAGCGCGGCGCGCTGCCGAGGCCAACTCGGGCTCGGAACAGTAGCCCCCGGCGGCGGCGATTTGGTGGCATGTACCGAGAGAATCAGGAATCGGCGCGCGCCGCCGATCCGTCCTCGACAAGGGCGGTGAGACGCGCCGGACCCCGGCTGGCAAGCCAGCCGGGGTCCGGTCCGTCGAGATGTCGGTCAGCGGCTCAGACGCCGTCACACCAGGTTGCCGGCACCGTGCCGACGCCGGGGACGACCACTGACACACCACCGGTCTGGAACAGCTCGGGGTTGGACCGGTGGAGGGAGAGGACGTCGCGGAAGGGAACGGTGCCCACACCGACGACCTCGATGCCGCCGCGAGCGACAGCAGAGAGGAGGCCGAGCTCCTGGAGGGTGCCGATGCCGGCTTGCTGGCAGCTGATGCCAGCCGGCTTGCCCTGGCCGACACCGGCCGGCGGACCAGCCGAGGCGGCGCTGGCACCGAGGCCCAGCATGAGAGCGGACGCGAGGACTGCGGAGAGAATCTTGCGCTTCATGATCGAATACTCCTTGTAACGGGCGGATACGGAGGTACGTGGCCTGGTATTGATTCGCCGCATTCGGCTTCGCTGGATGCACCCGACTGGGCCAAACGGACCAGAAGCGACGCTGAGTGCTCTGCGGCTCGCGCCACAGGCCCGTTCAGCGGAAGGAGCTGGCGGTGAGGATCTCGGGCCCGTCGTCGCCGATGGCGATGGTGTGCTCGGCGTGGGCACAGAGCGACCCGTCGGTGGAGACGACGGTCCAGTCGTCGTCGAGCACCGCGGTGTCAGAGGCACCGGCGATGAGCATCGGTTCGACCGCGAAGGTGTTGCCCGCGGCGAAGGTGAGGCCTTTGCCGGGGGTGCCGAAGTTGGGGACGTCGGGCCGTTCGTGCATGGCCTGTCCGATGCCGTGACCGACGTACTCGCGCACCACCGAGAACCCGGCCTTCTCGATCACCGCGGCGATGGCCGAACCCATGTCGCCCATCCGGTTGCCCGGCACCATCTGGTCGATACCGGCCCGCAGCGACGCCTCGGCGACGTCGATCAGCCGCTGGGCCTCGGCGGAGATCGTCCCCACTCCGGCGGTGAAGGCGGCGTCTCCGTGCCAACCGTCGATGACCGCACCGCAGTCGATGGAGATGATGTCGCCCTCGACGAGCACCCGGTCGCTGGGAATCCCGTGGACGAGGACCTCGTTGGGCGACGCGCAGATCACCGCGGGGAACGGCGGGTTGCCGTAGCCGAGGAAGTTCGACGTGGCACCCCTCCGCTCGAGCACGTCGCGGCCGATGCGGTCGAGC
>SKKL01000057.1 GCA_007121465.1 Acidimicrobiales bacterium | reverse complement strand
TGGCGCCCCAGAAGGACTGGGAGGTCAACGAACCCGAGCAGCTCGCCAGCGTGCTGTCGACGCTCGAGCAGATCCAGTCGGACTTCAACGGGGATGCGTCCGGCGGCACGAAGGTGTCGCTCGCCGATCTCATCGTCCTCGCCGGCTGTGCCGCGGTCGAGAAGGCGGCCGGCGACGCCGGTCACGACGTCGTCGTCCCGTTTACCCCGGGGCGCACCGATGCCACCCAGGAGATGACCGACGCCGACTCGTTCGAGCCTCTGGAGCCACGCGGCGACGGCTTCCGCAACCACGTCCGTCCCGGCGAGAAGCTCTCCCCCGAGACTCTGCTGCTCGAGCGGGCCAACCTGTTGTCGTTGACCGCTCCGGAGATGACGGTGCTCGTTGCGGGCATGCGAGTGCTCGGCGCCAACTACGGCGGCTCCGACCACGGGGTCTTCACCGACCGGCCCGGGGTGCTCACCAACGACTTCTTCGTGAACCTGCTCGACATGAGCGTCGAGTGGCGTGGCTCCCAGACCGAGCACGTCTATGACGGTCGTGACCGCTCCAGCGGTGAGGTGGTCCGCACCGCGACAGCAGTCGACCTGGTGTTCGGGCACAACTCCCAGCTCCGCGCCCTCGCCGAGGTCTACGGAGCCGACGACGCCAAGGCCAAGTTCGTCGAGGACTTCGTCGCCGCCTGGAACAAGGTGATGAACCTCGACCGGTTCGACCTCGACTGACCGGAGGGATGAGCCCCCGATGGCGGAGCAGATGGTGCTCCCGCTATCGGGGGCTCATCGCGTCCCGTAGCTCCGACCATCGGACGGTGGCGATGCCGATGGCCCCGTCGGCGATCCCATAGGGGATGACGAGGGTGTCGCCATGGAGGAGTCCACCGCAGGAGTAGACGACGTTCGGCACGTAGCCGTCCTGCTCGTCCGGGGTCGGGGTCAGGAGCGGCTCGTCGAGTTGGGCCACGACCGTGGTCGGGTCGTCGATGTCGAGCAGGAGCGCCCCCATGCTGTAGGTCCGCATCGGCCCCACCGCGTGGGTGAGGACCAGCCAGCCGGCGTCGGTCTCGATGGGCGAACCGCAGTTGCCGAGCTGGATCAGCTCCCAGTCGGTCTCCGGTGTCTGGCAGGTCGCCGCCTCGTCCCAGTGGCCGAGGAAGTCGGAGAACGCGACGGCATTGGTCTCGCGATCATGGCGTGACATCGCCGCGAAGCGACCAGCGACGTGTCGGGGAAACAACGCCAGACCCTTGTTGGCCGCGGCCGGCCCCACCATGGGCGACACCGCGAACGTCGTGAAGTCGGTGGTGTGGAGGAGCTGCTGGCTGATCTCACGACCGTCGAACGCGGTGTAGGTCGCGTAGTAGGTGGCCTGGCCGTCGTCGTCGACGAAGCGGACGAAGCGGGCGTCCTCCATGCCGTGGGACTCCGCCTCCATGGCCGGCCACAAAACCCGCTCGGAGAGGTGTGAGCCCTCCGAGAAGGTCGTGGTGTAGCTCAACGAGGCGATGTCGCGGAGTTGGTTGGCGATCGACCGGGCGTCGCGCCTCGTGTCGAGCTGGCTCTCGAGAACGGTGAGGCGCGCCTCGAGCTCCTCCGCCGAGAAGGTCTCGCCGAGGTGGTCGAGGACGTACGCGGCGCTCTCACCGTCCTGGCCCCGCGCGAGGAGGCGGGCGTGGAAGACCTCGCGGTCGAAGACGCCGGAGCTGACCGAACCCACCGCCGCGAACGGCTGGGGGAGGTCGACGGTGACCACTCCGTCGGCGGTGATCGTCCCGGACCGGAACCCGATGCTCGATCGATGTCCCTCACCGATCCCTCGGACGCTCATCAGAAATCGCAGTCCGCCGGCTGGCGCGCCGTCCTGGTCGGGATGGACCACCATCGAGGGATTGCACAGTGAGGCTGCTTCGATGGCGTATTCGTGGGTGAACGTGGCGCCGAGGAGCAGCAACCGCTCGTCGCTGATCTCGTCGTCGGGGTCCAGCCGGTTCCCGATCCTCTCGGCGTGGTGCCTGAACGTCGCGACGATGTCGTGGTGACGGTGTCCGAACCGGGAGATCAGCTCCTCGAGACGAGACTTCACGTCCTCCTCGTCGAGCGCCAAGAGGCGACCGACGACCCCGGAGGCCCGCGACTCGGAGCCGCCCACCACCTCTTGGCCGGCGACGAACAATCGTGTGATCACGCGCGATGGATCGGCGTGCAGGCGCACCGGTTGGCGTGAGGTCAAACGGTCATGGCTGTAGTCGGTCACGCGGTCACCGGCACGAGCAGTCGGGCTTGCTGGCGGGTCGAGATGAGCGCCAGGGTCGACTCGGCGCCCTGGTTGAGGTTGCATCCCGAGGCCTCGAGTCCGTCGTAGCCGCCGCCGGTCTCGGGGTCCCACATGACCGTGCCGGAGTCGTTGTGGCCGTCGAACCACGCGTCGGCCAAGGAAACCGCGTCGAGCCAGATGCGTTCGCCGGTCAGCGCGGCCGCACGTGCACAGGCATCGGCCAAGGTGGCGACCTCGATCGGTTGCTGGTCGAATCGCCCACGGGGGTCGCCCGGACCGGCGCCCCCGACAGGGGTGACCGACAGGTGCCCGTCGATGGTCTCCCGGTCGAGGAGCCAGGCCAACAGCTCGAGGCCCTCGTCGATGAGGGCCGGTCGTTCGAGGGCCACTCCTGCGGCGATCATGGCGTCGGGGAGCACCGCGTTGGCGTAGGTGAGGCGGGCTTCGGGCCAGCGCCACGACGACTCGTCAGAGCGGACGGTGAACACGTCGACAGCGTCGGCGATGAGCGAGCGTGCCCCCTGGTGGCCGCGGTCGACCGACAGGACCGCCGCCGCGCCCAGCGTGGCGAAGGCCGTCGACCTCGGTGCCGGTGAGCGCTGCTGGGCGCCCCGTTCGAAGCGGGCGAGAGCTTCCCTGGTCAGCGAGCCCCCTGGTTGGGAGGCCGCCGTACCCAGGCCCCAGAGGGCCCGTCCCCAGCAGTCGTCGACGCTGCGGCGGTCGGTCCAGCGACCGCCGACGTTCCGACGGTTGTGACAGGTGCCGTCGGCCCCTTGAGCGTCGGTCACGAATTCGAGCGCGCCCCGCGCCAACTCGCGGACGAGCGGCGTCGGGTCGGGCTCGCGGGTGGCCACGACCAGGAGGCGGGCGACGTCGTCGGTGCAGTACCCGTGCTCGCGTCGGGGCGACCGGAGCTCGGCGTGCTCGAAGGTGCCGTAGCGCTCGGTCATGGTGGCGATGTGGGCGAAGTCGGGACGGTGCTCACTCATCCGGGGACGACCTGGCGATCGGCGAGCAGGCGCTCACCCAAGGCGGCGTAGCGGCCGGCGACGGCAGGCCAGGCGAGGCTCGGCCCGAGGCGGCGGGCCTCTGCGGCCATCCGGTCGCCGAGGCCCGGCTCGGTGAGGACACGGCGTAGTGCTGCTGCGAGGGCCTCGGGATCTTCGCGAGGCACGACCAGACCGGCACCGCTGGCCAGCAGTTCGACGGCGTGGGGGAAGGCGGTGGCGACGACCGGCCGTCCGGCGGCAACTGCGTCGACCAGGACTCCGGAGGTCACCTGGTCCGGTGAGTCGTAGGGCAACACGACCACCGACGAGTCTGCGATCATCTCCGCCAGCGCGTCGAGACCGCGATAGCCGGCGTCGAACTGAACGTTCGGCGCGATGCCCGCTGCTTCTGCTCGAGCGGTGAGCATCTCGCGGTACGCCTCGCCCTCATGGGCGACGACCTTGGGATGGGTGTCGCCGGCGATGCGGTACTGAACCCGGGGCTCGATGTCATCGAGCATGGCCACGGCGTCGATCGCCCACTCGATCCCCTTGCCGGGGCCGAGCAGCCCCCAGGTGAGGAGGGCGCCCGACCGACGGTCGCTCGGGCGCGAGCTCGCCACTGAGATAGCGGCTCCGTGAGGGATGACCACGACCTTGTCGCCGTCGACATCGAAGCCCGAGAGCATCCGAACCCGGCCGGCCTCGGTCATCACGACCACGGCGTCGGCCGTATCGACGACTGCTTCGAGGACGTGTCGTTGCTGCACGGTCGGATGCTCGAGGACCGTGTGGGCGACGACGATCGTCGGGACGGTCAGGTCCTGAAGGATGCCGACCACCGACTCACCGTTCGGACCGTCGTAGATGCCGTACTCGTGCTGCACGATGGCGACGTCGGCTTCGTCCAACACGTTGACGGCCCCGGCGATCTGGACTCGGTCGCTGTCGTCGAACTCCATGACGATCCGGGGGTCGGTGCCGGCCGGCGAGTCACCGACGCGCACGACGGCGACGCCGGTCCCGTGCGACTCCAGGCCGGCGCCGAGGGCCGCCGAGAAGGTGGCGATGCCACATGGTGTGGGGGGAAAGGTCGACAGCAGGGCGAAGGACCGGCTCTCGGGGCGCGTCGGCGTGGTGGCACCGACGTCGTGGTGTGAACGCATGGGTCTCCTCATGGTGGCTCGGTGAGACGTCGAGCCTGCACGGGGCGACGGGCATGACTGCCGTCCTGCCCAAACCAGGCGACTTACCAAGGGGACTGACCTTCAGACTAGTGGCAGGGGGCCTCGACCGGTCGTCGGTACGCTGCCGTGTGGACCCTTCTGCGACGCCCAGTTCCCTGCCGAGGCTCAAGATCGCTGTACTGGCTCCGATCTCATGGCGCACACCGCCCGTCCACTACGGCCCGTGGGAGCTGTTCGCGTCCCTGTTGACCGAAGGGCTGGTGGCCAGTGGCCACGACGTGACGCTGTTCGCCACGGCCGACTCCGAGACCTCGGCCGAGCTCTCCTCGGTCGTGGGGACGGGGTGGTCGGAGGACCCCGACATCGATCCGAAGGTGGCGGAGTGCACCCACATCGCCTCGGTTTTCGAGCGGGCCGACGAGTTCGACGTGATCCACAACAGCTTCGACTTCCTGCCGCTGACCTACAGCCGTCTGGTCGACACGCCGGTGGTGACGACGGTCCACGGGTTCTCCTCCGAGCGGATCGTGGCCGTGTATGAGCGGTACAACGACCGCTCGGCCTATGTGGCGATCAGCGACTCGAACCGCCATCCCCGCCTCGACTACCACGCCACGATCCACCACGGGGTCGACACCGATGCCTTCGCCCTTCACCCCTCGCCGGGAGACCATCTCCTCTTCTTCGGGCGCATCCATCCCGACAAGGGAGCGGCGGAGGCGATCGAGGTCGCCCGGCGGGCCGGGCGGTCGCTGGTCATCGCCGGGATCGTCCAGGACCAGGGCTATTTCGAGTCCGCCATCGAGCCGCACCTCGACGGAGAGTCGGTGCAGTTCGTCGGTTCGGTCAGTGCCACCGATCGCAGTTCCGTGCTCGGTGGCGCCCATGCGCTGTTGCACCTCATCGGTTTCGACGAACCCTTCGGGTTCAGCGTCGCCGAGGCCCTCGCGTGTGGCACCCCGGTCATCGCCAACGACCGGGGGTCGATGCGCGAGCTGATCGACGACGGTACGACCGGGTTCGTGGTGACCGGCACCGACGCTGCCGTCGGCGCTGTCGAGCGGGTCGCCACGCTCGACCGAGGCCACATCCGCTCCGTCGCCATCGACCGGTTCCGGATCGACCGGATGGTCGACGCCTACGTCGAGGTCTATCGCCAGGTGCGAGCGGCGGGTTCATAACAACTCCCCAACAACAATGGGACCCCGACCTCAGCGTGCGGTGCCCTCAGACGATGTTGTGGGGAGAAGCATTGACCCCAGACGTTCACGGCCGGGGGTCGACTCCCGTCGACCTGTCGCCCGATCCGTCACACGATGGAGAGGCGAGTGCCCATGGAAGCCAGCACGGCGACGAGCAACGGCGGAGGCACCGGCCCCTCGGCCGATCTGCCACTGCTCCAGAAGGCGCCGACGGGAATCGTCGGTCTCGACGAGGTGACCGGCGGCGGGTTCCCGCGAGGGCGCTCGACGCTCATCTGCGGTCCCGCCGGCTGTGGCAGACGCTGCTGGCCATGGAGTTCCTGGTGCGTGGAGCGTTCGGTCAGGGGTACCACTACGGCTACCCCGTGCCGGGACCCGAGGTCACGTTGGAGTGGGCACGGCCGATACCGGTGTGAGGCCCCCTCAGCCCGGTTTGGCGGTCTCGAACCGTTGGCGAGCGGCATCGTCCTGGAAACAGACGACTGCCCACACCTCGGTCTCTCCCGCTCGCCGCATCCCTTCCACGCGATGGTTGCCGTCTTCGAGGACGAGCTGGTCGTCGCGGTAGGTGACGATCATCGGCGGTGGCTCCCAGCCCTCCTCCACCTGGTCCTCCATGTCCTCGACGTCGTCCCGCCAATAGTCGTCGTCGACCGGGCACAGGACAGGGTCCCCGGGAGGACCGACCAATCGGTGGAGCTGGTCGATGCGGAGCTTGGTCGGTCCGGTCCAGTGGGACCGCTCGTCGGCGAGGAGCTCGCCGAGGTCGGCGTTGTCGCTGCCCGGGCTGGCGAGGAACTCTCTCACCCACTCGGCCAACTCACCCCGCTCGGAGGCGTGGCGGGCGGACTCGACGGTGAACTCGTGATCGGTCATGGACCTTCACTACCCCGCTCGGGCTCAGCTCACCCTCGCAACAGGCCGAGCAGGTGGGTGACCTCGTTGAAGTGGTGCAAGGTCCACCGCTCCCGCTCGGGGTCATGGTCCCACTCGGTGAGGCCGGTGTTGCTGGGCCGAATCTGGGCCCCTGTGCCCGGATGGGGGACGCCGAGCAGCAGCCGGACCGAGGCTGTGATCACCCCGGCGTGGCAGACCGCTACCACGGTCTGGTCCGGGTAGGTCCGGGCGACCCGGTCGAGCATCGATCCGACCCGCTGGTGGAAGGTGTTCCAGCTCTCGCCGCCGGGCGCGAACACCCGATCGGGTTCGCTCTCCATGTCGAAACCCCCGAAGCGGGCCGTGTACTCGGCCCACTCCCAGCCGTCGGCTTCGCCGGTGTCGACCTCGCACATGTCGCGCTCGTGGCCCGAGACCTCGAGCCCCAGTCCTGGGGCGATGATCTCGGCGGTCTCGATGGCGCGGGGGAGAGTGCTGGCGAGCAGCACGTCGGCGTCGATGCGGCCCGAGACCTCGAGGTGGTCCCTCAGCGCCTCGGCCTGCTCCCGGCCGTGGTCGGTGAGTCCCCGGCACCCCGTCGGCCCGGCGATCACCCCGTCGAATCCGGCGTGAGCGTCGCCGTGTCTGATCAAGATGAGGCGCATGTCCGATCACGGTAGGGGCGCGGCGGCGGCGCCGCACCCGCTCGGTCGCAGCTCAGGGTTTCGCGGCCCGCCCGGCACGGGACCCCGCCACTCGCTTTGCCTCGGTGGCCAGACGTGATTTCACCGCCGCGAACGAACAGATCGGGCAGGTCTCGGCCACGTGCCGCCGGGCCGGGCAGTACTCCCGGCCGAAGTAGATGATCTGCAGGTGGCGGCGGTTCCACGTCTCGATGGGGAAGACCGCCTTCAGGTCGCGTTCGGTCCGTTCGACCGAACTGCCGTCGGACAGTCCCCACCGCCAGGCCAGACGGTGGATGTGGGTGTCGACCGGGAACGCAGGGACGCCGAAGGCCTGGGCCATCACCACGCTCGCGGTCTTGTGGCCGACACCGGCGAGGGACTCGAGGAACTCCCAGTCGGGGATGACCTCGCCGCCTTCTTCGAGGATCTGGGTGGCGGCGGTCCACAGGTTGCGGGCCTTGGTGGGGGCCAGACCGATCTCCCGGATCAGCTCGAGGATCTTCTCCGGCCCGAGCTCGACCATCTCCTCGGGGGTGGAGGCGAGCTCGAACAGGGCCGGCGTGACCTCGTTGACCTTCTTGTCGGTCGTCTGGGCAGACAGGGCGACCGCCACGAGGAGCGTGTAGGGATCGGTGTGGTCGAGGGGGATCGGGGGCTCGGGGTAGAGCTCGTCGAGGATCTCCCCGATCCGCTCCGCCTTGTCGGCACGGCGCATGAGAGGTGACGGTAGCCCGTCGCCGGGGGTGTCCGGCCACGACCTCAGGTGCGCTCGTAGACCCACCCGTCGGGTCGCATCCAGAGTCGGTGGCGCGGTCCGTCCACGCCGGCGTCGGCCTGCTCGTAGCCGGCGTCGCCCTCCCACAGGAGGACCTGGTGCTCGCCGTCGCTCGAGAACTTCGAGACGTACCACGGGACGGGCCGTCGGGACTCGGCCAGGGCGATGACGTCGCTGACGGTGCCGGCCCCGGCGAGGTCGGTGAGGGTGACGAAGGTCGGAGGCGCCAGGTCGAGCTCACCGTGATCGCGCCGTTCGAGTACCTCACGCGGCGACAGCCACACGTGTTCGTGGATCTCCTCGCCGTCGACGACGACGTCGCCGTCGGACGCTCGGGCGACGAAGAACCAGGTGTCGAACCGGCGAGGGGTCTCCGCCGGGGGAGTCCAGCGGGACAGCGGGACCAACTCGTGGCTCTCGAGCAGCAACGCACACTCCTCGACCGCCTCACGCACCGCTGCGCGGCGAGCCGGAGTCTCGTCGTCGGGGTCGTCGGGGTGCCGGTCGTCGTCGTCGACCCGGCCGCCGGGGAAGACCCACATCCCCCCGAAGGCGCCGGAGGCGTTGCGCCTGAGCATCAGCGTACGCAGTCCGTCGGCGTCGTCGCGCAGGAGTACGACGGTCGCCGCCGGCACGGCCGGGTTCGTCTCCGTTCGGTCCCCCATCGCCTCATGTTCCCACGCGCGCCGCCGGTTCGGCTCCTACGCTGTGGCGGCCACGTACGCCGTACGAAGAGACGAGGACCCCGTCGTGTCGAGCCGCATCGAGTCATGGTTGTCCGAGCTGACCCTCACCGAGAAGTGTCGGCTGCTCGGCGGTGCCTCCAACTGGCGGACCGAGCCGATCGACCGCCTCGGGATCCCCGCGGTCAAGATGTCCGACGGACCCAACGGCGTTCGAGGCGAGTTCTCCGGCGACGAGCGCACGCCCTCGGTCGTCGTGCCCGTCGGCATCGTCCAAGGTGCCACGTGGGACCCCGAGCTCATCGGCCGGGTCGGCGACCTGCTCGGGCGTGAGGCCCGGCGCAAGACTTCGCACGTCCTGCTCGCCCCGGCGGTCAACCTGCACCGCACGCCGGTCGGTGGCCGAACCTTCGAGTACTTCTCCGAGGACCCCGAGCTCACCGCCACGCTCGGGGTCGCCACCGTCGCTGCGGTCCAAGCCCACGACGTGGCGGTCACCGTCAAGCACTTCGTGGCCAACGACACCGAGATCGAGCGCAACACCGTCGACGTCGTCGTCGACGAGCGGGTGCTGCGCGAGTTGTACCTCAGGCCCTTCGAGGCATCGGTCCGCGAGGCCGGTGCCTGGGGGATCATGTCGGCCTACAACCAGATCGACGGCGAGTTCTGCGCGGCCAACGACCGGCTGCTCAACCGGATCCTCCGCCACGAGTGGGGCTTCGACGGCTTCGTCGTGTCGGACTGGTTCGGCGCCCACGACGCCGCCGGATCCGCCAACGGTGGGCTGTCGATCGAGATGCCCGGCCCAGCTCGCATCTACGGGTCGACCCTCGAGAAGGCCGTGGTCGATGGCCGGGTCGAGGAGTCGACCATCGATGCGCTGGTTCGAGACGTGCTCGTCTTGGTCGAGCGGACCCATGCGGTCGAGCGTTCGGCCGACGAGCCCGAGTCATCGGTCGACGAACCCGCCGAGCGGGCACTGTGCCGCGAGGTGGCGGTCGCCGGAACGGTCATGGCCCGGAACGAACGCTCCGCGCTCCCGCTGCGGGCGGCCGACGGCTCGACGCCCTCGATCGCGGTCGTCGGTCCCAACGCAGCCGACACCCGGATCATGGGCGGAGGGAGCTCGGCCCTGCTGTCGTTGCCGTACCGTTCGATCCTCGATGCCCTGACCGCCCGGGTTCCCGACCTGGTCCACGAACCGGGCTGCGGGATCGACAAGCACACCCCGCTGCCGTCTCCCGAGCAGCTTGTCGGGCCCGATGGGGAGCCCGGCCTCGAGGTCCGGTTCGTCAACGGAACCGACATCACCGCCGAACCCGTCCACCTCGCGAGGGCGTCGGTGAGCGACATGCGCTGGTTCGGATCGTTGCCGTCGGGGGTCGATCCGTCGCCGGCCACCTTCACGCTGGGTGGGGCCTACGTCCCGACCGTCTCGGGGCCGCACGAGTTCGGCGCGATCGTCACCGGCCGCCCCTCCGTGCGCGTCGGCGAGCACCACCTCGCCCGTGCCGGCGAACAGCTTCCGACCGGAGAGGCGTTCTACGGTTTCGCCTCGGCCGAACAGATCGCCGTTCTCGACCTCCTGGCCGGTGAGCCGGTGGAGATCGACGTCGAACTACGTATGAACAACCCTTTCGCCGGCGTGCGCATCGGTGTCCGGCCCCCATCGTCGGGCGACGAGATGGAGCGGGCGGTCGACGCCGCCCGACAAGCAGACGCAGCAGTGGTCGTCATCGGCACCAACGACGATTGGGAAACCGAAGGCAGCGACCGAACGACGATCGCCCTTCCCGGGGACCAGGACGAGCTCGTCCGCCGAGTCGCGGCGGTCAACGACCGGACGATCGTGGTCGTCAACGCCGGCTCACCCGTCGCCATGCCGTGGATCGACGACGTGGCGGCGGTCGTCATCCCGTTCTTCGGCGGGATGGAGGGGGGCGAGGCGGTGGCCGAGGTGCTCCTCGGCGATGTCGATCCGGGTGGTCGTCTGCCCACGACCTTCCCCCGTCGTCTCGAGGACGCGCCGGCATGGCCCCACTACCAGCCCGTCGACGGGGTCCAGCGCTACGGCGAGGGATTTGGTATCGGCTACCGAGGTCACGATCGCACCGGCGTCGAACCGCTGTTCTGGTTCGGACACGGCCTTTCCTATGGCACCGCCGAGTGGGGTGATCCCACCGCCTCCTCGGCGACGATCGCGGCGGGGGAGTCGGTCCGGGTGACCGTCCCGGTCGCGGCCACCGGAGCCCGAGATGCCACCGTGGTCGTCCAGGGCTACGTGGCTCCGGTGGATCCACCGGTCGACCGGGAGCCCAAGGCGCTGAAGGTGTGGGCCAAGACCGTCGTGACAGCGGGTGCGACCCGCGACGTCGAGCTCCACTTCGGGCCGGAGGCCTTCCGTCGATGGGATGTCGACGCCGCTGACTGGGTGATCGACCCCGGCGACTACGACCTGCACATCGCAGCGTCAGCGGGCGACGTCCGCTCCACCCTCCGGGTGCGCGTCGACTGATCAGACCCCTGCGACTGAGGCCCCGGTGACGTGGCCGTCGGTCGCCAACGCCGCGTTGGCGTACCGCCGGTCGTCGGTGACCTCTGGCCCGAACCAGTCCGGGATGGCGAAGGCCGACATCTCCTCGTCGGAGTCGAACTCGA
>SKKL01000286.1 GCA_007121465.1 Acidimicrobiales bacterium | reverse complement strand
GAGCAGCCAGCTCGGGCCGACGACCTGCGCGCCGACAGCTCGGATCCGGGTGGCCAGTTCACGGTCGGCGGTGACCACCACCGCGCCGCCACTCGCCGCGGTCACCGCGACGATCGTGTCGTCTCCCTCACCGGATGCGTGCACCACGACCACGCCCTCCTCATCCGCCTCCTCGACTCCGGACCGGGACTGCCCCTCGAGCACCACGGTCACCGGCGAGTCGAGTTGCCCCGCAGCCACCGCCTCCCGCACGCGTTCTACAAAGGTTCGTGCCGCGCCCGGCCGGTCGCGCCACCATCCCGTCGGGCGAGACCCGATGACGTTGGCCGCGTCGATCACCAGCATCGGTCCAGCCCAGGCCTCAGAGGTAGAGGCCGGTGCTGCCTTCTTCGAGGCGGCTGGCGGCCACGGCGTGGATGTCGCGCTCACGCAGGATGATGTAGTCGGTGCCCCGCACCTCGACCTCGTAGCGGTCCTCGGGGTTGAACAGGACCTGATCGCCGATCTCCATCGACCGCACGTTGGGACCCGCCGCCACGACCTCGGCCCACGCCAAGCGCTTGGAGGTCTGGGCGGTGGCGGGGATGAGGATGCCTCCCGACGACTTCCGCTCGCCCTCGGACTGCTCGAGACAGACCAGCACCCGATCGTTGAGCATCTTGATGGGGAGCTTGTCGTCGCCCGGTCGAGCGGCGCCCTCGGAGGTCGTCATGGCGCCGACGGTACCGTCTCCGGTCATGGCTGACGACTTCGACGGACCCCAGGCGCTCACCCTCACCACCGACGACGGGGTCACCATCGACGCCGAGATGATCCGCGCCGCGGACGAGCGAGCAGCGGCGGTGATCTGCCACCCCCATCCCCGCATGGGCGGCGACCGCCACAACCCGGTGGTCGACACGCTCTTCCGGGCGCTCCCCCGTCACGGGATCACCACGTTGCGCCTCGACTTCCGAGGAGTCGGCCGCTCCACCGGAACCTATGCCGACGGGATCGGCGAGCGCCACGATGCCGACGCCGCACTGGCTTACCTCGCCGAGCACCACCCCGGCCTGCCGTTGTGGTCGGTCGGCTACTCCTTCGGCGGCGACGTCGCCCTCTCGGTCGACCACCCCGACCTCGCCGGTTGGGTGGCTGTCGCTCCCCCGCTACGTGTCCTCGCCGACGAGCCACCCGCATCGACGAGCGGCCGACCCACCACCCTCGTCGTCCCCGTCCACGACCAGTTCTCACCGCTCGAACGCACCCGCTCCGAAACCACTGCCTGGGCCGACACCGACGTGGTCGAGGTCCCGATGGGCGACCACTTCCTCGCCGGCCGCCTCGACGTCGTCGCCGACCTCGTAGTCGCTGCGATCAGCCCCGCCTGAGGTCGGCAGCAAGCTGTCGAAGGGCCGTTGGACTCTGTTCCGCACAATCGCCGGAGCGCAGGCTGGGCCCCAGACAGGCAGGGGAAGGAGACGGATGCGCGCCATGGGAACGAGAAGCTACGACGCGGCCGCCGCCGCCATCCGCTCGTCCCTCACAGCAGGTGCACGAGATGACCAGGAGTTGATCCGCCTCGCCTCGTTGGCCGCGTCGAGTCACAACACCCAACCGTGGATCTTCGAGCGGGCCAATGGTTCGATCCTCATTCGTCCCGACCGCAGCCGACGCTGCCCCGTCGTCGACCCCGAGGACGCCCACCTGTATCGCAGCCTGGGTTGCGCGGCCGAGAACCTCATCCACGCCGCGTCGCAGCAGCAACTCCGAGCCTCCGTCGACTTCGACGAATCGCTCGATTCAGTGGTCATCCACCTGGAGCCGGCAGCGGACGTCGAGCCGACCGAAATGTCTGCGGCGCTGACCACCCGCCAGTGCACGCGCACCGCCTACGACGGCCGTCCTGTGCCCGACGAGGAACTCGAACGGCTCCGGGCAACGGGAAGCTCGGAGAGCATCGAATGCCTGATCCGCACGTCATCCGGAGACATCGAGCCGATCGCCGAACTCATCGACGCGGGCAACCGCCGCCAGCTCGGCGACAAAGCTTGGCGTGGCGAGCTCGTGGAATGGGTCCGGTTCAACACGACCGACGCGCTACGGCGTCACGACGGGCTCGCCGGTCGCGTGAACGCGCAGCCATCCCTGCCGACCGTCCTCGGGCGGGTCCTCGCCCCCCTCGTCATCCGTGCCGAGAGTCAGGTCCGCACCGACCGGGCCCGCCTCCAGAGCTCGGCGGGCGTCGCGGCGTTCGTCGCGTCCGAGGACTCCAAGGCATCCTGGGTCGAGGCCGGACGCTGCTACGAGCGCTTCGCGCTCCAGGCAGACCTCTTCGGTATCCGCACCGCGTTCATCAACCAGCCCGTCGAGGTCGCTGACCTCCGACCCCGACTCGAGCAGTTGCTCGACGCGGAAGGGGCAGCGCAGCTGCTGATCCGGTTCGGCTACGCCGACTACGCCCCCTACAGCTTGCGACGACCCGTCGACGAGGTGACCGCCGTCCCGTGAACGGCTGGACTGCAACACACCTCCTCGGCGTCAGACCGGTCTGACGGTCACTCCGCGCTCGGCCATGAGGGCCTTGGCCTCGGCCACCGAGTGCTCGCCGAAGTGGAAGATCGATGCGGCGAGCACCGCGTCGGCCCCGCCCTCGGTGACTCCCTCGACGAGGTGGTCGAGCGTGCCCACGCCACCCGACGCGATGACCGGCACGGTCACCGCGTCGGCCACGGCGCGGGTCATCACCAGGTCGAAGCCCTCGCGCGTGCCGTCGCGGTCCATCGAGGTGAGCAGGATCTCCCCCGCGCCGAGGCTCACGACCTGCTCGGCCCACTCGATCACGTCGATGCCGGTCGGGCGCCGCCCACCGTGGGTGTAGACCTCGAACCCGGTGGGCACATCACCGAGCGACGTGGAGTCCTCCCGGTGACGGCGTCCGTCGATGGCCACCACCACGCACTGGGCGCCGAACTCCTCGGCCAGCTCCGACACCAGCTCGGGGCGAGCCACCGCGGCCGAGTTCACCGACACCTTGTCGGCCCCGGCTCG
>SKKL01000005.1 GCA_007121465.1 Acidimicrobiales bacterium | reverse complement strand
GCGTCGAGGGCTGCCGCGGCGAACGCGTGGCCGGAGATGGCGGGCCGTTCACGGATGTAGACGGTTCGCACGCCCGCGGCCATTGCCCTGGCCACCGCCTCGGCCCCCGAGGTACGAACCCCGACGAGGGGGGTCTCCAGGGAGCGGAGGATCGGGTCGACCCCCGGTACCCCGAGCAGGGCCCGCACCACCCGATCGGGCACGCGGACCGGGCGCAGGGCCACCGGCAGCTCGTGCTGCTCGATGGATACGAGGTGGTGCCGGACGAGGAACGACCGTTCCGACAGGACCCGGGCTGCGCCCTCGTGATCGGGGTAGAGGCCGAGCACGCCGAGAACGAGACCGACGGTTGCCGACCGGGGCGCGGTCTCGGGCAGCGCCCGGGCGCACAGGTCGCGAATCGATGGATCCCGTTCGGCCGCCACCGCGAGTAACAGGACGTCGACCTCGGCGTGGGTGAGGCCGAAGGAGGTCTGCAGCGTCCCGAGTCGGGTCATCCGATCGTCGCCGAGCTCACCATCGATCTCGGCTTCGATGCGGTCGATGGCCTCCCCCGCCTCGGTGGTATCGACCGGTGTGCGCTCGGCGAGTCCGGCGAGACGTTCGATGACCGCGTCGGTCCGCAGGCGGAGGTGGCGGTCCGACAGCGCCTCGAGGTCCGGCGACCCCTCCGCGGGCTCCGGAGTCGGACGCTCGGACGCTCGGGCCATGCCTCATGCTGACACAGGCCACGCCCACAAGCGGCCACGATCACGCCGACACGCCCATGGCCCCTCCCCCCGACGGCACGGAACCGATAGGTTCGCGGCCAACGTGGACGTCGAGGGGTGAGCGATGGGTTTCTGGAACACCAAGAAGGGTTCACAGACGCCGGAGGCGTTCGGCGACGAGCATCTCGCCAAGAAACCCCAGACGATCGGGCAGGACTCCTACAACGAGGTCTACAAGACCACGTACAAGGACAAGCACGCCATGGGCGATCAGGAGACAGGCTTCTTCAAGCCCGACGGCGCCATGTCTCCCGCCTACAAGGCCGTGGGCGCCTCCCGGCTGGCCAAGGGAATGGGCTGGGGGAACCTCATCCCCGAAACGCACTACGCCACCCACGACGTCACCAACATGCACGGCGAGGAGCGACGGGGCGTCGAGGGCGCCGTCTCCAAAGCGGCCAAGGGTGACGCCCTGATGAGCCCCGTGTGGGACACCCATCTGCCGAACCACACCGGCGGGGCATCCGAGCAGGTCAGGATCAAGGGTGGCCAGGCCTACGGCAACTCCGGCACGGAGATGAACTCGGGTCTCGACCTGTCCAAGGGCAACACCCAGAAACAGCTCAACCAACTGCAGTGGTTCGACGCCCTCATCGGGAACGAGGACCGTCACGGCGGCAACATCCTGATCGACCCCGACAGCGGCAACGTCACCGGCATCGACAACGACCTCGCCTTCGGAATGATCCGCGCCAAGATGGGCGGTCAGGACGACCCGCTTTTCGACACCGGATGGGACGAAAAGTTCCTCGGAATGCCCGAACAGATCGACGAGGAAACCGCCAACACACTGCTCGGCCTCGACCCCGACTCCCTCGAGGCGATGCTCGCTCCCGAAGACGGGGCGGGCAAAGGCATGAGCAAGAAGCAGATCGCCGACACACGCGAGCGACTCCAGGCGATCCAGACCAAGGTCGGTGGCTACAAGAACTCGGGCAAGCTGGTCGACACCTGGGATGCGAACACCTACGACGCGGCCAAGAACATGTCCAAGCACAAGGGAGCCCAGAGCGGAGGCGCCCTCGTGGCGCGCAACTACATCCAGCGTCACGAGGAACAGCTCCACGCGGCCGTCGACCCGAGCAAGCCGACGACATGGCGCAAGGGCCACCGCACCGAGGACACCACCGCCCCCAAGTGGAGCGCTCCCGACACCAGCTCCAAGGGCAGCCCCACCCCGAAGATGTCCCTCGGCGGGTCCCGAGCAACCCCGTCACCGAGCCCATCACTGAGCTCCAAGTCGAGCGCGCCCCCCACCAGCTCCACAGTCAACCGCTCACCGACGCTGGCACTCGGCGCAGCCCGAGCAACCCCGTCACCGAGCCCATCACTGAGCTCCAAGCCGAGCGCGCCCCCCACCAGCTCCACAGTCAACCGCTCACCGACGCTGGCACTCGGCGCAGCCCGAGCAAACCGGCCTCCCCTGACTCCTCCCGCTCCTTCGCCGAGCTGGTCGAAGGCTCGCACCGACCCATCTCCGTCGTCGCCGGGCGGACTCGCCATGGGGGCCAACCGTTCCTCCGCCCCGAAGAGGCCGAGCTACCCGGCACCGAGCATCCCGGGGGGAGTCAGCGGCGGCGAAACCAAGAGGGGCACCACGGAGCGGACCAAGCCCGGGCTCGAGCGCCTCAAGGAATAGGACTTCCAGGGCTCCGACGTCGCACGGTCGCGCCCGACATGGGCCGAACGACCCCTCCCGCTCCCGCCGGAGTATCGGTAAGTTCACGGGATCACTGACGTCGTAGGGGTGGATCATGGGTTTCTGGAACAGCAAGAAGAAGGCGAAGGGTTCAGAGACGCCAGAGGCGTTCGGCAACGAACACCTCGCTCAGGCGCCTCAGTCGATCGGCCAGGACTCGGCCAACGAGGTGTACAAGGTCGACTACAAGGACCAGTACGCCATGGGCAGCGAGTCCGCTGGCTACTTCAAGCCCGACGCCATGATGGCTCCGGCCAAGAACGCCGTCGCCGCCTCCCGTCTCGCCCAAGGAATGGGCTGGTGCGATCTGATCGCCGAGACCCACTTCGCGACCCACGACGTCAAGAACATGCGCGGGGAGAAGCAGAAGGGGGTCCACGGCGCCGTCTCGAAGGCCGCCAGCGGCGAGGCCATGAAGAGCCCGGTCTTCGACACCCACCTGCCCGACTACACGGGCAGCGGGAGCGACGGGATCACGATCAAGGGCGGCAACGCCTACGAGCTCAGCGGCTTCGAGATGAACAGCGATCTCGACCTCTCGTAGGGCAACACCCAGAAGCAGCTG
>SKKL01000099.1 GCA_007121465.1 Acidimicrobiales bacterium | reverse complement strand
CTCGGCGGTGCGCGCGGCGATCTCCGGCCAGGCGAAGTGCTCCTCGACTCGCGCCCGCCCGGCCCGACCCATGGCGTCGGCCTGGTTCGGGTCGGCGAGAAGCCGGTCGATGGCGGCGGCGAGATCACCGGCGAGTCGGGCCGGATCGGCGGGGACCCCGTCGTGATCCGGGGAGGGGACGTAGTCGACGAGGAGGCCCGTCTCACCGTCGACGACGATCTCGGGGATCCCTCCCACCGCGGTGGCGACGACCGGGGTGCCACAGGCCAACGCTTCGACGTTGATGAGGCCGAACGGCTCGTAGATCGACGGGCATACGAACACCGACGCCTGGGCCATGAGTTGGATCACCGCGGGGCGCGGGATCATCTCGTCGATCCACACGATGCGATGGGGGCCGGACCCCAGCGCGTCGACGCGGGCCCGCACCTCGGCGCCGATCTCGGGAGTGTCGGGCTGGCCGGCGCACAGCACCACCTGGCAGGACTGGCTGAGGTGGTCGAGAGCGTCGAGCAGATGGACGATGCCCTTCTGGCGGGTGACCCTCCCGACGAAGAGCACGGTCGGGACCCCTACCTCGACGCCGAAACCGGCCAACAGATCGGTACCGGTGTCGGGTCGGTACTCGTCGGTGTCGATCCCGTTGTGGATCACCACGATGCGGTCGGGGTCGAGGTCGGGATAATGGGCGAGAAGGTCCGCGCGCATTCCGCCGGACACTGCGATCACCGCGTCGGCGCTCGCCAGCCCGGTGGCCTCACACCACGAGGCGACCGCGTACCCGCCACCCAACTGCTCGGCCTTCCACGGACGCATGGGCTCGAGGCTGTGGGCGGTGGCCACGTGAGGGATGCCGTGGACGAGCTTGGCGAGGTGGCCGGCCAGGTTCGTGTACCAGGTGTGGGAGTGGACGAGGTCGACCCCGGCGACCGCAGCAGCCATGGCGAGGTCGACCGACACGGTACCGAGCGCCGGACCGTAGGACTCGTCGGACGCCAGCGCCTCCCACGGCTGGTAGGACCCGGCGACCAGGGGCGAGGTGCGGGGAGCACCGAAGGCGTGAACATCGACGTCGAGCCCGGGAGTCGAGTCGAGGTGACGCGCCAGGTACTCGAGGTGGACCCCGGCGCCGCCGTAGATCTCCGGGGGAAACTCGCGCGTGAGGAGTGCGATCCGCATGGATGTGCTCAGCCCGCCGGCACCGGCTGGTGCTTGCCGATGACCACCACTCCGTTGGGTGAGACGGTGAAGCGTTGGGCGTCGAGGACGGGGTCGACACCGATCTGGGCGCCGGGCGGAACGACGACGCTCTTGTCGATGATGGCCCGCCGAACCACCGCTCCCGCTCCGATGCGGACATCGTGCATGAGCACCGAGTCCTCGACCAGCGCCCCGGCGTCGACGAAGGCGTTCGGGGAGATGACCGACCGGCGGACGGTTCCGCCCGACACGATGGCCCCCGCGCACACCATCGAGTTGACGGCGGTGCCGGTGCGTCCTTCTTCGTCGAGGACGAACTTGGCGGGCGGCAACGAACCGACCGAGGTGAGGATCGGCCACTGTCGGTTGTAGAGGTTGAACACCGGGTGGACCGCCACCAGCTCCATGTGCGACTCGTAGAACGCGTCGAGGCTCCCGACGTCGCGCCAGTAGCCGTGGTCGCGCTCGGTCTCGCCCGGCACGTGGTTGGTGGTGAAGTCGTAGGCGTGGGCGACACCCGAGTCGACGAGGAGAGGGATGACGCTCCCCCCGACATCGTGGGCCGAGCTCGAGTCGAGGGCATCGGTGTTGAGCACATCGAGCAGGGTGTCGGTACTGAACACGTAGTTGCCCATCGAACCGAGCACGTTGGCCGGGTCGTCGGCGAGGCCCTCGACCTCTTTCGGCTTCTCGCGGAAACGGGAGATCCGGCTTCCCTCTCCCATGTCGAGCACGCCGAACTGGTCGGCCTCGGCGACCGGGACACGCAGCGCCGCGACGGTGACACCCGCGCCGGTCTCGACGTGCTGAGCGACCATCTGACGCGGGTCCATGCGGTAGATGTGGTCGGCGCCGAACACGAGGATGTAGTCGGGCTGCTCGTCGTTGATGATGTTGACGTTCTGGAAGATCGCGTCGGCCGAACCGGAGAACCAGTAGGGGCCGCGACGCATCTGCGCAGGAACCGAGGTGACGTAGTTTCCGAGCAGGGTCGACAGCGGCCACGTGCGGGACAGGTGGACGTCGAGGCTGTGGCTCTTGTACTGGGTGAGCACGACGATCTTGCGGTAGCCGCCGTTGACGAGGTTCGACAGTACGAAGTCGATGAGCCGGTAATGGCCCCCGTAGGGGACCGCCGGCTTGGCGCGATCGGCGGTCAGCGGAGCCAGCCGCTTCCCTTCGCCGCCGGCGAGGACCATGCACAGGACTCGAGAGGGATCGACCACGGCCTCACCCTATCCAAGTGGCCTGCGGCTACGGGATGCTCAGCAGGCGTCGGAGATGTAGCCCTGAACGACTAGGGCGGTGTCCTGGACCGCCGGAGGAGAGTTGGGGAGGTCCTGGGAGGCGGGGTTGGGGGGATGGCCGAACTCTGACTCCGGGCCACCGTCGAGCCGCGAAGTCGCGTTTCAGTTCAGTTCGCAACTATCGTGGTCGGTTGTGAAGTGGACGGGCATGGCCACAGGGGCAACTCGCTGGGGTTGGGACCTCGACGCCGACACCTCCCTGGTCGCCGACGCCCGGCACCGAATCGGCGAGTTGCTGACGTCCTGGGGCTGCGACGCGCTGATCGCCGACGCACAGCTGGTGGTCACCGAACTGCTGACGAACTCGATCCTTCACGCCGAGTCGGCGTGTCGAGTGACCCTCGAGCTGTCGCCGGACGGACTTCGCATCGAGGTCACCGACCGTGATCCGAGCCCTCCCGAACCCCAGCCTTTCGACCGTGAGCGCGAGGGGGGACGGGGTCTGCTGATCGTCGGCACGCTGGCGTCGGCATGGGGCATCGAACAGCGCGAGGGCGGCAAGACCGTCTGGGCCGAACTCGCCGTCTGATCCGCCCCGCTCGACGCTCTCCTAGACT
>SKKL01000011.1 GCA_007121465.1 Acidimicrobiales bacterium | reverse complement strand
CGTCCGCCTGAAAAGCGGAAGGTCACCGGATCGACGCCGGTCTCGACCACTCCACCACTCGGGCCGGGCCTCGTGTCCGGCCCGGTGCGTTTCCCGGGTCGGGCGCCGACCCTGACCGACGCCGAGAGGGAGGGCTCCCATGGCCGAGATGACACTGATCGTGAGCGGGATGACCTGTGACCACTGCGTCAAGGCCGTCACCGATGCCGTCTCGGATGTGCCCGGCGTGGAGTCGGTCGCCGTCGATCTCGACGGTGGGCGAGTGACCGTCGACGGTGGCGATGTCGACCGGACCGCGGTCGTCGAGGCCATCAGCGAAGCCGGGTACAACACCGCCAGCTAGATCCGGGGCGGACGACTCTGACGGCGGGTTGTTGCGGGTCCTTCCGCGGATGGGCACACTGTGGCCGGTGCGCCTTCGGGCGATCTCCCGACGTCGACCGAAGGAGGAGGTGAGGCAGGAAACCGTGGACCGACCGCCCCAACCCCAGGGCGCTGTGCGCCCCACCTGTCCGTGCCCGACCTCCACCCGGTCGGTGTGCCCGGCCCGCTGACCCGGCACGCCCCACCGGTGGCCCTCCCTCCGGAGACGCCGACATGACCCCACCGGCGCTCGACGAGCTCCTCCACTCCGACGACACCACGTCCATCGTCGCGTGGCTCGAGGAGACCGGAACCCTCGACATAGCCGACGAGTTCACCCGTCTCGACGCGGCGGAGATGGGAGTCGCCTTCCGACTGCTGCCTCGTGACCGGGCTCTCGACGTGTTCGAGGCTCTCGACCCGCACCACCAGCAGCTGGTGCTCGACGGCCTCCTCGACGACCGGATCCGCCATCTGCTCGACGAGATGGATCCCGACGACCGCGTCCGGCTCCTCGACGAGATGCCGGCCAAGGTCGCCAAGCGGCTCATCGCCCAGCTGAGCCCCGACGAGCGCTCGCTCACCACCGTCCTCATGGGCTACCCCGAGGAGTCCGCCGGGCGCCACATGAGCCCCGAGTTCGTGTCGTTGCGGGCGTCGATGACCGCCGCCGACGCGATGGCCAAGATCCGTCGCGAAGGGCCCGACGCGGAGACGGTCTACGCACTCCCGGTCCTCGATGACGAACGCCGCCTGATCGGGGTCACCGGCCTCCGAGCCCTGGTGCTCGCCGCACCCTCGACCCTGGTCGGCGACCTGATGAGCACCGACGTCCACATGGTCGACACCCACAGCGACCGAGAGGAGGCTGCCCGCCTCGTGCGCGAGGTCGGGGCCATCGCCCTGCCCGTGGTGGACTCCGAGGACAGGCTCGTCGGCGTGCTCACCGTCGACGACGCCATGAGCATCCTCGAGGACGAGGAGACCGAGGACTTCGCCCTCCAGGCCGGCCACAGCCCGCTGCGCAAGCCCTATCTGGCGGTCTCGGCCTTCGGACTCGCGCGGGTGAGAGCCGCATGGCTGATGATCCTCATCCTCGGCGCCGGGCTCACCGTCACCGTGCTCGAGCGTTTCGAAGGCACCCTCGAGCAGGTCACCGCCCTCGCGCTGTTCGTCCCTCTCCTCATCGGAACAGGGGGAAACTCCGGCGCCCAGTCAGCCACCGCGGTGATCCGCGCCATGGCGGTCGGTGAGGTCCGCTTCTCCGATCTTCCCCGGATCGTGTGGCGTGAAGCGAGAGTCGGGGTCATGCTCGGAACGATGCTCGGAGCAGGGATGTTCCTGCCGGTGGCCTTCGTCTGGGACACCGAGCTGGCCACCGTCGTGTCGCTCACCCTCCTGACCATCTGCAGTTGGGCCACACTCGCCGGCTCGGCCCTGCCGCTGTTGGCCAAGCGGGTGGGAGTCGACCCCGCGGTCGTCTCGGCGCCGTTCATCACCACCCTGGTCGACGCCACCGGGCTGATCATCTACTTCCTGATCGCCCAATCGATCATGGGCTTGTAGCCCCTCAATCCGGGCCGATCGGACCAAAGCCCCGCCGCGGGCCTCAGCCCGCCAGCCGAGGAGCCGACGAAGCGGAGGTGACCGGACGTCCACGGGGCCTCGTCGCGCTTCCCGTAGCGCTAGTAGCGGCGTATGCCGCCACCACGGTCGCGTCCGGTTCCTCGACGACGAGCGACACGTTCTATGCCGCAACGGTGCTCACCTCGATCGGGCTGGCGATCCACGGGTTGAGGAGCGAACCGCCGGAACGACTGGCTCCCTGGATCGGTCTCGTCGCCACGATGGGTCTCTGGTTCGTCGGCGACGTCCTCTATGACACCTTCGGGACCGACGCGAACGTCAATCCCGCCGACATCCCCTACCTCGTGGGCTACGCAATCCTGATCGGGTCGGTCTGGCAGCTCGTTCCCCGCAAGCAGCTCGGCGACGATCTCTCGTGGTTCCTGGACCTGTGCATCTGCGGGATCGCCGCCACCTATGTCATCTGGCAGTTCGCGGTTGCTCCCATCTGGGCAGGGCCCGAGGACCCGGTCCTGCAGGAACTCGTCGCGACGCTCTACCCGACCGGCGACGTGATCCTCCTCGTCCTCGTCCTCCAGTTGATCCACTACAGCGGGCGCAGGACCTGCACCACCGTGGGGCTCGGCGTCGCAACGGCGAGCCTCCTGGTGGCTGACGTCACCTATGCGTTCATGGCCGCCACCGGGGACCACCCCGAGGGCACGACTCCCCTCGTCACCCTCTGGCTCATCGGGTACCTCGGCCTGGGCATCGCCGCCTCCCACGGGGGCGCCCACGCCCGGGTGGCCGACGAACCGATCGAGGGTTTCCGACTCGGACAGATCCTGGTCGGCACGGTGGCCCTCGTCGCGGTGCTTGTCGCCGCCGGCGTGGCCTGGCTCGGCTCGATCGTGGTGACGATCGAAGCGATGGTCGCCACCGCAGCGCTCATCGTGGTCCTCGGCATCGTCCGCTTCCTCCGCATCGCCTTGGCCGTCGAGTCGACCCGCCAGGAGCTGGTCCGGCGCGAGCGGTACTTCCGGACCCTCGCCCTGAACTCGAGCGACGTGTCGCTCGTCCTCGACCGGGACCTCACCGTCGTCGACACCTCCCGCGCCCCGATCGGCCTCACCGAGGTCGGGCTCGAGCCCCACTTCCGCACCCACCCGCTCGCGATCCTCGAACCAGACGACCGGATCCGCGTCGTCGAGGTGTTCGAGAGGGCGCGCCGTGACCCCGGGCAGTCCTTCGTGATCGATGCCCGGATCCTCCAGGTCGGCGACGCGGAGATCCGCTGGCTCGAGCTCCGCTTCACGAACCTCGAGCACGACCCTGTGGTCGAGGGGACGGTGGTCAACGTCTCGGAGATCACCGAACGCAAGCGGGTCGCCGCCGAGCTCGAACATCACGTGTTGCACGACCCCCTCACCGGGATCGCCAATCGGTTCCTGTTCCGGGACCGGCTCGCTCAGGCGCTCGGGCGGCTCGACCGCAACGACGGGACGGTCAGCGTCGTGTTCGTCGACCTCGACGGGTTCAAGGAGGTCAACGACCGTTTCGGCCAGCACGCCGGCGACGATCTCCTGTGCGAGGTCGCCGAGCGTCTCACCGGCGTGGTCCGCACCAGCGACACGGTTGCCCGGTTGAGTGGCGACGAGTTCGCGCTCGTCCTCGACACCGTGGGCGACGAGGTCGCCGACGTCGAGGCGGCCGTCGCCCGGCTCCGGGCGGCTCTCACCTCTCCGTACCCCCTCGGCGACGAGATGGTCACCATCGGGTTCAGCGTGGGGATCGCGACCGCGACCGCTCCCGCCTCGATCGACGACACCCTGCGCAATGCCGACCTCGCCCTCTACGCCGCCAAGTCGAGTGGCGGCGGCGTCGACGTCGTCTACACCCCCGCGATGGGTGAGGAGGCGGCCGACCGGCGTCAGCTGTCCCAGGACCTGCACCGTGCGGTCGAGCGCGACGAACTCGTCCTCCACGTCCAACCCCTCGTCCACCTTCCCGACCGCTCGATCCGAGGTTTCGAGGCCCTGGTGCGCTGGAACCACCCCCGGCGTGGGCTGCTCTCGCCTGCGTGCTTCATCGGCATCGCCGAGGAGTCCGGCACCATCGTGGAGATCGGCGACTGGGTCATGCGCGAGGCATGTCGGGCCGCGGCCGGCTGGAACCGGGACCACCCCGAGCTCGGGCCGCTCGAGATCGCGGTCAACCTCTCGGCCCTCCAACTGGCCGACCCCCGCCTCACCCGCAAGGTTCTCACCGCCCTCGCCGACGCCGGACTCGACCCCGAGCGACTCGTGCTCGAGCTGACCGAGTCGGTCCTGATCGATCGCCCCGAGGAAGCCAACGCCCACCTCCGCACCCTCAAGGACATGGGGATCCGCGTGGCCATCGACGACTTCGGGACCGGATACTCCTCGCTCCCCTACCTCCAACAGTTCGCGGTCGACATCCTCAAGATCGACCGCGGGTACATCCGGTCGATCGACGGGACCGAGCTCCCACCGCTGGTCCAGGGCATGCTCGAGCTGAGCCGCTCACTCCGGGCCGACTGCATCGCCGAAGGGATCGAGGAAGCCCACCAACTCGAGGCTCTGCTCGCCGCGGGATGCGTGACCGGCCAGGGCTACTTGTTCTCCAAACCGGTCACCCTCGACGCCGCCGCCGCACTGCTCCGCGAGGCCGCCCAGGATCGAACGTCGTCTCAGTCCACCGTGGCGAACACGGCCGTGAGGTAGCGACCCTCGGGGAAGCCGATCGGGTGGTCGAGAGCATGCTCCCACCGAGAGAAACCGCGGAGCGAACGACCCGAGGCCCGTGCCGCCTCCTCGATTGCCGACTGGTGCTCGTCGGGCCCCACCCGACTCGAACACGACGCGGCCACCAGCGTTCCACCCGGCTCGACCAAGCCGAGTGCGAGCTCGCCGAGGCGGCGGTAGGCACGCAGCGCCGCAGGGCGGTGCTCGGACCGGGTCGCCATCGCCGGCGGGTCGACCACGACCAGGCCGAAGCGTTCACCGTGCCGGGCGAGTCGGACCATCTCCTCGGCCGCGTCGCCGACGACGGTCCGGTGACGACACGCCGCCACCTCTCGCCGACCGGCGTTGCGCTCCAGGTTTCGTCGGGCCGCGTCCAGCGCGGGACGGCTCCGGTCGACGCTCACCACTTCGGTGGCCCCTCCCGCCGCGGCGTGGACGGTGAACCCGCCGGCCGCGGAGAACACGTCGAGCACCCGCCGACCCTCCGCCAGGCGACCGGCCCGCGTCCGGTTGTCCCGCTGGTCGAGGAAGTAGCCGGTCTTGTGGCCGTGGACCGGATCGGCTCCGAACACCAGGCCGTGCTCGAGGAACTCCACCTCACCGGAGGGCAGACCGCCGAAGAGGGCCTCGACCGCCGAGGCCCCGGCCCCTTCCGCTCCATCCACCGAGCGGGCTCGGCGCAGGACCACCCGGTCGACCCCGTCGGTTCGGGCGGAGGCGATGTCGACCAGCGCCTCGACGACCGCAGGAAGATGTGGCGTCCAGGCCGGGCTGTAGATCTTCGCGACGAGAGTGCGGTCGTAGCGATCGACGACGAGGCCGCCGAGGCCGTCGTTCTCGCCATGGACCCAGCGATAGCCGGTGATGGTGGGGTCGGCGACGAGCGGGGCACGGTGGTCGAGCGCAGCGACGACGCGCTCCCGCCACCAGTCGGCATCGATCGGGGTCGGCTCCCCTCGGTGCAGGATCCGCACACGGATCGGGGAGGTCGGGTCGTAGAGACCGATGGCGACGAAGCGGCGCTTCTTGTCGAAGATGACGGCCAGGTCACCGGGTTCGCCGTCGTGGGAGACCGAGACGATCGAGCGGTCGAAGACCCACGGGTGACCCCCGCGTATGTGGCGCTCGGCGTCGGGAGTGACCCGAACCGCGAGGCGACGCCGCTCAGCCACCGTGGAGGCCGGCGATCCGCTCCACCAACTGGTCACGGTCGGGGCGGACGAGCAGGTCGACCGCCCCGTCGGGGGTGACGAGAGCGAACGTCGGCTGGGTGAGCACCCCGAACTCGGCCCACGCGGACCCGTCGGCATCGACGACGTGGAGGATGTCGCCGGTCCCGGTCGATCCGACGAACTCCTCCATCTCCCCGACCGAGCCCTGCCCCGCGACGCCCACGAACACCACATCGTGGCCCTGGGCGGCGAGATCAGTGGAAACCTCGGCGACAGTGGGGGCGATCGCCCGGCAGGTCGGGCACCACGGGGCCCAGAACCACATCACGACCGCATCGCCGTCGGAGACCACCGTGGTCGACCCGAACCGATCGCCGTCGAGCTGGTCGAGACCGTCGAAGAGGGCGAGCACCGACGCAGCATCGATGGCCGGACGTTCGTCGGGTCCGGCAGCCCCGGTGGCGTCGTCGGCTGGGGCATCGGGCGGTCCATCGTCGCCGTCGGCGATGGGAGCACCCGTGGCCCCGGCCTCGGTCGTCGCGTCGGGGGTCGGCGCGGCGTCGGCCCCGTCGTCGTCGCCGCACGCGCCCAGTATCAGGAGCGATGTCACGGCCATACCGACGAGGAGGCGACGAGGGACGACCATGACCCGAGCCTACGGCGACCAGAGGTGGAGGTGGACTCGCCCGCTGCGATACTGCCGGTGAAGCCGAACGGGGAGCGACGTCATGAGTGGGCCGGTCACGACCAACGACACCGACACCGACGTCCACCACGAGTCGGCCCGTCCGCCGTGCGTCGAGGTGATCGAGGGACGCGTCTCCGAAGTCGGTTCTCTCGAGGTGTCCCGGGTCCTCCCCCGCCGGGCCCGTCGGACCGTCGGTGCCTGGTGCTTCGCCGACCACTTCGGTCCGAGCGACGTCGAGGTCGCGGCGATGAACGTGGGGCCCCACCCCCACATCGGGCTGCAGACCGTCACCTGGATCATCGACGGCGAGGCGCTACACCGCGACAGCCTCGGATCCGAGCAGCTCATCCAGCCGGGTCAGCTCAACCTGATGACCGCCGGGCGCGGTGTCTCTCACGCCGAGGAGACCCCTGACGACGTGTTCGGCGAGATTCACGGGCTCCAGCTGTGGATCGCCCAACCCGAGTCGACCCGCCACGGCGATCCCGCCTTCGAGCACCACGGCAGCCTCCCCCAGGTCGAGCTCGACGGCGGAGGTCGGGGCACCATCCTGGTGGGTTCCTTCGCCGGCTCCACCTCGCCGGCCCGCACCGACACCCCACTGGTCGGCGCCGACCTGGTGTTCGAGGCCGGTCTCGCCGCCCCGCTCGATCCGAGCTTCGAGCATGCCCTCATCGTCGTCGAGGGCAGCGTCACCCTCGACGGGCAAGAGGTCGCGCCCGGATCGCTCGCCTACCTCGGTCTCGGGCGGGACGAGCTCGACCTCGTCACCGACGACCACGCTCGAGTTGTCCTCATCGGCGGTGAGCCGTTCGACGACGACCTGCTCATGTGGTGGAACTTCGTGGCTCGGACCCGGGACGAGATCGACGAAGCCCAGCGGGAGTGGCAGGCGGGCGCCGACCGCTTCGGTCGAGTCGAGTCCACCCTCGACCGGATCGATGCGCCGACTCCGCAATGGCAGCACGGCTGACCACCCGAACCGTTTCCGTTCCCGACCCGAGAGACCCATGGACCGTCCCCTCCTTCAGATCGTCATCGCCAGCACCCGTCCCGGCCGCATCGGACTTCCCATCGCCGAGTGGGTCGCGGAGCGGGCCCGGTCACACGAGGGGTTCGAGGTCGAGCTCGTCGACCTGGCCGAGGTCGACCTGCCGCTGTTCGACGAACCGCACCACCCCCGGCTCGGGCGCTACGAACACGACTACACCAAGGCATGGAGCGCCACGGTGTCTCGGGCCGACGCGTTCGTGTTCGTCATGCCCGAGTACAACCACGGCTTCAACGCGGCCATCAAGAACGCCCTCGACTTCCTCTACACCGAGTGGAACCACAAGCCGGCGGGGCTCGTGAGCTACGGAGGAGTGGCGGGTGGCACCCGGGCGGTGGCGCTGCTCAAGCCGGTCCTGTCGGCGCTGCAGATGGTGCCGGTCGTCCAGGCCGTCCCGATCCCCTTCGCCATGCGCCAGGTGGTCGATGGCCGATTCGAGGCGACCGAGCCGCTCGAGCAGGGCGCCGACGCCATGTTCGGCGCCCTCGCCACCATGGTCGATGCTCTCGCACCCCTCCGAACCGGCACCGGAACCTCCCACCAGCCGCCCCCCACTTCCGTTCTGTGAGTGGTTCCTCGCGTTCCGCGAACGAAACCACTCACATAACGGATAGACGGCCGGTCACCCTGGCCACACGCCACACCGTTCACTAGCGTCCCCGCACGGCTTCCCCCGCCTGTCACGACGACACCGGGGGTTCCCATGTCCCGCATCGACACGCTGGTCGCCGATCTCGCCCGTCGCCAGCACGGAGCGTTCTCGCTCTCTCAACTACAGGAGCAGGGAGGCACCGACTCCCTCGTCCACCGGCGCTGCCAGCAGGGATTCTGGCGGCGCGCCAGCCGAGGGGTGCTCGTCATCGCCGGCGTGCCGTCGACCTTCGAGCAGCGGGCAATGGTCGCGGTCCTGGCCCACGGTCCGGGTGCGGTCGCCTCGCACCGGACCGCGGCACGCCTGTGGGGCATCGCCGGCGCCGCACCGGTCCCCATCGAGGTGAGCGTCCCCTACCCCCGCGATCCCCGACGTCGGGGCCAGATCTGTCACCGGGTCCGGGACCTCCACCTGGCCGACGCCCACATCGTCTCGGGGATCCCCGTCACCGGTCTGGCCCGCACGGTCCTCGACCTGGGTGCGGTCGATCGTGAGCTCACCCGGTCGGCCATGTGGCGTGCGATGCGGGAGCACGACCTCAGCTGGAAAGAGCTGCTCGGCACCCTCGTCGACCACAGCCGTCGAGGCCGGGACGGTCTCGGTGTGCTCCGCTCACTGATCGCGCAGCACTACGGAGTTCGGCGTGGCGACAGCGACACCGAGGAGAGCGCCTATCGGATACTCGTCGACTCAGGGCGGGTCCCCGTGCCCCAGCGCCTCGTCCCGGTCACCTGCGCCGACGGGGTCACGGTCACCGTCGACTTCGCCTGGCCCACCTATCGGGTGCTGGTCGAGGTGTACGGCGTGGACCACCTCACCAACGCCGAGCTCGTCCAGACCGATCTGCACCGCATCAACCAGCTCGCTCTCGCCGGGTGGGAGCGCCTGATCGTCACCGGCACGATGTTGCGGAAGCCCGATCGGTTCGTGCACGAGGTCCGAGACATGCTCCAGCGTCGGGGCTGGCAGCCTCTCGCCACCGCGTGAGTCGTCCCCCAGCTCTTCTGTGCGGGGTTCCTCGCGGCTGGCGAACGAAACCACTCACAGAATGGCGGGGGGCGCGGGGGCGCGGGGGTCAGGGAGCGTCGGGCGCCTCGGCGATGGCCTGCCAGACCCGCTCGGGGGTGAGGGGCATGTCGATGTGGCGGACCCCGAGATGCGCCAGTGCGTCGATGACGGCGTTCTGGATCGCCGGAGGCGCCCCGATCGTTCCCGACTCGGCGATGCCCTTGAAGCCGAGCGGGTTGTTCGGCGACGGGGTCTCGGTCAGCGACGATTCGTAGGCGGGGAGGTCGGCGGTGGTCGGGATGGCGTAGTCGGCGAAGCTGGCGGTCAGGGGGTTGCCGTCATCGTCGTAGATGAACTCCTCGAACAGCGCCTGGGCGATTCCCTGGCCGATCCCACCGTGAACCTGCCCCATGGCCAGCATCGGGTTGAGCACGGTGCCCGCGTCGTCGACGGTGACCAGACGCACGAGGTCGACTCCCCCCGTGTCGAGGTCGACCTCGACGACCGCCGCATAGGCACCGTAGGGGTAGGTGGGTCCCTCCCCGGAGAAGTCGGACTCGCAGCGAAGCGTCTCGGGTTCGGGACCGTCGGTGACCAGCCCGGCGCCGAGATCGGACCAGCCGACCGTCGTCGCGCCCGGAGAGCCAGCAACGTAGAACGTCGCAGTGTCGAGGTCGAGGACCACGTCGTCGACCGAGGCCTCGAGCAGATCGGCCGCCCGCTCGCGTGCGGCCACGACCAGCGTGTCGGTCGCCTCGGCGATGGCCGACCCCGCCTTCTGGGCGGACTTCGAACCTCCGGTGATGTTGCCCCGGGGGACGATGTCGGTATCGCCGTGGACGACCTCGATGCGTTCGAGGGGGAGCCCGGTGCGGTCGGCGACGAGCATCGCCCAGGCGGTGTGATGACCCTGTCCGTAGGGAGACGAGCCGGTGAGCGCGAGCACGGTGCCGTCGGGTCGGAGCTCGACCGAGCCGTACTCGCTTCCCCCGGGTCCGCCGGTGCGGTCGATGAAGACCGACCACCCCACACCGAGCGCCTGCCGCGCCCCCGCCTCCCGTCGAGTGGCCTGCTCCTGCCTCAGGCCGTCGTGGTCGATGGCCGTGCGCACCGCCTCGACAGCAGCGGGATAGTCACCCGAGTCGTAGGTGAGTCCGGTGGGGCTCTGCCACGGGAACTCGTCGGGTCCGATGAGGTTGTGGGTCCGGACATCGAGCGGGTCCATCCCGATCTCGGCGGCGAACAGGTCGACCGCCCGATCGATCAACGCCCCCGCTTCGGGCCGTCCCGCACCCCGATAGGCGAGCACCGGGTTGGTGTTGGTGAGGACCGAGACCGAGCGAGCCCGGACATGTCCGATCCGATAGGGGCCGGGCATGAGGTCCCCGGTGTTCTTGACCAGGTTCGGGCCCACGATGGGATAGGCCCCGGCATCGCCGACGACCTCGACGTCGAGGCATCGGAGGGTGCCGTCGCGGTCGCCCCCGACGCGAACGGTCTGGACCTGCGCACGGGAGTGGCCGAGTCCCACCATGTCGGCGCTGCGGTCAGGCAAGAAACGGACCGGGCGACCGGTCCGCTGCGCCAGCAGGGGCAGGAGGAGCTCCTCGGGGCCGAGACGGGCCTTGGCCCCGAAGCTTCCGCCGACGTCGCTGGTGATGACCTGCACCTCGGCCAGGTCGAGACCGTAGGTACCGGTGAGCTGGGCCCGGATCGGGTGGACGCCCTGGCACGAGGCGTGGAACACGAGACGGCCGTCGTCTCCCCATCGGGCGGCCGCGACCCGGGTCTCGATCGGGCACGGGGCGAGGCGCTGGTTGATGAAGGTGCCCTCGACGACGACCTCGCACTCGGCGAAGGGTGGCTCGTCGTCGGATCCGGCGGCATGGGTCGCGGCGAGGTTGGTGCCGACCTCCGGGAAGAGCAGGATCTCGTCGCGGCGGGCGTCGACGGCGCCGATGACGGCGGGAAGCGAGTCGATGTCGATGACGACAGCCTCGAGTGCATCGGCGACCGAGGCGGCATCCTCTCCGACGATGGCGACGATGGGCTCCCCCACGTAGCGCACCACCTCGGTGGCGAGAAGGGGACGGGCCATCCCCTCGGGCACGTAGGGGAAGACCGGCGGGAGTGCCGGCAGGTCGATGTCGTCGCCGGTCACCACGTCGAGGATCCCCGGCATGGACCGAGCGTCGGCCACATCGACGCGGACGATGCGACCGTGGGCGACGGTCGAGGTGACGAATCCGACCGCCGCGACCTCGGGGAGGTCGAGGTCAGCGACGAAGGTGGCCTCGCCGACGAGGAGACGCTGGTCCTCGACCCGACGCACGGAGGTCCCGAGCAGTGTCATAGGCCTGGACGGTATCGGTCAGAGGAGGGTATCGACGAGCAACAAGACGCCGAACACCGCGAAGAGCACTGCCGCAAGCCGCCTGGTGGTGCGGGCGGGCAGCCGAGCACCGAGGAGCAGTCCGACCACCACGCCGAGGCCGGCTGCTGCGGTGGCACCGAAGGTCCCGCCCATCCAGACGAGGAACGGATCCCGGTCCGCCGCCAGGGTGGTCGTGGCCAGCATCGTCTTGTCGCCGAGCTCGGCGACGGTCATGGCGACGATCACCCCGGCCAGCGCACGGAGTCCACCACCGGTGCTGGCGGTGAGCTCGTCGGCATCGTCGTCCTCGTCGGCGTCACGCCAGGTCCAGACCGCGAACCCGAAGAAGATGACCGCCGCCCCGATCCCGATGGCGGTCTCGGGAAGAGCCGCACCGAGGAGCCCCCCGACGATCGCGGCGAACCCCTGGGTGACGGCGAACGCGACGAAGATCCCGAAGAGGACGAGACTCGCCCGGTGACGGGTGGCGAGGCTGACCGCGACGAGCTGGGTCTTGTCCCCGAGCTCCGCGAGGAAAACCACGCCCAAGGCGATGAAGAGGGAGTCCAACGGCGGCTCAGGCCTCGCTTCGTTCCATGAACTCGGAACCTAGCGGCGCCGATCGAGACCGGGCCTGTCAGCTGCGGATGACGCCCTCGGAGATCGCCGCCGCCTCGACCGCGCGGGCCACCTCGATGGCGACGGTGCGGTCGAACACCGACGGCACGATGTGCTGCACGTCGAGATCGTCCTCGCTCACCGAGTCGGCGATGGCACGGGCGGCGGCGAGCTTCATGCCCTCGGTGATGGAGTGGGCGTTGGCGTCGAGCGCACCACGGAAGATTCCGGGGAAAGCCAACACGTTGTTGATCTGGTTCGGGTAGTCGCTGCGACCGGTGGCGATCACCTTGGCCAGCCCGTCGGCGGCTTCGGGACGGATCTCGGGCTCGGGGTTGGCGAGGGCGAACACGAAGGGGTCGGGGGCCATGCGTCGCAGGTCGCCTGCGGTGATCAGACCGGGACCGCTGACCCCGACAAAGACATCGGCGCCTTCCATGACCTCGCCGAGGGTCCCCTCCTTGCGCTCCCGGTTGGTGTTCTCCGCGAACCACTGCTTGGCCACGTTGAGGTTGTCCCGACCTTCCCAGATGGCGCCCTGGCGGTCGGTCCCGATGACCTCGGCCACGCCGGCGGACAACAGGATCTTGCCGATGGCCACACCGGCGGCGCCGACCCCGGCGATGACGACCCGGAGGTCCTCCATCTTGCGGCCGGTGAGCTTCAGGGCGTTCTCGAGGGCCGCGAGGACGACGACGGCGGTGCCGTGCTGATCATCGTGGAACACAGGGATGTCGAGGAGCTCCTTGAGACGATCCTCGACCTCGAAGCAGCGCGGTGCGGAGATGTCCTCGAGGTTGATGCCACCGAAGGTGGGAGCGAGGCGCACGACGGTGTCGACCAGCTCGTCGGCGTCCTTGGTGTCGAGACAGATGGGGAAGCCGTCGACCCCGGCGAAGGCCTTGAACAGAAGCGCCTTGCCCTCCATCACCGGCATGGCCGCCTCGGGGCCGATGTCGCCGAGGCCGAGCACGGCGGTGCCGTCGGAGACGATGGCGACGGTGTTCTTGCGGATGGTGAGGTCGTGGGAGCGGTCGGGGTTCTCGTGGATGGCGGTGCAGATCCGAGCCACACCGGGGGTGTAGGCCATGGACAGGTCTTCACGGTCGAGCACCGGAGCGAGGGGCAAGACCTCGATCTTTCCGCCCTCGTGCATCTGGAAGGTGCGGTCCTCGAACGACAGGAGCTCGATGTGGTCGAGCGCCCGGATGGCGTCGAGCACCTTCTCCTGATGGGGCTCGTCGCGGCAGTTCACCACGAGGTCCTCGTCGAGGAAGCGGCCCTTGGCCTCGAATCCCTCGAGACCGACGATGTTCGCTCCTGCTGCCCCTACTGCGGTCGCGAGCTCGCCGAGTGCCCCCGGGGTGTTGTCGAGCCGGACGCGGATCTTCAGGGAGTAGGCAGCAGTGTTGGACATGATGCAACGGTACCGGTCGTCATGTCTGACCGACCAAATGCCAGGCGTCGCTCGGGCCGGGCCGCTCAGCCCTCGTAGTCGAACCCGAGGTCGGGGGCGGTGACGAGGGGGAGGAAGTCGATGCCTTCGGCGGCAGCCAGCTCGCCGCAGGTGCCGCCGCGGTCGACGATCGGCATGATGAGCACCGGTTCGGCGCCGAGCTCACGCACCGCCCGGGCCGCTTCGAGTGGCGACGAACCACGGGTGACGGTGTCCTCGACGATGACGACGCGGTCGCCGGGTTCGAGCGCTCCGGCCAGTCGGCCGGTGACGCCGTGGTCCTTGGCCTCCTTGCGGATGGAGAAGCTGCGCAGCTCCCGGCCCCGGGTGGCCGCCACCGCGGCGATGCCGAAGGCGACCGGGTCGGCACCAGCGGTGAGCCCCCCGATGGCGGTGATGCTGTCAGGGAGGGCGGCGAGAGCGGCGTCGGCGACGAGGAGGATGCCGTCGGGCCGACACGCCGTCTGCTTGGAGTCGATGAACCAGGTGGTGGGCTTGCCCGACTTGAGGACGAAGTCACCTCGGCGCACCGAGTGGGTGAGCAGGTGCTCGACGAGAGCGGCCTTGGGGTCGGTGGTGTCAGCCATCAGGTCCAGCGGACCTCGCCGTGGCCCTTGGCGACCTCGCCCACCTCGGCGGCCCGGTGCCCGGCGGTGCGCAGCACGTCGAGGGTGCGATGGGCGTCCTCACCGGGGACGGCGACGACCATGCCGAGCCCCATGTTGAAGGTGCGGTACATCTCGTCGGTGGAGACGTTGCCGCCGCGCTGGATCTCCCCGAAGATCGGGGGGACCTCCCACGCGGTGCGATCGACCTCGGCGTCGTTGCCCTTGCCGAGGGCTCGGGGCAGGTTTCCGGTGATGCCGCCGCCGGTGATGTGGGCGATGCCGTGCACGTCGACGACCTTCAACAGCTCGCGGATGGCGGGTGCGTAGATGACCGAGGGGGCGAGCAACTCGTCGCCGAGGCTGTGGTGGGCGCCCTCCCATGCCGGCTCGTCGAGGTCGCGACCTTGGCGTTCGAGCAGGACCCGACGGGCGAGGGAGTAGCCGTTGGAGCGGAGGTTGGGCGAGGGGATTCCGATGAGCCGGTCGCCGGGACGGACGTGGTCGCCGGTGATGATCTGGTCTCGTTCGACCACACCAACGGCGAAGCCCACGAGGTCGAACTCGCCGGGTTCCATGGCCCCGGGGTGCTCGGCCATCTCCCCACCGACGATGGCGCAGCCCGCGGTGCGGCACCCTTCGGCGACACCCTCGATCAGCGCCTCGATGTGGTCGGGGTCGAGGCGACCCACCGCGATGTAGTCGAGGAAGAACAGCGGCTCGGCACCCTGACACACGATGTCATCGACGCACATGGCCACCAGGTCGATGCCGATGGTGGTGAAGCGGTCGAGCCGTTGGGCGAGCAGGGCCTTGGTGCCGACGCCGTCAGTGGCCGAGACCATGACCGGGTGGCGGTATCGGTGCTGGGGGAACTCGAAGAGCCCACCGAAGCCACCGATGTCGCCGACGACCTCGGGGCGGAACGTGGATCGGACGTGATCCTTGATGCGCTCGACGGCGCTCTCCCCGGCGGCGATGTCGACCCCGGAGCTGGCATAGGTCTCGCCGGGCTCGTCGGGGTGGCCGGCCTCGGGTGTGCTGGTGCTCACCCGGACTCGCCCAGGCGGGGAGCGACGGCCGAGTTGGCCTCGTCGGCGGGGAGGATGTGGTCGCCGCTGCGGATCCGGCCGCGGGAGTCGACCGGTACGTCGAGCTTGCCCTCGAGGGTGGCCTTGCCGAGCTCGACGGGGATCTCGGTGGGGTAGTTGCCGGTGAGGCAGGCATCACAGAACCCGGCCTTGCCTGCTCCCGCCTGGTCGACGGCGGCGACCAGCCGGTCGAGGGACAGGTAGGCGAGGGTGTCGGCGTCGAGGTAGTCGCGGATCTCCTCGACGGTGAGGTTGGCGGCCAGCAGTTCGCCGCGGGTGCCGGTGTCCATGCCGTAGAAGCACGGCCAGCGGTAAGGCGGCGACGAGATGCGCAGATGGACCTCGGAGGCACCGGCTTCGCGCAGCATCTTGACGATGGCGCGGGTGGTGGTACCCCGCACGACCGAGTCGTCGATGACGACCACCCGCTTGCCCTCGATGTTCTCGCGCAGCGGGTTGAGCTTCATGCGGACCGCCTGGGCCCGCATCTCCTGGCTGGGAGCGATGAAGGTGCGGCCGATGTATCGGTTCTTCACCAGGCCCTGCCCGTAGGCGATGCCGCTGCGAAGGGCATAACCCTCGGCCGCGGGGATGCCGGACTCGGGGACGCCCATCACCATGTCGGCCTCGACCGGCAACTGCTCGGCGAGCTGTTCGCCCATGTGCAGTCGGGCCTGGTGGACGCTGCGGCCGTAGAGGCGGGTGTCGGGCCGGGAGAAGTAGACGAACTCGAGGAGGCAGAGCTTGGGATCGATCCGCTCGGCCGCGAACGGGAAGACCGAGCGGGGACCGGTCGCGTCGATGACGACCATCTCGCCGGGGTCGAGCTCGCGGATGAACACCGCGCCGATGATGTCGAGCGCCGGACTCTCCGAGGCGAGCACCCACCCGTTGTCGAGCCGGCCGAGACAGAGCGGTCGGAACCCGTGCGGGTCGCGCACGCCGTAGAGGCGTTCGGAGTCGTTGAGGGTGAGCGAGAAGGCGCCCTCGAGCCCGGGCAGGACGGCGGTGAGCGCCGCCTCGAGGTCGGCCGAGGCGCCGGTCTTGCCGAGCTCGATGGCGAGCAGTTCGGCGAGGACGTCGGTGTCGCTGGCCACCGCCCCGGGGAGCATGCCGGCCTGGTCGGCGAGCTCGCGGGTGTTGACCAGATTGCCGTTGTGGCCGAGGGCGAAGCTGAGGCTGCCGACGTCGCGAAAAGCTGGCTGGGAGTTGCGCCAGGTGCTCGAACCGGTGGTGGAGTAGCGGGTGTGGCCGATGGCGAGATAGCCCGAGAGAGCAGCGAGGGTGCGCTCGTCGAAGGCGTTGGAGACCAGCCCCATCTCCTTGACCACGGTGATCAGCTCACCGTCGGAGACCGCCATACCGGCCGACTCCTGGCCACGGTGTTGCAGGGCGAAGAGGCCGAGGTAGGTGAGGTGGGCCACAGGCTGGCCGGGGGCGTAGATGCCGAAGACCCCGCACGCCTCTTTGGGCGTGTCGTCGTCCGGGTCGGCGTCGAGAAGGTCGGTCTCGGGGTCGGCCACACCCCCATCGTAGGGGTCCCGCGCTCCAACCGGTGCAACCCGTGAATCAGCCCTGGGTGGTGCCCGATCCGAGCGCCTGGGGGAGCCGGTCACGCCACGCGGCGGTGGCCTCGTCGAGTCCGACGTCGAGAAGGTCCTTGACCACGAGACGGTCGCCGCTGGCGAGCCCGAGCCGACTCACGGGGACCCCGAGACCGTTGGCTGCAGCTTCGACCGCGGCGAGGTCCTCGGCCCCGACGCACATCACGACCCGGGACGGGGCCTCGCTGAACAGTTCGCCGTGGTCGGCGATGCGCGCCACGGTGAAGCCGACACCCGATGCGACGGCCATCTCGGCGAGGGCCACTCCGAGCCCGCCGTCGGCGACGTCGCGAGCACCGAGGACGAGGCCTCCGGCGACGAGGTCGCGCACGAGCGACGCCAGCGCCGAGTGTGCAGCGCCGTCGACGGGTGCGAGGGTCCCGCCCCGATGGCCACGATCGAAGGCCCAGCGAGACCCGGCGAGCTCGGAGGAGGGTTCGCCGAGCAGGACGATCCGTCCGCCCTCGACGAAGCGAGGCCCGGGGGGCTGGCGGTCGAGGAGGTCGATCAACCCGAGGGTCCCGAGGATCGGGGTCGGGTCGATGTTGGTGCCGGCCGACTCGTTGTAGAGGCTGACGTTGCCGCCGACCACGGGAATCCCGAAGACCCGGCACGCCTCGGCCATCCCGTCGACCGCCTCGGAGAACTGCCACATCACCTCGGGGTGTTCGGGGTTCCCGAAGTTGAGGCAGTTGACGAGAGCGACGGGGTAGGCGCCGACGACCGCCAGGTTGAGGACCGACTCGGCCACGGTGTTGGCGGTGCCCTGACGGGGGTCGACCGCACACCAGCGGTGGTTGCCGTCGGTGGTCAGCGCGAGCCCGCGCCCGGTGTCCTCCCCGGTGGTGGGGTGCTTCAGCCGGAGCACCGCGGCGTCGCCGCCGGGGGTGACGACCGTGTTGAGGAACAGCTGGTGGTCGTACTGGGACCACACCCACGAGGTGTCGCAGAGCATGCCGAGCAGGTCGGCTCCGGCATCGGAGGGGGCGGGGAGCCGGCTGGGACTGTCGGCCCGGCGCTGGTCGAGGTCGGCGGGCGGGGCGAGGGGCCGGTGATACTTGGGGGCGGACTCGTGGAGTGACGCGGCGGGGATCTTGGCGAGCTCGTCGCCGTCGGACCCGTCGAGGATGCGCAGCCACCCGGTGCCGTCGGCGTCGGGGGCGGTGACGGTGCCGATGACGGTCGACTGCACCTCCCAGCGCCGACAGATCTCCATCACCTGGTCGACGTCGCCGGGTTCGACGATGGCCAGCATCCGCTCCTGTGACTCGCTGGTCATCACCTCGAAGGGCTCCATGTCGGTCTCGCGGACCGGCACGGCCGACACGTCGACGTTCATGCCCATTCCGCCTCGCGAGGCGGTCTCGGAGGTCCCGCCGGACAGTCCGGCGGCGCCCAGGTCCTGGATGCCGACCACCAAACCGGAGTCGAGCAGCTCGAGGCAGGCCTCGATGAGGCGCTTCTCCTCGAAGGGGTCACCGACCTGGACGCTCGGACGCTTGTCGGCGTCGGCTCCGTCGTCGGAGAACCCTGCCGAGGCGAGCACGCTGGCCCCACCGATGCCGTCGCGGCCGGTGGAGTTTCCGAGGAGCACCGCCAGGTTGCCGGCTCCGGTGGCCTGGCCGAGAACGAGTCGTTCCACGGGCAGCACACCCAGGCAGAGCACGTTGACCAGCGGATTGCCGGTGTAGGTCGGGTCGAAGACCGTCTCACCGCCGACGGTGGGCACTCCCACCGAGTTGCCGTAGCCGGAGATGCCGCTGATGACCCCTTCGGCGATCCATCGGCTGCGGGCGTCGTCGAGGGGACCGAACCGGAGGGGGTCCATGAGGGCGATGGGCCGGGCCCCCATGGTGAAGATGTCGCGGAGGATGCCCCCGACGCCGGTGGCGGCACCCTGATATGGCTCGATCGCCGACGGGTGATTGTGACTCTCGATGCGGAAGGCAACGGCGATGCCGTCGCCCACATCGATGACCCCGGCGTTCTCACCCGGGCCGACCAGCACCCGCTCTCCCTCGCTCGGAAGTCGACCGAGGTGTACCCGAGAGGACTTGTATGAGCAGTGCTCGGACCACATGACCGCGTACATCGAGAACTCGAGAGGGTTCGGTTCCCGCCCGAGGATCTCGGCGATGTCGGCGGCCTCGTCGTCGGTCAGGCCGAGAGAGCGGTGAAGTGGCTCGGTCATGCCCTGAACCGTACCCGCACGGCCCTGTGCCGCGGGACCCGTGAAATGCGCTTCCGATCGATCGATGTTCATTCACTAAAGCGCCAGGAGTGCGCGGCTTGATATGAGACGGGTTCCGTGGTCATCTTTACCCTTGATGCCTACCAACAAGAGCCGTAAAACTCCGATGTCCGACGAGCACAAGGCGGCGCTCGCCGAAGGCCGCACTCAAGGTCGGGCTGTTCGCCGCTACCTCGAAGCGCTCGAGGCCCACAAACCCAAGCGCGGCCGTAAGCGGACGCCCGAATCCATCGCGAAGCGCCTCGAGAAGATCGACCTCGAGATGGCTGATGCTGACCCGGTCAAGCGCCTGGAGTTGACCCAGGAGAAGATGGACCTCACCGTCGAGCTCGAGCGTGACGACAAGGGAGCCGACCTGAGCGAGCTCGAAGCCGAGTTCGTGCAGGCCGCCAAGCCCTATGCCGAGCGCAAGGGCATCTCCTATGACGCGTTTCGCTCGGTCGGTGTTCCCGCCGCGACCTTGAAAGCCGCCGGGATCTCACGCGCTCGACCCTGATCGCCGAACGACCGATCGCCCGGGGCCCAGCGCGGGGGCCTCAGGCGGCCCGGACGCGACCGACCGAGGCCAGCAGCGATGTGAACAGACGCCGGCCGTCGACCGATCCGAGAACCTCGAGCATCGCCCGTTCGGGGTGAGGCATGAGTCCGACCACGTTTCGTCCCCGCGAACAGATGCCGGCGATGTCGTCGACCGACCCGTTGGGGTTGTCGACATAGCGGAAGACGACACGGTCCTCGTCTCGCAGCTGGGCGAGAGTCTCGGGGGAACAGGTGTAGTTCCCCTCGAAATGGTTGATCGGGATCGACAGCTCAGCGCCGGGATCGATTCCATCGGTGAAGACGGTGTCGGAGGTCTCGACCCGAAGGGTGGATGGCCCACACAGGAACTTCAGCCCGCGGTTCTTCTGTAGTGCGCCGGGGAGCAGTCCCGCTTCGGTGAGCACCTGGAACCCGTTGCAGATCCCCACAACCGGGCCGCCGTCGTTGGCGAAGTCGGCGACTGCCGACATGATCGGCGAGAAGCGCGCGATGGCACCGGGACGCAGATAGTCACCATGGGCGAATCCCCCGGGGACCACCACGGCATCGACGCCATTGATGGTCGAGTCGCCATGCCAGAGGATCTCTCCAACGCCGCCGAGCATTCCGACTGCTTCGACCACGTCCTGTTCGCAGTTGGAGCCGGGGAAGAGGACGACCCCGACACGCACGCTCACGCCGGCGCCGCCGCGGTGACGGTGATCTCGGCGTCTTCGATCACGGGGTTGGTGAGAAAGCGCGAGCACATGTCCTCGACCTCGGCCCGAGCGGCACCCTCGTCGGTCGCCTCGACGGTGAAGCGGATGCACTTGCCAACGTGCACGCCGGTGACACCGTCGAAGCCCAGCGCGGGGAGGGACCGCTCGATCGTCGAGCCCTCCGGGTCGGCCACCCCGGCACGCAGCCGGACCTCGATCTTCACGTCGAACGTCATGGCCTCATCGTCGCACATCCGCGACCTCACGCCGGAGTGCCACCGGGCCATTCCGAGAACGCCCTACCGGTGATGCGCTCATAGGCCTCGAGGTAGCGGGCCCGGGTCGAGTCGACGACGTCCTGGGGCAGGGCGGGTGGTGGCGGCGTCTTGTCCCAGTCGAGACCGTCGAGCCAGTCGCGGAGAGGCTGCTTGTCGAACGCCGGAGGAGTCGAACCCGGCTGCCAGGTATCCGCCGACCAGAAGCGTGACGAGTCGGGCGTGAGCACCTCGTCGGCCACCACGAGCGCACCGTCGATCAGGCCCAGCTCGAACTTGGTGTCGGCGATGATGATCCCCCGTTCGGCGGCGAGTGCCGCCCCACGTTCGTAGAGTGCGAGGGAGATGTCCCGGGCCGCTTCGGCGAGCTCGGGACCGATGAGGGCCACTGCCTCGTCGAAGCCGATGTTCTCGTCGTGCTCCCCCACCTCCGCCTTGATCGACGGGGTGAACACCGGTTCGGACAGCCGTTCGGACTCGCGGAGCCCCTCGGGCATCGACTGACCGTGAACGGTTCCGCTCTGGCGGTACTCCTTCCAGGCCGTGCCGGCCAGGTAGCCGCGAACGATGCACTCGACGGGCAACATCTCCGCCCGGCGACACAGTGACGCCCGGCCCACCAGTTCGGGGAGCTGGGCACCGGGTGGGAAGTCGTCGATCGAGGTGCTCACCAGGTGGGTGGATGCCACATCGGCGAGCTCGTCGAACCAGAACGCCGACATGGCGGTGAGGATCCGACCCTTGTCGGGGATCGGTTCGGCCATCACCACGTCGAACGCCGAGATCCGGTCGGACGCGACGAGCAGCAGGTTGCCGTCGCCCGCGTCGTAGAGCGAGCGGACCTTGCCCCGATGCACGAGCGGGAGTCCGGTCGGTTGGGGCTCGCCCGGGGCGGGGGTCTGGCCGCTCACAGAATCGCTCCGGGTCGGTACGCGGCCGCGTCCGGATGGGTGGTCGCCAACTCCGAGGCCCGGGCAGCGAGCGCATCGACCTGGGACCCGGCCGCGCCGGTGAAAGAGAGCGGATCGGCGACCAGCGAGGCAATGGCGTCGGCGTCGAGTCCGAGCCGCTCGTCGGAGGCGAGCCGGTCGAGGAGGTCGAGTGCCTCGGTGGGGTGCTCCCGTCGGTCGAGAGCGGCGCCCACCGCGTGCTCCTTGATGATCTCGTGAGCGGTCTCCCGCCCGACGCCGGCGTCGACGGCGGCCATGAGCACCCGGGTGGTGGCGAGGAAGGGCAGGTTCCGGGCCAGTTCGGCCTCGATGACCGCGGGATAGGCGCCGAAGTCGTCGACCACGGTGAGGAACGTCTCGAAGAGGCCGTCGAGGGCGTAGAACGCGTCGGGGAGTGCCACCCGGCGGACGACCGAACAGGAGACGTCGCCCTCGTTCCACTGGTCGCCCGCGAGGGCGCTGACCATGGTGAGGTGACCAGAGAGGACGGCCGCCAACCCGTTGACCCGTTCCGAGGAACGGGTGTTCATCTTGTGGGGCATGGCCGAGGAGCCGACCTGGCCGGCGGCGAAGCCCTCGGTGACCAGGTCGTGGCCGGCCATGAGTCGGATGGAGGTGGCGAAGCTCGACGGACCGGCCGAAGCCTGCACCAACGCCGAGACGACGTCGAGGTCGAGAGATCGGGGATAGACCTGACCCACAGCGACGAGCACGTTGTCGAAACCGAGATGGGCGGCGACGACCTCCTCGAGGCGGGTGGCGGTGTCGGGTCCACCGAGGACGTCGATCTGGTCCTGTTGGGTGCCCACCGGACCCTTGATGCCGCGGAGGGGGTAGCGGGCGAGGAGGTCCTCGATCCGGTCGAGGGCGGCGAGAGTCTCGGCGGCGGCGTTGGCGAAGCGTTTGCCGAGGGTGGTGGCCTGGGCGGGGACGTTGTGGCTGCGCCCGGTGATCACGGTGTCGCGGTGCTCGACGGCCCGCTCCGCGAGGCGCACGACGGTGGTCACGAGCCGGTCCCGCACCAGGGTGAGGGCCTGACGGACCTGGAGCTGCTCGACGTTCTCGGTCAGGTCGCGAGAGGTCATTCCGCGGTGGATCAGCTCATGGCCGGCGAGGTCGCAGAACTCCTCGATCCGTGCCTTCACGTCGTGCTTGGTGATGCGCTCACGACGGGCGATCGAGTCGAGATCGACGCGCTCGGCGACGGCCTCGTAGGCCTCGATCACGCCCGCAGGAACCTCGACACCGAGATCGCGCTGCGCCGCGAGAACGGCGATCCAGAGCCGCCGCTCGAGAACCACCTTGTTGGCCGGCGACCAGATGGTCCTCATGGCCTCGGAGGCGTAGCGCTCAGCGAGCACGTTGGGAATCAGCTCGGACACCACGGACCTCCTGGGGTCGTTCGGCTGGGGGTCGAGGGGCGAGAAACCAAGGGGATTGTGCCATTCGGCCTATCAAGGCTCTCGCCGGTGTGGCCGACCACAGTAAGGACAGGGACAACGAGGATCGGCCAGGTCGGTAATCCGACGCCCGGTCCACACGACACGAGGCAGGGAGACGATGGACGGAGCCTGCGAAAAGCACGTCTTCGAACGTAGGGAAGCTTCGTGCACCCACTGCGGGGGCGAGTACTGCGGCGACTGTGTCGTCTACCCCTACGGTCAGCGCAAGCCGCTGTGTGTCAGCTGTGCGATCGCCGCGGCGGGGATCCGGTCGTCGGCCGCCCGGCCGGTCATGCGGTCGCGGCGAGAGATCCGGCGAGCCGAGAAGGAGCGGAAGCGTGCCGCCAAGGCCGCTCCGACCACCGCCGCTCCCGCCGAGCTGTTCGAGGCCCAGCTCTCGTCGGTCCCGAGGGGGATCGAGTTCGAGTTCGGGAACGACGACATGACGACGAACCGACCCGGCGTCGAGTCCAACGAGCCCGAGGTCAGCGACGGATCGAGGTCGTTGTTCGACCAGGTCGAGCCGGTCGACCAAGCCAGCTGATCGCCCTCCACCGACCTGGACCCACGTGTCCACCATCGCTCGTGTCACCCATCGCCCGCGGCGACCGCACCGATTGCGATGTCGCGACGAGTGTGCATTCCGGGCCACGAGATGGTGTCGATCGCCCCGTAGGCGCGTGCTCGAGCGTCGGTGAGGGTCGGGCCGAGAGCTGTCACCGACAGCACCCGGCCGCCGGCGGTGACCAGCCTGCCTTCGTCGTCTCGGGCAACCCCAGCGCCATAGATGCGGATGCCCTCCTTCGCGGCCGCCTCGTCGAGACCCTCGATCACATCACCGGTGCGCGGTGATGCGGGGTATCCCTCGGTGGCGGCGACGACGGTGACCGCGGCGGAGTCGACGAACCTCGGCTCGCGCGACAACGATCCGGAGGCAGCATCGGCGAGCAGCGCGCCGAGGTCATCGGCGAAGCGGGGCAGGACGACCTGGGCTTCAGGGTCGCCGAACCGGACGTTGTACTCGACGAGCTTGGGGCCCTCGGGAGTGAGCATGAGCCCGGCATAGAGCACGCCGCGGTAGTCGATCCCGCGGCTGCGCAGCTGATGGAGGGTCGGCTCGACGAATCGGTCCATGACCGTGCCGATCAGGTCGTCGTCGACGACGGGCACCGGCGAGTAGGCACCCATGCCGCCCGTGTTGGGGCCCTGGTCGTCGTCGAAGATCCGCTTGTAGTCCTGGGCCGGGGCGAGGGGAACCGCCCGGTTGCCGTCGCAGATGGCCAGCAGCGACAGCTCGGGACCGGTCATGCCCTCCTCGATCACGACGGTGCGGCCGGCATCGCCGAAACGCTGACCGGACAGGTAGTCGGCCACCGCGTGGGAGGCCTCGGCCCGGTCGGGGGTGACGAGTACCCCCTTGCCGGCGGCGAGGCCGTCGGTCTTGATGACGAACAGATCGCCGAGGGTGTCGAGGAACGCCTCGGCCGACGCCTGGTCGGTGAAGGTGCCGTGGCGAGCGGTGGGGACGTCGGCGGTGGCGACCACCTCTTTCATCCACGCCTTGGACCCTTCGAGATGGGCGCCGTCGGCACCGGGGCCGAACACGAGACGCCCGGAGGCCCGGAGGCGGTCGGCCAACCCGTCGACGAGTGGGGCTTCGGGACCGACGACGTAGAGGTCGGCGTCGATCTCGGTGGCAGGTGCGGGGGTCGAGCCGGGGATCAACGGGTTGCCGGGGGTGACGACGACCTCGTCGCTACGGCCGAGCACGTCGGCCAGCACGTGTTCACGGGCGCCGTTGCCGACGACGCAGACCTTCATGTGACCTCCGCTCAGGCGGCGTAGTGGATGAACTGCTCCCGCCCCGGGCCGACACCGACCAGGCGGATGGGAACGCCGACCTGTGCCTCGAGGAAGTCGAGGTAGTCGCGAGTCGCGCTCGGCAGCTGGGACCGTTCGGTCGACCCGCTGATGTCGTCGTCCCAGCCGGGGAGCTCTTCGTAGATCGGAGTGCACTTGTGCAGCACCGACTGGTGGTACGGCATCTGTTCGAGTCGCTCGCCCTGGTGGTCATAGGCCACGCACACCTGGAGCGGACCGAGCCCACCGAGGATGTCGAGCTTGGTGATCGCCAGTTCGGACAACGAGTTGAGCCTCACCGCGTGGCGCATCATCACCGCGTCGAACCAGCCGGGACGGCGGCGCCGCTTGGTGTTGACCCCGTACTCGCGGCCCTTCTCGACGATGGTGTCGCCGAGGTCACCGAACAGCTCGGTGGGGAACGGGCCGGAGCCGACCCGGGTGACATAGGCCTTGCCCACGCCGATGACCCGGTCGATGTGGCGAGGACCGATGCCCGCCCCGATGCAGGCACCGCCGGCGACGGGGTTGGAGCTGGTGACGAAGGGATAGGTGCCGTGGTCGAGGTCGAGGAAGGTGGCCTGGGCGCCTTCGAACAGGACGTGCTGACCGGACTCGAGGGCCTCGTGGACCAACCCGACGGTGTCGGCGATGTGGGGCTCGAGCCGGGGCCGGTAGACCTCGAGGTAGTCGTGGGCGATGGCGTCGGCGTCGGCCGGGAGGCGGTTGAACACCTTGGCCAGGACCGAGTTCTTCTCCTTGAGGACCTGATCGAGCTTCTCGCGGAAGATCTTGGGGTCGAGGAGGTCCTGGACCCGCAGCCCGACGCGCGTGGACTTGTCGGCATAGGCCGGCCCGATGCCCCGCTTGGTGGTCCCGAGCTTGTTGCGGCCGAGCCGCCGCTCGGTGAGCATGTCGAGCTCTTGGTGGTAGGGCAGGATCAGGTGGGCGTTGCCGCTCAGCTTGAGGTGGGACATGTCGAAGCCCTTGGACTCGAGCATGTCCATCTCGGCGATGAGCACCTTCGGGTCGACCACCACCCCGTTGCCGAGCACGGTGGTGATGTGGTCATAGAGGCATCCGCTGGGGACCAACTGGAGGCCGAAGGACTCACCGTCGACGACGATGGTGTGTCCAGCGTTGTGGCCGCCCTGATAGCGGACGACCATCGACATCTCCTTGGCGACGAGGTCGGTGAACTTCCCCTTCCCCTCGTCTCCCCACTGGGTCCCGACGAGAACCGTGGCGGGCACGCGCGTCTCTCTTTCGAACAGCCGGGTGTGACGACACATCGTACCGCCCGGACGGGGGCGGGTCGGAATCTCATGCACGACGGCCGAACGCGCCGGTGGGGAGCCCCGAGAAAGGGCTCCCCACCGGAAGGCGTGACCGCTGCGGTCAGCAGCGAGAACTCAGGTGATCAGACGAGGCGACGGCTGAGGGTGCGGAGGCCGGTGCCGAGGCCGAGGGCCAGGGCGGCGATGAGTCCGTAGACCACCGCGGGCCCACCGGTGCGGGGAAGAGTCGTCGGAGCGGCTTGCTGCCCAGCGGCAGCTTCCTGGCCGGCGGGGGCTTCCTCGCCGATGCCGGCGATCTCACCCTCCTCCTCGTCCACGACGGGCTCCTCCTCAACGGGCGGGGTCTCCTCTTCGCCGAGCACGCACGGCTCGAAGACGACGACCTCGTCGATGAGCACCTCGCCGACGGGGCCCTCGACGATGATCCGGACCTCCGTGTCGAGCTCGACGATGATCTCCTGGCTGCCGTCGACCGTCGGGGAGGCGACCACCTCTCCGTCGGCGGTGACGACGAAGTCGACCGGACCACCCTCGGCGCTCAGGTTGACCAGCACATCAGGACCGCATTCGTAGCTCAGGGCCGCCGACGCCTCGACCACGGGCTCCTCTCCCTCGTCGTCGCCACAGTCCTGGGTGAGGACACCGTTCTCGCCCGTGGTACCGCCATAGACAGCCCAGGTCGGTCGAGGTCCGTTGGATTCCCAGTAGAGCTGCGGCGGCTCGTTCGGGTGTCCGGGGCTGAGCAGTCGGTCAGCGAGGCCTGGATCGGAACGGGTGCCGGTGTAGTAGATGTCGGCCTGGGCACATTCGAGCGGCCCGGGTGCCGCGAAGGCGATGGAGGTGCCGTCGACCGGTACCGCCAACGTCTCGGTCCCGAGGAGGTCCTGCGGCCAGATCGACTCGCCTTCGGCCGTGTTCACGAAGGTCCAGGTCGTGGGATGGATGTAGACCGGATCACACAGAGGAAGCTCGCCGGCGTGGCGGACCCAGCCAGAGGCGTCGGCGGGATCGAAGTGGTGCTCGAGTTCGGGGTGGTCGGTGCACTCCTCGACAGGACCGTTCCCCTCCTCGACGGGCTCGTCGGCAGCTCCCGCGCCCGGGGCGAGGACCAGAAAAGCCACGATGGCGAGGGCACACGCAGCGAGCGATCGGGGGATGAAGCGTTGTGGCTGTGGCATGGAAACCTTCCAACGTCGTCGTTCCCGGACAAGCGCCGGGTCGATGTATCGATGGGGCAGGTTTCGCTGTAGCTCCCCGCAGGCCAAGCGACCAGTTCAAGCCTGCAGATCGATGCTTCCCCGTACCACGGCGTGCCATGGTGACATCCGTACGTAACCACGCTATGTGGTGGTTGTCCACCTCTACCCCGGAATTTGGGCCGTTAAACCCAGAAGAATCCCACTGTCCGTGGCCCTCCCACCGCTCAACGGCACACATGTCGGGGATCTGACCAAGAGACCCGACCGCGCCGGAGTGGCGGTCGGATCGCTCCGACCGCCACTCCGGTGGTTCACGACACTACGAAGGTGCCGAGATGAGGGCGTCCTACCGGCCGCTGATCCTCACCGAGCGGCGTCGGGGTCCGGTCACCGCGACCAGCCCGAGGCCGAGAAGGGCAACGGCCAGAGCGGCAATGATCATCTGAGCGATATCGGTGCCGGTCCGGGGAAGCCGGCCGGCGCCGGCGGCCTGGGACTCATCGCCCCGTTCGGCGTCGATACCGCCGACCTGCGACTCCTCGGTCGTGGTGGTGCCGTCGGTCGTGGTGGTGGTGGCTTCTTCACTCTCGCCGCCGACCTCTGCGCCGGTGTAGGTGTTGGTCACCTCCACCTCGGTGGAACCCTCGACGATCGTGACCTCAGCGGCGATGCCGCCGCCGGAGTCGGTGTCGGCGGCCCCGGCGATGGTGGCGACGACGATCCCGACGTTGCCTGTGGCGAGACCCGCCTGGTCGGCCAGCTCGGTCACGGTGCAGGTCTCCCCCGGGATGAGTCCGTCGATCGAGACGCTCGCCGGTCCGGACTCGTCCGGGCCGATGGTGATGGTCTCGGTCAGGTCTCCACAGGCGAGGGTGACGACGACGTCGTCGTCACGGATGTCCTCGTCGCCCGCGAGGGTCTTGGTGACCTCCACCGATCCGAGGACCCGCTCGAGAACCGTGTTGGTCACCACGACGGTCTGGCCCATGCCGATGGGCCTCTCGATGGGGAGCTCGACACTCTCGGACTGCGGAGCGAAGCGGGGCTGCTCGGACATCGCCTCGGTGAGGAGCGGGTTCGGGCTGACCTCGACCTCACCCCACTCGAAGAGCTCACCGAGGGCAGGGAGGTCGCCTTCGGTGGTGGTGCACTCGCTGCCGGGGGGAACCGGACCGACGGAGAAGGGCTGGTTCACCGAGATGGTCCCGGCGAAGTTGATGTTCGCCGAGCCGTACTCGCACGCGACCGACACGGGGAACTCCGTGTCGTCGTCGACGCCCGAGCCATCGAGGTTGACCAGTTCCTTCACGACCATGAACTCGATCCGGTCATCATCGACGACGTTGGTCACCGCGATGGTCTCGCCGCCCTCGGTGATCTCGACCGGTCCGTTCACCCAGGGCTCTCCCCAGCTGAATCCGGCGACGAGCGAGGGGAAGTCGCTCTCGTCGACCACGTCGCAGTCGTAGCCGGCGGGGATGCCGTCGACCACGGTCGGGGCCTCGGTGGAGATGGTGGTGGAGCCGCTCAGCTTGGTGTCACCGTTGGTGCACTCCCAGGCCACCGTGAAAGTGGCGTCGGAGAGATCGACCTGATCGGTGGCCCCGACGATGTCCTTGGTGATCTCGAACCAGAGACGGTCATCGGCGATCTCGTTGGTGACCTCGATGGTGTCGAGCTCGGAGGGGACGGTGATCGTGTCGAGCTCGGTCAGCTCGAGGGGAATCCACGAGAAGCCGTCGGAGAGGGTCGGCAGATTGGTCTCGCCGGTGACCTCACAGGTGTAGCCGTGAGGGATCGCGTCGGACAGGACGACCGGGTCGCCGCTGTCGGTGACGGTGGTGGTCCCGGGGATCGTCGAGTTGCCCAACGAGCACTCCCAGAGGATGTCGAACTCGCCGCCCTCGACGTAGCCGGCGCCCGCGGGCGGGGTCACCACCGTCTTGGAGACCGACACGGTGTAGAGCTGATCGTTCACGAACTCACAGGTGATGGTCTCACCCGATGCGCTCTGCGGAACGGTGAATCGGACGGTCGATCCGTCGCCCTGACCGGCGACCTGTTCGCCGATGCGGCACACGAGCGCCTCGGAGTTCCAGCCGTCGGTGCTGGTCTCGGTGATGGAGTAGGACTCTCCGAGGACGAGGTCGGTGTCGAAGTCGACGGTTCCGGCCTGGCTGAGGGCCGTGGTCTCGCCGCCCTCGGGGGTACCGGGACCGGCGAGAGTGAACTCGAAACCGCCCTCGGGAATGTCGTCGCCGTTGATCGTCTTGGCGACCGACGCGTGAGCCGGATCGGACCAGGCGGCGGTGGCGGTGATCTTGGACTTGGCGGTGCCTTCCTGGGCGATGATCAGGCGCTGCACACCGGGCTTGGCGAACACACGACCCTTGGGGACGGTGATCGAGTCGCCCTCGATGGTGATGGTGGAGCTGCCGGCGGTGTCGTTGCGGACCCAGAAGTCGCCGCCGTCGGTGAGCTGGGCGAGGGGCGATCCGCCGGGACCGTCGAGGACGACGGCGCCGTTGTCGGCGGAGACGGCGACAGTTCCCTTGGTGGCGACGGTGTACGGACCGACGGCCTGGCCGGTGGTGCCGGAGGCGTCGTCGGGGTTGACGCTGATGCTCGGGAGCTCAGGGGGCTGACCGAAGTTGGGGTCGGCGGCGGCGGCGAGGATCGCGTTGTAGACCGACACGATGTTGCCGTTGGTGGAACCGGCGTCGAGCACGAAAGCATCCGAGTAGTGCCAGATGGCGGCCTGGATACCGGCGGCTCGCTGTGACCGGGTGGTCCCGTCGTTCTCGCCGGGGATCGGCGTGGTCGAGTTGTAGGTATTAAGGATCCCCTGGATCTTCTCGTACTGGACCACCGCGCTGCTCCAGTCCTGTTCGACCAGACCGCTGGTGTTGTTCGAGATGGTGGTGAGGATGTCGATGCAGTAACCGATGCGGGTATCGCCGCCGTCGAGCTTCAGGCGCATCTCACCCGCCCAACCGTCGTAGGTGCCGCCCTCCGGCGAAGAACCGACGACGGTCGCTCCCTGACCCGCTCCTTCGAAGGTGGCCTGGGCGGCGGCGTCGGCGGGTGATGCGGTGAACATCAACAGCGCCGCCAGCAAGGCGACCACCGTGGCGACGGCCGTGCGCTTCTGGGGCGCGCTCCGCGCGCGTTCGGATCCTGATCGTGGCTTCACTGGGTTCTCCCGGTTGTTCGGTTCCGGGAGGAACACCCTTCGACCCGGAACACACGTGGCGTTCGGGGCCGGGTTCGCTCTAGCTCCTCGCAGGCCTAGCGACCAGTTACCAGCCTGCGGATCATCGCTTCCCCCGCCACCGAGGTTGAGTCCCCGATGGCGTGAACTCACCCAACCACGCTCCGTGGCCAATGTCCAGCAGAACGACAGATTTGGGCCGATCGGCCCATCGATCTGGCGACGACGGGTGGCACAACGACCACGGCCCGTCGAATCCGGAGATCCGACGGGCCGTGGTGGTCACACAGCGTGGAAGGCACTCGACGAGCGCCCAGCCGACTCAGCTCGACCGACGAGCCACCAATCGCAGGCCGCCACCGAGGGTCATCGCCCAGAGCGCCGCGAGGAGCAGGGGGAGAGCCGTCATACCCGTTCGGGGCAGGGTTCCCGATCCGCCCGCGGTCGTCTCGGCCGACTCGGCGGTCTCACCAGCGGTGGCCTCTTCCTCGATGCCGGCCACCGCGCTGTCGTCGTTGTCGACCTCGGTCTGGGTCTCGGAGTCGGCCTCGCCACCCTGGTCGTCCCCGCCGGACTCCTCGGTGCCGTTCTCGTCG
>SKKL01000114.1 GCA_007121465.1 Acidimicrobiales bacterium | reverse complement strand
GGTGTCGCCGCCCTCATCCGTGTCGCTACCGCCGTGAGCGTTCCGGTGAACGTCGCAGTGACCCTGGCCATCGGCGCTGCTGCGGCGTCGCTCGTGCTGGTCGCTGTCGGCGCTCCGGTGCGCCGCGTCGACGCGACCGCGGTGCGGAACGCGCTAAATCGGCTGGGAGTCGCGGCACGCGGCCTCGAGGAGGTCGACCTCGAGGCGTCGAACAGCCGGGTCTTCGTCGTGCACGGTGACGACGCCCCCGAGGCGTTCGTGAAGCTGCTCGGGCGCGACGAACGGGCCGCCGAGCTGCTGATGCGCACGGTGCGTCGCCTGCGCGTGCGAGGCCTGGTCGACGAGCGTCCGGGCTGGTCGTCGACCAACGTGGTTCGTCACGAGGCGTTGGCAGGGAGTCTCGCTGCGGGCCGGGGAGCGCAGGTTCCACGCGTGCTGGCGGTGGGGGAGACCGCCGAGGGGGACTCGCTCTGTGTGTTCGAGTATCTCGCCGGTGTGTCGCTGCCCGAACTGCCCCCCGACACGCTCGACGACGATGTGCTCGATGCGCTGTGGGCGACGGTGGCGTCGCTCCGATCGGCTCGGATCGCCCACCGGTGGCTCGATGCCACCCACATCGTGGTCAGCGACGAGGGGACCCCTCATCTGATCGACTTCCGGTGGGCGAGCATCGACGCCGACGATCGCCTCCTGTCGGTCGACGTAGCCGATCTCGTTACGAGCCTGGCCCGCGTCGTCGGTGTCGAGCGGGCGGTCGAGAGCGCCGCGCGACACCTGCCGGCTGAGGCTCTCGCCGACGCGATCCCACTGGTGCAGAACCTCGTCCTCACGCCCGACACCCGAGCTGCGGCCGCGGCCGACCCTGTGCTGCTCGACACGGTGCGAGACGAGCTGGCTCGGTCCGCCGGCGTCGAGGAGTACGAGCTGGCCGAGCTGCAACGGCTGAGTCTCGGCCGGGTGATGGGATGGCTGGGCACGGCCGTGATCGCCTACGTCGTTCTCGCGCTGGCCACCAACTGGTCGAGCATCGTCGCATCGTTCGGCGAGGCATCGTGGCAGTACCTCCCGGTGATCCTGGCGCTCACCGTGGTCGCCACCGTTGGCGGTGCCGTATCGATGATGGGGGCGGTCACGCGGCCGCTTCCGTTTCTCGAGACCGTCGAGATCATGTACGCCCAGTCGTTCCTGAACCGCTTCACCCCGGCCAATGCCGGTGGCATGGCCCTGCGGGCTCGGTACCTACAGGCGCACGGCACCGATCTCCCGGTTGCGGCGGCATCGATCGGGATCACCTCGCTCGCCAGCGGGGTTCTCCAGGTGCTGATGCTCGGGACGTTCGCGCTGTGGGCCGGGCGGAGTGGTGAGCTGGCGTTCAGCCCGCCGAGTGTCGCGAGCGTCGCCCTCATCCTGCTCGTGGTCCTGCTCGTGGGCGCGCTGATCCTCGCCGTTCCCCGAGGACGACAGTTCGTGTTCGGGAACGTGCTGCCCAGCCTGGGCAAGGCGTGGTCCGAGCTCCGAGCGCTGGCGGTCGACCCCGCCAAGCTGCTCTACCTCTTCGGCGGCGCCGCCCTGGCCAAGCTGGCCGTCATCGTGGCGTTCGTCCTCAGCGCTCGGTCCTTCGGCATCGACGAGTCGTTCGCTCGTATGGCTCTGCTCTACATGACTGCCAACACGGTCGCCTCGGCCGCCCCGACTCCCGGCGGGGTGGGGGCGATCGAGGCGGCCCTGGTGGTCGTCCTCACCGGAATCGGGGTCGACCCCGCCGAGGCCGTGTCCATCGTGGTGGTGTTCCGGGTCCTCACCTACTGGTTGCCGGTGGTCCCGTCATGGGTCGCACTGCGTCGGGTGCGGGCGGCCGGAGTCGTCTGACCCTCGGACCGACCCGACCAGTGATCACGACGTCGTCGGCGATCCGGCGAGCGCTCGTTGCTTGAGCGCCTCGTACTCATCCTGGGTGATGGCGCCCTGGTCGAGCAGGGCCTTGGCCTGGGCGATCTCCCCGGCTGCTCCGCCTGCCACGGTGCGGATGTAGGAGTCGACCTCGGCCTGGGTCTCCTGGGCCTGTCGGAGGGAACGCTCGGCCATCCCGCCCCCGCGAACGATGAGGTAGGCGAGCATGGTGACGAGGGGGAGGAACAGGAGTGCGAACAGCCACACCGCCTTGGCGATCCCCGACAGCGTCCGGTCGCGGAAGAGGTCGGTCAGGACGCTGAAGAGGGCGATCAGGTAGGAGACCATGACGAACGCGACGAACAGCGTCCAGATCAGGTCGGCGAGCCCGAGATTCGCGAGGACCATGGCGTGGCACCTTTCACTCGTTTGCGCGGATACACCGCGGTTTAGGACTCGTTCTTACCACGAAGCGGACTCACTCTGTGTGACTTTCGTTTCTCCCGCCGTGGGGTCGGTGTCTAGACTTCGGCCATGGCCGAACCCGTCAACGTCGACAACTTCGTGCGGGCCGAGAGCAACCGGATGTTCGCAGCGATGGTCGCCGACGCCGGTGGAGTGGGCCGGTGGAAACACCACCGCGAGGTCGCTCCCATCGAGCACCAGCCGATCATCCGCCAGAACCGCGACACGCTCTACAGCGTCGCGGTCGTCGACATCACCGGCGGAGCCACGCTCACCGTGCCCGATGCCGGCGACCGCTACCTGTCGGTGATGGTCGTGAACCAGGACCATCACATCGAACGGATCGTGCACGAGCCGGGCGAGCATCCACTCGCTCTGGAGGAGTTCCGGACCCCCTACGTGATGCTCGGTGTCAGGACCCTCGTCGACCCGAACGACCCCGAGGATGCCGCCGTCGTCCACGGCATACAGGACCGGCTCGCCGTCGAGGCGGCGAGCAACGAGCCCTTCGTCCTTCCCCACTACGACGAGGACAGCCTCACCGCCACCCGTCAGGCGCTGCTCGAGCTCGCTCGTGGCATCGACGGATTCGACGGCGCCTTCGGTGGCCGCGACGAGGTCGACCCGGTGCGCCACCTCGTGGGCTCGGCCGCCGGGTGGGGCGGGCTCCCCGAGCACGAGGCCTACTACGCCAACGTCGACCCGGGTCTCCCCGTCGGCGATTACCGGGTCACCGTTCACGACGTGCCGGTCGACGCGTTCTGGTCGGTGTCGCTCTACAACGCCGAGGGCTACTTCGAGGCCAACGAGTACGGACGAAACAATGTCAACAGCATCACCGCGGTGCCCGACGCCGATGGCGCCATCACGATCCACTTCGGCGACCAGCCCGGGGACACCCCGAACCATCTGCCGATCATGGAAGGCTGGAACTTCCTCGTCCGCTACTACCGGCCTCGTCGCGAGATCCTCGACGGTACGTGGCGGTTCCCCGACATCACGCCGGCCTGACCCGACCGGGCCCGGTCACACGGCGGCCAACCCGTTCCCGAGCAGCTTGGCGCCGAGCAACAGCAGCACGATCATCATGATCGCCGCGTTGTGGGCGGACATGAACTCCTTGATCGAGGCCAGAGGCCGGGCCGAGCGTTCCGGGGCCAGCAGGGAGACCACGACGGGTCCGGCGACGGTGAGCGACCCCACGACGACGAACACGCCGATGGCCACCGCCGTCGACGAGCCCGACAGGGCGGCCTGTCCGATCGTGGCGGCAGCCGCCAGGGTGAGGGCGAGGTTCTTCGGGTTGAGTCCGGACAGGGCGGCACCGACCAGCAGGGTCCGGGGAGCGCTCATCGTGTCGATGGCGTCCATCCACGCCGGCGTCGCCGCTTCGCTACCCGGCACCGGGCGCGACTGCCACTGCTTCGCGGCCAGGGCGAGGAACAGGCCGCCGATTGCGATCTTGAGCCAGCCGACCACCGCCGACGGCTCGTCGGGCGGTTCGTTCGCCCCGGCGACGAGTACGACCGCCACGCTGACCACGACCAGTCCGAGGATCCACCCCACGGCGAAGGCCGTCCCCTGCGACCGAGCCCGGGGGGAACCGAGTACGAGCACGATGGCGATGATGGGGACGGGGCTGAGCGCCACTCCCAAGGCAGATGGAAGCAGGTCCCCCACCACGTTGGTCAGCATCGATCAGTCGTCCTCTCGTGGGTCGGAATCGACCGACGAGCGCTGGCCGGCGAAGGCGGTGCGTACTGCCCGATTCGATGGATACACGCGCTCGGCTCCGACGAGTGGTAGGAGGCCATAGCGGTCGAGCAGCGCCTGGACCGGCTGCGTCACCCGGGTGAACGCCACGACCACACCGTGGCCCAATGCGGCCTCGATGCTCTCGGTCAGTGCCTCGGCCGCGGTCGGGTCGATGTCCGAGACCGTCTCGAGGTCGAGGACGATCCACTCCGTCGTGGGGTCGCTCGCCGTCGCGGCCATGCGGTCGCGGAGCTCGTCGGCGTTGGCGAAGAACAGCGGGCCGCCGGGTCGCAGGAGCCGCAAGCCACCGTCAGGGAACGCATCCGGGTCGGCGGCCCGGAACCGCTCGATGGCGGGATCGGATACGTCATCGGACAGCTCTGCCCAGGGAGCGGCGGCGGCGCGCCGCACGACGTCGACTGCCGACACCAGCACGGCGATCACGATGCCGCCGATCGGCCCGACCAGCAGGACACCGGCGGCGCACCCCACGGCTATGCCCAGCTCGCTGCGCCGCAGTCGCCCGAAGCGACGGAACTCCCCGACCTCGATGGTCGAGACGACGGCGTTGGCGACGAGACCGGCAAGGGCCGCCTCGGGAAGGCGAGCAACGAGGTCGGTGAAGAACAGCACGACGAGCGCGACCACCAAGGCTGCGATCACCGACGGCATCTGGGTGCGGGCGCCCGCCGCGGAGATCGCGGCGGTGCGTGAGGCGCTGGCGCCGATCGGCATGGAGCCGCTCACCGCCGCCGCCACGTTGGACGCGCCGAGAGCGAACACCTCGCCGTTGGTCTCGAGCGGCTCGCCGTGCTGGCGGGCGTAGCGCTGGGCGATGAGTGTTCCCTCGGCCGTGGTGAGAACGGCGATGGCGACCGAGACCGCGACCAGGTCGAACCAGACGTCGAGCCCCAGGGTGGGGAAGGCCAGTGTCGGAAGCCCCGACGGGACGTCCCCCAGGAGGCCCACTCCCTCCGGCTCGATCGCGGCGATCAGCGCAGTGGCGGCGGCGAGGACCACGAGAGCACCGGGCACCTTGGGCATCCACCGCCGCATCACCCGGAGGGCGATGATCGTCCCGATCCCGACGGCGACGTTGGCGATCGACACGTCGGGGATCGCCCGCACCAGCTCGAGGACCTCGCCCGGCCAGTGTTCTGCCTCGACGTCGACCGCCATGATCTTGCGGATCTGGGAGGTGAGGACATGGATGCCGAGTCCCCCGATGAAGCCGACGAGCACCGCCTTCGACACGAACCGCACCAGTCCGCCGAGGCGGAATGCCCAGAACGCCACCATCGTCGCTCCGACGCACATCGCGCTCGCCCACGCCAGCTCGGCGGGGTCGGCACCGGCCGCGACGATCGGCCCGAGAGCAGCGGCCAACAAGGCGGCGATGGTGGCATCCGGTCCGACCACCAGGTGGCGCGAGCCAGTCGTCAGTGCGAACACCACCAGCGGCACCAACGTGGCGTAGATGCCGACCGTGGCGGGAAGCCCGGCTGCGGTGGCGTAGCCGATGTTGAGCGGTAGGGCGAGGGCCGCCAGGGTGACGCCGGCGAACAGCTCGCGAGGTGCCCGGCCCTCACCCGTGAGCTGTAGTGCGCCGCCGAAGCGGGGCGGGCTCGGAACCGTCACGGGGTGACGATGGCGAAGCCCGGGTCGGGCGGGTCGAGCACGGCTGCCAGTGTTGCCAACACCTCGGGGTCTCCCTCGACCGACAACTGCCCGTCGGCCACGGCGGCGCCCACGTCGATCCCGCCCGCCAACACGGCGCCGATCACCGCCCGGGACCCCGTGAACACCGTGGAGCCCTCCGCCGGCGCGTCCACTCGACGGTGCACGAGGGTGCCGTGACGCAGTTCCACCACGTGGGTGGCGTCCAAGTCGGTGACGACCAACGAGAACACGAGGTGCTCGTCCCACGCCCGGGGACCGTCGACCCGGATGGCGATGCTGCTGAGCAGCTGCTCGACCGTCAGCGCCGCGAACAGGTCGGGGGCCTCCGCCGATACCGGTGTTCCGAAGATGCCGTTGCGCAACTCGGCTGCTCCGGAGAGGAAGGCGTTGCGCCACGTGCCGTTCTCGGAACCGAAGGCGAGCTGCTCGAACGTGTCGGCTTGCAGGGATCGGGCCTCGGCGTGGTTCTCGTCGGCGAACAACACGTGGTTCAGCACCTCGGCTGCCCAGCGGTAGTCCCCCTCGTCGAACGCCGTGCGGGCGGTTCCGACCGCAGCATCGGCGCCGCCCATCGCCGCGACGTAGCGACCGGCGGCATCCACCGGCGGGTGCATCCACAGATGGGCGGGGTTCCCGTCGTACCAGCCGAGATAGCGTTGATAGATCGCCTTCACGTTGTGGCTGACCGAGCCGTAGTAGCCGTGGGTGTGCCACTGAGCCTCCAGCGCCGGGGGCATCTCGATCATCTCGGCGATCTCGGTTCCCACGTGTCCCTGGTTGAGCAGCCGCAGAGTCTGGTCGTGCAGGTAGGAGTACATGTCGCTCTGCATCGAGAGGAACTCGACGGCGCGCTCGCGTCCCCACGTCGGCCAGTGATGCGACGCGAAGACGACCTCCAGGTCCTCGCCCCACAGCTCGATCGTCTCGGTGAGGTAGTCGGCCCAGGCCCGCGGGTCGCGCACCAGCGCGCCGCGGAGGGTCAAGATGTTGTGGAGGGTGTGCGACGTGTTCTCGGCGGTGCACAACGCCTTCGAGCCGGGGAAGTAGAAGTTCATCTCCGCCGGGGCCTCGGTGCCGGGAGTCACCTGGAACACGATGCGAACCCCGTCGATCGTGAGCTCCTGGCCGGTGGTGGTGATGTCGATGGTGGGAGCGATCAGCGTCGGCTCGCCGAGCGAGGTGGTCTGGCCGAGGCCCGCTCCGATCTGCCCGCCTGGCCCTTTGTCCAGCGCGGCACCGTACATGTAGCCCGCTCGTCGCCCCATGGCCGGTCCGGCGAAGACGTTCTCCGCTGCCGCGTGCTCCATGAACCCCTCGGGCGCGATCACCGGGATCCGCCCCGACGAGACGTCCTCCTCGCTGATGACCCCCTTGACGCCGCCGAAGTGGTCGAGGTGTGAGTGGGTGTAGATCATGGCGACGACTGGGCGGTCACCTCGGTGCTCGCGGTACAGGGCGAAAGCGGCGGCGGCGGCCTCCTTGGTCGTGAGCGGATCGATGACGGTGACGCCCGTATCGCCTTCGACCAGGCTCATCACCGACAGGTCGTAGCCCCGCACCTGGTAGATGCCCGGCACGACCTCGAACAGGCCGTCGCGGATGAGGAGCTGGCCCTGGCGCCACAGGCTGGGGTGGGCCGTGTCCGGCACCGACTCCTCGAGGAAGCGGTAGGCGTCGAGGTCCCACACGAGGCGGCCGTCGTCGGCGACGATCCGACGCTGGTCGCTCCGCCCGATGAACCCCCGCTCGGTGTCGTCGAAGTCCTGCGTGTCGTCCATCGGGAGCCTGAGTGAGGCTGCCTCGAGGGACCGACGGGTCGCCTCGGTCGGAGTCGCATCCGTCGTCCGGTCGTTGGTCATGTTCGCCTCCGCGCCTGGGCGTCGCTGCGAGCCGACGCCGTCCCCTCACTGACCGCGCCAGTGTGGTCGATTCCGACGGGGTTTGCTGGCCAGCGACGACCTTCGAACCGCATGCCGGCCCGGTCGGGCGCACGGCCGACCCGGCCGACAGCGGATCAGGGCGTTAGCCCGGGCTGGTGCCCATTCCCACGATCGGTTGGTTGAGCGACGTCGCTCCCATCGAGCCGTAGTACCTGGCGTCGCCGAAGCTGAAGATTCCGCCGTCGGAGGCGACCATCCAGTAACCACGGCCGGTGCCGGTGGAACCGATAGCGGTGATGGGTTGGTTCAGCCGCACCGCTCCCATGGAGCCGTGGAATCGGGCGTCGCCGAAGGAGAAGATTCCGCCGTCGGAGGCGACCATCCAGTAGCCCTGGCCGGTGGGTGTGCTGGCGATTCCGACGATGGGTTGGTTGAGTCGTGTTCCGCCCATGGAGCCGTGGAATCGGGCGTCGCCGAAGGAGAAGATTCCGCCGTCGGAGGCGACCATCCAGTAGCCCTGACCCGAGGGCGAGGCGGTGCCGTCGACAACCGCCGCGTTCAGGAGCGCACCGCTCGGCGCGGTGACCTGCGCCGTACCGACGAAGCCCGCTTGACCGAACGCGAACACGCCGGAATCCGCACCGAACAGGTAGTAGCCCGCCGCCGGCAACACCGGGGCCGCTTGGACGTCCCAGTTCACGATGCTGGCCAACACGCCGCCGGACAGGTCGCCGATCAACTCGCTATCGGTGGCCGGGTTCTTGTCGTACGCCCCAGCTGCGGTGACACCCGCCTGGTTGGTCTGGGTCATCTCGTGGAAGAACATCAACCGACGCGTCTGGCCTGCCGGAACTGTCACCTCGTACCCCACGAGCAGCCCCTGGGTCCCCGCGGCCGAGAAGGTCGTGTCGGAGATGGTGCTCGGCGTGACTCGCGGGTTTCCGGGCCCGCCGAACACGGTCACGTTGACCGGATCGCTCGGATCCGTCGCGCTGTCGCTGGTGACGTACCAGCGATCTGCGGTGGTGAGCGTCAGGTCGCCGCTGCTCGTGCCCTGAACGGTCGTGCTGCCATCGGAACCCCAGTTGTTGTCGAACTCGACAGTGACGGTGATCGGGCTCGCGGTCGGGTTGGCCAGCGTCGTGAGGTTGCGCAGGGTCGCGGCCGACTCGAGGGCGAAGTACTCCATGTGGACGTTGAGCCCCGACAAGCTGCGAGGTCCGACCCGGGCGTACTGCCCGTCGATGTCTGCCGTGCTCCCTGCATTGGCTTCCACATGCGTGCCGTCGATCTTGATGATCGACGCGCCGTCGTAGGCGTCGGACTGACTTCCTCTCGGCGACGTGCTGCCAGGGTCGAGCGTGGCATCGTCGACAGTGAATCCCAGCCAGTCTGAGACGTGCCACTCGCTGCCACTTCCTGGTCCGCCACCGGTGATCGTCTCGGGAAGCGGTGTGGGCGCAGCAGCGGCAGGCGTCGCGAAGGCCAGCGCACCTCCCACGAGCGCGACCACGAGAGTTGCACTGCGGAACCGACGATTCATTTGTGTCCCCTTCCGGGAGTGGGCCTCTCCGGGGCGCCTTCATCGGCGAGTCCAGTTCAGAGGCCCGACACCAGATGGATATCCGGTGTCCTCATCACCATGGGCGTCGCAGTAGGCCGTGTCAATTGCCGGAGTCTGGCTACGCTCCGCTCATGGGTCCGACGTCGCGCTTCCACCTCGCCGTGCCGGTCGACGATCTCGCTGCGGCTCGACGCTTCTACGGCTCGGTGCTGGGGTGTCGCGAGGGCCGGTCGGCCGACCGCTGGGTCGACTTCGACTTCTTCGGCCACCAGCTCGTCGTCCACCTCTCGTCCGAGCACTCGTCGGACGTCGCGACCAACCCCGTCGACGGTCACGAAGTGCCGGTGCCACACTTCGGGGTGTTGCTCGATGTCGAGAGCTGGAGCCGCCTCGCCGAGCAGCTGCGCGGTTCTGGCGTGGAGTTCGTGATCGAGCCGCACGTGCGGTTCGAGGGCGAACCGGGGGAACAGCACACGATGTTTTTCCGCGATCCGTCGGGCAACGCCCTGGAGATCAAGGCCTTCGCCGACGACGCTGCGGTGTTCGCCACCGACCTCGGCTGACGGCCACTGACGGGGACAGCGATCAGATCGATCGGGCTCGCAGGACCAGGACCCCGATCGTGGAGGGCAGCTCGCCCTCCAGTGCGGCGAGGCTTGCGTCGTGGAGGAGGCGGCGACGATCCGGGTCGAGTCCGGCGACGAAGCCGGCCGTGTGGGGCATGTCGAGGCGCCAGTCGACGGCGACGGCGGGCACGTCGACCCCGGCGTCGACCTGCAGGTGGTCGACGGCGATGTCGACGAGTCCGGCGGTGGCAGCACAACGCGTGAGCGACTCGGGATCGCCGGTGTGCGGGGCGGCCCTCGCCTTCAGCGATCGGTACCAGTCGGGGCGCTGGTACCCGACCTCCACGAGTGCCTGTTCGACCGCCGCCTTGGCCGGATGCTCGGCATCGAGCGGGTAGGTGCTGGCGAGCACCAGGCCGCCGGGACGGGTCACGCGTCGGCACTCGGCGAGCGCCACCGCAGGGTCGGGAAGGTGGTTGAGGCAGAACGCCGACACCACGGCGTCGACGCCATCGTCCCGGTAGGGGATGCGACGGGCATCGGCCACGGTGGCGGGCGGGCGTCGGCCGGATCGCACGCTCAGCATGGCGTGGGCGAGGTCCATCTGGACGGAACGGGCGCCGACCCGGGCCAACTCCTCCGAGGCGACTCCGGTACCCGCACCGAGGTCCAGGACGACCTGTCCGTCGAGCGGGTCCGGGCACGAACCGACGAGCGCCGCGGCGAGACAGCGGTACACCGTCGCCGGCCCACGCGACCAAGAGCGGGCCGACGCGTCATAGGCCGTCCGGATACCGGCGACCAGGTCGTCGTCGGGGTCGAGCCCGCTCACAGGTAGAGAGCTCCGGCGACGGCTCGGTCCTCCCACCACGCCAACTCCTCGGCCGCGTCGTCGGATTCCCCGAGGGCCTTCTCCCAACCGATGAGCATGAGCGTGCCGAGAAGGCACAGGGAGAGCTGGCGGTCCCACCAGGGCGCGGTGTCGACGCCGTGGCGCTCGATTGCCCTTCGATAGACGGTGAACGTTTCCACCTTGGACTGGGGGAGACGAGCCCGGTTCAGGCCGACGTACCAGGCGAGGTCCGCGGCCGCCGGAGCAACACCGGTGACCGCCCAGTCGAGGAGGATGGTCCGACCATCGGGGTGACGACCGAGGTTGCCGGCCTTCAAGTCGCCGTGGACCAGCGTCATCGGCGTGGTGGACAGGGAGGCGAGAAGGGGTGTCGGGTCGTCGATCAGGGGCCGGACCACCGCGGCGGCACGAGGCGCTCGGCACTCGAACTTCTCCCAGCCGAGAGGCATGAGCTCGGTCGGCACGACGTCGGTAGCCCCGTTCGCCCGTTCCCTCTCGGCCAGCGCCGGTCCGAACCAGGTGAATCGTCGATCCAACGGGAACAGGCCGATGGTGTCGTCGCACCCCCAGAACGCGGCATGGAGCTGCGCCATGTGGTCGAGGAAATCGAGGTGGGTCAGGAGGGGAACCTCGTCGTCGCCGGGCGGGACCAGGTGGTCGCCGACCTCGCGGAGGAGCAGTGCCCCGGTCCCTCCTACCGGGCCGTCCTCCCATGCGGCACCGACCGTCGCATGGTCGACGGATGCGGGCAACCGGTCGAGCCACCCGCGTCGCCACAGCGTGAGTGCCCGGCCGGTCACGTCGCCCGTGGCCCGCATCACCCAATCCGACCTCGCGTCGAAGT
>SKKL01000287.1 GCA_007121465.1 Acidimicrobiales bacterium | reverse complement strand
TGATGCCCGACCACTTCGACGACCAGCTCGCCCCGGTGCCCGCGTTGGCCGCCGCGGCCGAGGCCACCACCGAGCTGCGGCTCGGCACCCTTGTCTTCGACAACGACTACAAGCACCCCCTGGTCCTGGCCAAGGAGTGCGCCACCCTCGACGTGTTGTCGGGTGGCCGTTTCGAGCTCGGGTTGGGCGCCGGATGGATGAAGACCGACTACGAGCAGTCCGGCATCGTCTATGACCGACCGGGTGTGCGGATCGATCGGATGCTCGAAGGCCTGGCGGTCATCCGCGGGGTGTTCTCCGGCGAGCCCTTCTCGTTCGAGGGGGAGCACTACACGATCACCGAGCACCGGGGGACCCCGGCCCCGGTTCAACCGGGCGGACCGCCGATTCTCCTCGGCGCTGGCGCCGAGCGGATGCTCGGCATCGCCGGGCGCGAGGCCGACATCATCAGCGTGAACTTCGACCTGGCGTCGGGCACCATCGGGCCGGATGCACTCACCACCGGTACCGGCGATGCCACTCGCCAGAAGATGGAGTGGATCGCCGATGCGGCCGGGGACCGGATGGACGACATCGAACTGTCGGTCACGGTCTTCTTCGCCGCGCTGTCGGACAACCCTGACGACCTGATGGGCAAGGTTGCTCCCGGCTTCGGGGTCGACCTCGCCGGCGGCTACGACCTCCCCCACATCCTGATCGGCTCGGTCGATCAGATCTGCGAGACCCTCGTGCAGCGGCGCGAGGAGTTCGGGTTCAGCTACATCGCCATCTCGGGGGGAGCGTGGGAGGCGATGGCCCCCGTCGTTGCGAAGCTGGCTGGGACGTGACCGTCGAACCACGGGGCGCCACCGACGCCACCCGGGCGGTCAACGCCCGCGTCGCCGACTTGTTGGCCCTCGACGATCCCGCTGACCGTGAGCTCGCCACTCGGGGGCTGGTCGCCACCCACCCGACCGGCCGGATCGACCGGGCCGACGGACGGGCCGCGTGGGATACCGCAGCTCACGACTTCGTGCGGGATGCCTCCGAGGCGCCCGACACCGTCAACCCGAGCTTGTGGCGCCAGGCCGGGCTCAACTCGATCCACGGCCTGTTCGAGATCGTTCCCGGAGTGTGGCAGGCCAGGGGATACGACCTGTCCAACGTCACCTTCGTCGCCGGTCACACCGGCTGGATCGTCATCGACCCGCTCACCTCGGCCGAGACCGCCGCCGCGTGTCTCGCCCTGGCGAACGAGCACCTCGGCGCCCGCCCGGTGGTGGCGGTGATCTACACCCACAGCCACGTCGACCACTTCGGCGGCGTGCACGGCGTGGTCGACGTCGCCGACGTGGAGGCCGGTCGGGTGCGGATCCTCGCCCCGGTCGGTTTCATGGCCGAGGCGGTGAGCGAGAACGTGATCGCCGGTCCGGCCATGCAGCGGCGAGCGCAGTACATGTACGGAGGCCTGCTGCCGCCGAGCCCCACCGGGCATGTCGACGCCGGGCTCGGCAAGACCACCCCGAAGGGAAGCGTCGGGCTGATCCCACCCACCGAGGAGATCGGCGAGACCGGCACCGAGCTGGTGGTCGACCGGGTGCGGATGATCTTCCAGTACACCCCCGGCACCGAGGCCCCGGCGGAGATGAACTTCTTCTTCCCCGACCTGGCGCTGCTGTGCATGGCCGAGAACTGCACGGCCAACATGCACAACCTCTACACGCCCCGGGGCGCCCAGGTGCGCGACGCCCTGGCGTGGTCCAAGTACATCGGCGAGGCGATCGAGCTGTTCGGGGCCGACACCGAGGTGTGCTTCGCCAGTCACCACTGGCCCCGGTGGGGCAACGATGAGGTGCGCCGCTTCCTCACCCAGCAGCGCGACCTGTACCGGTGGCTGCACGACCAGACGATGCGCCTGGCCAACCACGGGCTGACCTCGACCGAGATCGCCGAGGAGCTCGATCTGCCACCGGAGCTGGTCACCGAGTTCCACGCCCGGGGCTACTACGGCACGGTCAACCACAACGTGAAGGCGGTCTATCAGCGCTACCTCGGCTGGTTCGACGGGAACCCGGCCAACCTGCACAGGCTGCCACCGGTCGAGGCCGGGCGACGCTACGTCGAGCTGGCGGGCGGCGCCGACGCGGTGTTGGCCGCGGGCCGGGCCGCGTTCGAGGCGGGCGACTACCGCTGGGTGGCCGAGTTGGTGAACCACCTGGTCTTCGCCGAGCCCGACAACGTCGAGGCCCGCCACCTCCAAGCCGAGGCGCTCGAACAGCTCGGTTATCAGGCCGAGTCGGGGCCGTGGCGGAACTTCTACCTCACCGGTGCCCAGGAGCTGCGGGCCGAGAGCGACCCGCCGGCAGGGGAGGGGCGGGCCGGAGGCGGGCTCATGGCCGCGCTCAGCGTCGAGCAGATCTTCGACGCGTTCGGGGTGCGGCTCAACGGGTCGGCGGCTGCCGGCAAGCGGATCACGGTCAACTGGCGGTTCACCGACCTCGGCGAGGACCACGTGCTCGGCTTGGAGAACTCGGCGTTGCACCACGTGCCGGGCCGTCACGCCGACGACGCGGCGGCGACGGTGACGCTGACCAAGGCGACGCTCGGTCAGGTGATGTCGGGCGCGACCACGTTCCCCGACGAGGTGGCCGCCGGCTCGATCGGCCTCGAGGGCGACGTGAACGCGCTGATCGAGCTGTTCGGGTGCCTCGACCGGTTCGCCACCTGGTTCCCCATCGTCACCCCTTAGCCCCGCTGCTGTCCCGGCCTGCCCCACTCGCCTACCAGGTCGGGTGGTCGAACTCGGGGTCCCAGAGGAGTCGGTGGGTGAACGGTGCCGGGCCGCCCTCGTCGTCGGTGGCTCGTCGCAGTTCTGCCAGCTGACCGGCGAGCTCGTAGCTGGTGCGGTCGGCGTCGGCCCAGAACTCTTCGAGGGACTCGTTGAACCCGCGGCGGATCCGGCGTCGCATGAACCAGAGCACCGGACGAGCGACACCGCGAGCAGCGACCCTGGCCCGAATCGAGACCGGCCAGCGGGTGGTCGACGACTTGATGTCGATGGTGGTGCTTCCCCGGAATCGGTTCGCTGCTCCCTCCGCCGTGACAGCCCGTCCCCCG
>SKKL01000102.1 GCA_007121465.1 Acidimicrobiales bacterium | reverse complement strand
CGTGCGATCGCCGAGGAGTACGCAGCCGCCGGCGGCGGCGAAGAGCTGATGCTCGACGCGTTCGTCCGGGGTTGGGTCAAGGTCATGGAGAACGACCGCTTCGACCTCGAGTGAGCAGACGAGCTGTGTGACGGTGGGGCGTCGCGTTCGCGGCGCCCCACCGGCGCGTCCCGCCGAGGTGAAACGAATGCGCCGACGCCTCAGAGGCGGTGGTCAGCGCCGTACCGAAGCAGGCCGCCCGCATCGTGTCGGTGTTGCAACGCCGCCAGCCGGGTTCTGACTCCTGCCTCGAATGCGTCGCCGGTCCGGTGCCGACGCTCATCCTGGTCGAGGTAGTTGAGATACGCCGCGCCGGTGGCGGCATTCCCGAGCGACCGCAGCATCTGACGCTGATGGTCAGCGATCGGCGTCGGGTCCCGATCAATCGACACGCCCACCGTGTTCATGAAGAAGGGGTGATCGCGATGTCCGAACGACGTCGCCGAGCGATCGCCGCGAACGACTGCGCCACCCAGGTGGCGGACCTCGCTGAACACCAGGAGCGGAGCGTCGTCCACGGGGAAGGTGGCCTCAGCGAGGGCCCGGCCGACCCCGGCGTCGCAGCGGTAGATCCACTCGCCGGTGACGACCGCAGGAGCCGGGTCGATCCGGTCAGCGCTGATCGAGGCGCAGTCGGCGAAGGACATCGCGCCCCAGTGGTCGAACAGCGGTGATGTCTGTGACCGCCACTCGTCGAGGAGCGCCTCTCCCTGCTCGAGGTCGCCGGACCAGCAGCCTCGCACGACGACCAGCGAGCGGCCCCGGATCTGTTCTGGGAACACCGGAGCGGGCGGAGCGTTCTGGCAGACGAAGCTCGACGTGAGCTCGTCGGGCACCCCCGACACCCACTCACCAAAGGCGGCAGCGATGTCGGCGGCGCGATCGGGTGGGTAGTAGAGATTCCCGGCATAGACGGTGTCGACCGGCACGAGGTCGACCTCCATCGCGGTGACCACGCCGAACGCCCCGCCCCCACCTCGAAGTCCCCGGAAGAGGTCGGGATCCTCGTCGGGCCCCACCCGCCGAACTGCTGCGTCGGGAGTCACGACCTCGAACCACCGCACCGTGTCACATGCCGCACCATGCTTGCGGGCCAGCCAGCCGAGGCCGCCGCCGAGGGTGTACCCGACGGCACCCACCGTTGGCGACGAGCCGAGCAGTGGCGCCAGCCCTTCCCGCTGGGTGACAGCCAGGACCTCGCCCCAGGTGCAGCCGGCACCGATGGTCGCCGTACGACGGTCGGGATCGACCATCAGACCGGTCATCTCACGGGTGTCGATCAGGACACCATCCACGGGCAACGCCATGCCGTGGCCCGTGGCGTGTACTCCGAGCCCGATGCCCTGATCGGTGGCGAAACGGACAGCAACCGAAACGTCGTGCGCCCCAGTCGCGGCGACCACGACCGAGGGCCGATGCGCCCGGAGTAGGTTCCATCCCGAACACCGCTGCTCGAAGCCCTCGTCGCCGTCGGTGAGGACCGTGCCGCGCACCGCTGCCCGCAGGGCTCGCATGGCGCTGTCGTTCAGGCCCGTATCGCTGATCAGCTCACTCCCGGAGAGGCGCCGTGCAGGCGCGTGACTCTACTCCCGCCATCTCGAGAGGCGCTTCCCGCCCTCTGGGTCCCAATCCACACGCGGCGACCATCGCCCGAGCGGACGCTCCTTGACTAGCGTGAGAAGACCGCCGACAAACGAGAACGGAGCGCTGTCGATGACGCGAAGGCTTCGAGCTCTCGACGGGGCGAACGTGCTCGTGACGGGCGGCGGATCCGGCATCGGACGGGCGCTCGGCATCGCGATGGCGTCCCACGGCGCCCACGTCGTGCTCGGCGACATCGAGGCTGATGCCGCCCGGTCTGCGGCCGAGCACTCGACTGCTGGGCGACTCGACGTGAGCAGCATCTATCTCGACGTCACCGACCGCGAGGCCTTCGCCCGCGTCGTCGACCAGATCGTGCAGACACGCGGAACGATCGACTTCCTCGTCACCAGCGCCGGCGTCTCGATGGGCGGACCGACCCACGAGCTCACCGGCGAACACTGGGACCACGTGCGCTCCGTCAACCTGGATGGCGTGGTCAACGGCATGCTCGCGACCTACCCGCACATGGTCGAGGCCGGTCGCGGCCACATCGTCAACATCGCCTCGGGCGCCGGACTGGTGGCGCCGCCGTTCGTGACCGCCTACGCCACGACCAAGCACGCCGTGGTGGGGCTCTCACTCGGCCTCCGACCCGAAGCCGCCCTCCACGGGGTTCGCGTCAGCGTCGTCTGCCCCGGCGCCGTGGAGACCCCGATCCTCGACAGTCTCCCGCCAGCCAGCCTTCCCGAGACGGCCACCTCCCCCGTCACCGCGCGGGCCTATCTCTCCGCCCTGCGCCAGACGCCAGTCGACGCTGTCGACTTCGCCAGGATGGCGCTGCGCAAGATCGTGAAGAACGATCCGGTGATCATCGTTCCCGCCCCCGCCCGGGCTCTGTGGCTCGTGTATCGGCTATCGCCAAAACTCACCCTTCGGGTCAACGGCCTCCTCGCCAAGAAGGTCCAACGCGATCTCATCGACGGTCGCTCGTGACCCCTACGACCGACCGGACCGGTTTCGGGGCTCAGAGAGGGAGGCTGCCGGGGACCTGTTCGGTGCTGGCGCGATAGGCGGCGCGTCGACGTCGTGTCCGTCGGACCAAGGCCAGCCCGGTGAGTCCGAGCAACACGACGATGGCGGCGATACCGGCGACGAGGGCCAGAGCGAACCCGACTCCGGATCGGCGGGGAAGGGGCCGGCGCTGAGCCCGCCCGGGCCATCGGTGAGCACGAGCGTTCCCGTGACCTCGAGAGCTCGGCCACCGGAGTTGTGCACGGTTGCGGTGACCACCGGCGCTCCGTCGTCGACCACATCGCCGCCAACCCGACTACCGCCATGAGGTCATCGACCCACTGGTCGGCCCGTTTCGGGCAACCTGGGTGCGGGTAGCTCACGTCAGACCATGTGGAGAGAGACGATGCACGGATGAAGTACAGCCTTGGACGGGTCGCAGTGTGGCTCGTCGTGTACGTCGCCTCGGTG
>SKKL01000249.1 GCA_007121465.1 Acidimicrobiales bacterium | reverse complement strand
GTCGGGAACCCCCTCGCGGGTGTAGGCCATGGCGATCACGAAGTCGACGGACCCGTCGGCCACCCAGGTGGGCCAGTCCTGGAACATCCCGGAGGCCGCGCGGGTGCCGGCGAAACCGTCGGGACGGGCCGACGGCCCCTCACCGCCGGCGATCACCGCGACGCTCAGGCGCGCCTCGGGCCGAGCATCGGTGAGAGCATCGCGGGCCCGGTCGATCAGGTCGGCGGTACGAGAGGTGCGCCAGGCCACCCAGTCGGGGTCGTCGATGGTGGGCACATCGGTCCGGCCGGTGGCCGCCGCGAAGGAGGAGAGAGCATCGGGGTGATAGCCCCATTCGGCTCCGTCGTAGCGGACGTAGTCGAGATGGACCCCGTCGACGTCGTAGCGGGACGCGATGTCGGAGATGATCGAGGCGACGTGGTCGTGGACGGGTTCGATACCGACGTCGAAGTAGTCGGCGGAGCGACCAGCAGCGTCCCGGGTGACCCACGGATCGGCGCTGTCCGGGCCGTGTTCGACCCAGACGTGACCGGCCGGAAGGTCGAGGTCGTCGTACTCGGGGTGGATGGCAGGGGCGACGACGAACCAGGCGTGGATCTGCAGACCGCGAGCATGCGCGCCGGCGACGAGAGCGTCGAGGACGTCGAAGTCGTCGGCCAGCGCGGGGTCGGGCGTGGGTGGGAGGTACCCCGAGTCGTAGTAGGCGTCGTGGCGGCGTGCCACCTGAGCGATGACCGCATCGATCCCGGCCTCGGCCACCTCGTCGAGCATCGCCTCCACGCCCTCGGGGGTCTTCAGCGTGTCGTCGAAGAGGTGGACCCACACGCTCGACTCGGGGATCGGTGCGGGCTCGGCGGGAACCGGGTCCGTCCCGATCGGCGGCGAGGCTGTCGGGGGAGGCGTGGGCTCGGTGTCGGCGGACTCGGTGTCGGTCGGAGGACTGCTGTCGGCAATCTGACCCTCGTCGGCGGCATCGCCTCCACAGGAGACGAGAGCGGCCACCAGGGCGAGCGCGAGGAGTGACATCCGCAGCGGCATGATGTCGCGAACCTAGTCCTGTGGGGAGATCTCTAGCTCCGCGCCCGGACAGGTCGAATGACCCAATCTCAGAGATTGGCTCTCATGGGGGCGACCGCCTCCGATTCTCCCGGTATGTCCAGCCGAGCCTTGCGATCCCGCCGGTCCTTGCGCCGCGAAGTGGACCGGCTCACCGCCCTCGCCGACGAGAACCAGACCCGGCTCCTCGAACGCGAGCGAGAGCTCGAGGAGCAGCAACGGATCCTGCGCAACCTCAATGCCCGCCAGGCCATGATCCTTCGCATGGAGCGAGAGGTCGCAGGGAGCCGCAACCCCTTCCACGCCGCCGAGGCCGCTGCCGGGGCAGCCCGGATGGTCTCCGGTGCCCGTCGCGTGGCGATCTGGCTCCTCGACGACGAAGGGATGTCGGTCCGGCTCGCCGCGGATGCCGACACAGCGTCCGCGGACAGGTCCGACTCCAAGGACGCCGACCAGACGTGGGCTCCGTCCTGTGCCGGCCTCATCGGCCGGGCACTCGCCGAGGGCCAGCCGGTGGCGTCGACCGACGGCGACGAGTTGGCCTGGCCTCTCATGGTGACCAACCGTCTCACCGGTGTGCTGGTGCTCACCCCCGGTCCGATCGAGATCGACGACGCCATCAGCGACGCCGTGTCGACGCTGGTGATCCACGCCGGAGCATCGATCGAGGCCGCTCGCCTCCACGCCGAACAACAGGAGCTCGCCCGCCGCGACCCTCTCACCCACTTGGCCAACCGGCGGGCGTTCGACGAGGACCTCGCCCAAGAGCGTGAACGCAGCCGACGACACGCCAACCCGGTGTCGCTCGTCATGGTCGACCTCGATCACTTCAAGGCGATCAACGACACCTACGGGCACCCCGTGGGAGACCGGATCCTGTGCGAGGTGGCCGATTCGGCGCGACGCGCTCTTCGAGGCAGCGACAGCGCCTACCGGCTCGGCGGCGAGGAGTTCGCGGTGATCGCCCGGGACACCGACATCGGAGGAGCACTCGTGCTCGCCGAGCGTCTCCGGTCCCACATCGAGTCGACGATACTGGCGGAATGCGGCGACGACCTGACGATCACAGCCAGCCTCGGAGTTGCCGAGCTCGGCTCCGGGCATCACGACATCGGCCAGCTCGTGGCCGCGGCCGACGCCGCGATGTATGCGGCGAAGCGATCGGGACGCAACCGAGTGGCGGGGCGACCCTCGACGCCGCTCGCCCCAGTCGGTTGAGTCAGCCCGTTCCGTCGGGGAAGCCGGGTACGCCCTCGTCGAGCTGGACCCCGGCGGAGTTCAAGAACCCCGAGATCATTCGGTAGTAGCCGGCGAGGACGACCAGCTCGACGAGCTGCTCGTCGGTCCACCGATCGGCCAGAGCAGCCCAGGTGGCGTCGCTGACGCAATCGTCGGCGCAGAGCTCGTCGACCATGGCGATGAGGTCCCGGTCGCCGTCGGACCACGCATGGCTGCTCTCGTCGGTGGCGAGCGCCGCGATCTCCGCGTCGGTCAGGCCCACCCTTCGTCCGATGAGCACGTGCTGGCCGAACTCGTAGACCGCGCTGGCCCGGTGACCAACCCGGAGGATGACCACCTCGCGTTCGCGCTCGGGGATCGTGCCCTTGCCGAGGAACGCGCCACCGAGCAGCACGGCACGGTTGGCCACGCGACGGTTGTGGACCATCGTGGCGAAGATGTTCAACGGGTCGCTACCCGGGCGGGTGCCCGCTCGTTCGAGCACCTCTCGCTGTTCGTCGGTCGGCTCGCTGACCGGCTCCAGCCGAGGTGAGGCCGGCCGCGGCGGGCGGCTCACTCCTCGACCAGCTCGATGAGGGTGCCGAATGCTCCCTTGGGATGGACGAACGCCACCGTGGTGTTGCGCGACCCGGGCCGGGGCTCCTCGTCGATGACGCGGCCCCCCTGGTCCTTGATGGCCTGCAACGCCTCGGCGCAGCTCGAGACCCGGTAGCCGATGTGGTGGAGACCTTCCCCCTTCTTCTCCAGGTACTTGGCCACCGGCGAGTCGTCGCGGGTGGGGGTGAGCAACTGGATGTAGGACTCGGCCACCTTCAGCAGGGCTTCCTCGACGCCGTCGGACTCGACCACCTCGCGGTGGTCGACCTCGGCGCCGAAGGTCTGCTTGTAGTAGTCGATGGCCGCTTCGAGGTCATTGACCGCGATGGCGACGTGATCGATCTCGGTGAGAAGCATGGTCCCCCTCCTACCCGTCAGCCGGCTCGGCGGAACAGAGTGATCTTGTCTTCGCCCACCTTCTCACGGAACTCGGGATCGTCGATGCCCTGACCTTCGCCCTCGGCGAGGCACAGCACACCGATCTTGCCCTCGTGGAGGTTGTGATGCATCTGGTAGGCGGCCTCACCCGTGTGCTCGAGGTCGTGCACGGCGGAGAGGATCGGCTGGATCCTGCCGTCGCAGATCAGCTGGTTGGCCTGCCAGGCTTCCCAGTAGTTGGCGAAGTGCGAACCGATGATCCGCTTCAGCCGCATCCACAGGTGGCGGTTGTCGAACTCGAGCATGTAGCCGCTGGTGGCGGCGCAGGTGATGACCGACCCACCGCGGCCGACGACGTAGACCGACGCCCCGAAGGTCTGGCGACCGGGGTGCTCGAACACGACGTCGACGTCGCGCCCGATGAGGTCACGGATGTCCTTGCCGAGCCGGCGCCATTCCTTGGGGTCCTGGGTGTTCTCGTCCTTCCAGAACTGGTAGCCCTGGGTCTTGCGATTGATGATGTGCTCGACGCCCATCTCACGGAGCACATCGGCCTTGGCGTCCGAGGACACCACCGCGACGGGGGTGGCACCACCGTTGAGGCAGTACTGGGCGGCGTAGCCACCGAGACCACCGGATGCGCCCCAGATGAGGACGGCTTCGCCCTGCTTGATCTGGTACGAGTTCGGCGACAGCAGCATGCGGTAGCTGGTGGAGTTGACCAGGGCGTTGCAGGCCGCCTCTTCCCACGACAGGTGGGCGGGCTTGGGCATGAGCTGGTTGGCCCGCACGACCGCGAGGTCGGCGAGGCCACCGAAGTTGGTCTCGTAACCCCAGATCATCTCGTTGGACGCCATCATGGCGTCGTCGTGGCTCTGGGGGTCCTGGTCGTCGACGTAGTTGCAGTGGACGACCACCCGGTCGCCCGGCTTCCACGCCCGCACGGCCGAGCCGACCTTGACCACGACGCCCGAGGCATCGGAGCCGAGGACGTGATAGTCCTGGGCGTGGCGGGCCGACCATTCGCTCTGGCGGGCCAGGCGGTCGAGGGCGCCGAAGGTGGACACCGGCTCGTAGTTGGCCGACCACACGGTGTTGAAGTTGATGGCCGACGCCATCACCGCGACGTACACCTCGTCGGGGGCCAACTCCGGAGTGGGCACCTCGCCGATGTGGACCGTCTTGCGTGGATCCCGCTCGGACGACTCAACGCCCTCGAACATCTCCTGCTCGCTGCGCAGGAGGTGGGCGGCACGGTAGGACTCGGGGATGGGCAGGGCGGCGATCTCGTCCCCTGATGCTCCCCCGTTGATGGCCTCGAGAATCTGCTCCATGGGGCGGCAACATAGTTCCCGAGGTCGCCCTCGCTCCAATGAGGACGTGGTCCGGCTACCGACCAGTAGACGCGTCTGGCCGGTGTCGACGGCGCGTCCCTATGCTGGACCCATCACTTCGATCACCCACTTGGGGGAGGACCACATGGCCGGTTCCGTCATCCTTAACGGCGCGCGGACGCCGATCGGCAAGCTGTCCGGAGGGCTCTCGTCGTTCGCGGCGACCGACCTCGGCGGCGTCGCCATCAAGGGGGCGCTCGAGAGGGCGGGCGTGAGCCCCGACCAGGTCGACTACGTCGTCATGGGCCAGGTGCTGCAGGCGGGCGCCGGCCAGATCACCGCCCGGCAGGCATCGGTCGCGGCCGGGATCGGCATGGACGTGCCCGCCACCACCGTCAACAAGGTGTGCCTGTCGGGCCTCAACGCGATCCAGATCGCCGACATGCTGGTGCAGACCGGTCAGGCCGACATCGTCGTCGCCGGCGGCATGGAGTCGATGACCCAGTCTCCCTACCTCTTGCCGGGCGCTCGCGGGGGCTACCGCCTCGGCGACCAGACGGTGGTCGACTCGCTGATGTACGACGGCTTGTTCTGTGCCTTCGACCAGTGCGCCATGGGCGCCGGCACCGAGAAGTACGCCGCCTCGGCCGGGCTCGAGCGAGGCCCTCAGGACGAGATGGCGGCCAAGTCTCACGAGCGGGCAGCCGCTGCGCACAAGGACGGCAAGTTCGACAACGAGATCGTCCCGGTCGAGGTTCCCCAGCGCAAGGGCGACCCGATCATGGTCGAGGCCGACGAGGGCGTCCGGGCCGAAACCACCCTCGACTCGCTCGGCAAGCTCCGTCCGGCCTTCGACAAGGCCGGCAACATCACCGCCGGCAACGCGTCGCAGATCTCTGACGGTGCCGCCGCGGTGATCGTCACCTCGAAGGAGGTGGCCGATCGTCTCGGCATCACACCGCTCGGCGAGATCGTCTCCTACGGCATGGTGGCCGGGCCCGACGCCTCGCTGCTCACCCAGCCCTCCCGGGCCATTCTCCAGGCCACCGAGAAGGCAGGGATCTCGGTGGGCGATCTCGACCTGTTCGAGCTCAACGAGGCCTTCGCCGCTGTCGGCGTCGCGTCGATGCAGGAGCTCGGCATCACCGACGAGGTCACCAACGTGAACGGCGGGGCCATCGCCCTCGGGCACCCCATCGGCATGTCGGGAACCCGCCTCGCTCTCACCCTGCTCCTCGAGCTCGGCCGGCGCGGCGGCGGGGCCGGAGCAGCGGCGCTGTGCGGTGGCGGTGGGCAGGGCGACGGAATGATCGTCCGCACCTTCTGAGGTGAGGCCCGGCCCTCGGGGCCGGAAGATTTCTGCGCAACAGTGTTTCGATCATGACGGACCCCGGGTAAGAGCCCGGGGTCCGTTCGCGTCGGGCCTACCGGCCAAAGAACGGGTTCAGAACGAGGTTCTGAATATTACGATCCACAAAGGGGTTGTAATCTACAGAGCAATGTTGTAACGTAACTGCAACAACAGAACACCAGATCGACCGGGTGGACCACACCTCCACATGTTCCTCGGCTCCCCCTCGGAACTCGATCACCTCACAACGGCGTGACGTGATCACATTTCCACCCAGGTCACTCGGGGTACCGCTCCGGCGGGTCGGACTACCGCCCGCGCCCGACTCGTCGGGGTGGTGCCTCGGGCGTACAACACGCCCGAGTTCTCCCAGATCCGAAAGCGCCGCCCGAACCGCCCGCCGGGCGGCGCTTTCGCGTCTCGGGGCCGGTCAGCTCTCGATCGCTCGGCGACCTTCGAGGGCCCGGCCGAGGGTCAGCTCGTCGGCGTACTCCAGGTCGCCACCGACCGGCAGACCACTCGCGATGCGGGTCACGGTGATGCCGAGCGGACTGAGCAGGCGCCCCAGATACATCGCGGTGGCCTCGCCCTCGATGTTCGGGTTCGTGCACAGGATCACCTCGGTGACCCCCTCGGGCTCGAGCCGGGCCAACAGCTCCTTGACCCGCAGCTGGTCGGGGCCGATGCCCTCGATGGGGCTGATCGCCCCCTGCAGAACGTGGTAGCGACCCCGGAACTCCTGGGTGCGCTCCACCGCCACGAGATCCCGCGACTCCTCGACGACACAGAGCAGATGCCCGTCACGCCGGGAGTCCGAGCAGATGGTGCACAACTCACCCTCGGCGAGGTTGAAGCACCGCGTGCAGAACGACACGCGCTCGCGGGCCTCGCGGATGGCTGTCGCCAACCGCAGAGCATCCTGCTGAGGGACCTTGAGGAGGTGGAACGCGATGCGCTGGGCCGACTTGGGCCCGATGCCCGGGAGTCGACCGAGCTCGTCGATCAGCTCCTGGACCACTGCGGCATAGACCGCCACCGTGGCTAGTCGTCCTCGTCGCCGGCGGGCCCGGGACCGAGGAGACCACCGAGGCCGCCCAGGGTCTCGTCCATCTCGGGGCCACCGAACGCGCCGGCCAGCCCACCGAGGTCGACACCGCCCATCGCGCCCTGCTGCATCTCGCCGATCGTGTTCATCAGATCGTGCAGCGCGGCCAGCACGAGGTCCTCGAGAAGGCTCGGATCGTCGGGGTCGACCACGCTCGGGTCGATCCGGACCGACCGGAAGTCGAGTCCACCGGTCGCCTCGATCACCACCGCCCCTCCACCGGCACTGCCTTCGACCACTGCGGCCGCCGCCTCGGCCTGGGCCTCGAGGAGCTGCTGTTGCATCTGTTGGGCCTGGGCCAGCAAGCCTCCCAAATCGGGGAAGGGCTGCTGGCCGCCGGTCGGGTCGCTCATCGTGGGCTCCTTGCATACCTAAGTGCGTGCTTGCCTGGGTGCGTGCTTGCCTGGGTGCGTGCTTGCCTGGGTGCGTGCTCGGTCGGTCCGGGAAGGGTGCGGGTGGTCATGATGGATCGTCCACCACCTCGGCTCCGGGGAACAGCTCGGTGATGCGCTCCATCGTGCTCGGAGCGGTGACGTCGGCGTCGTCGAGCTCGGACACGTCGCCGATGTGGTCGAGGTCGTCGTCGGGAGGTTCCGGGTCGGGCGGCCGGGACTCACGCACCGGTTCGGGCGGCGGCTCGGGCGCAACCGGGGCATCGGAGGTCGCCGCCGGAGGCGGGCCAGCAGGCCGCGGCGGGTCCGGTTGGCGGTCCGGGGCCGGCGCCACCGGTGAGCCGTCGACGACGAGGCGCAGCGGCACCGGTCGCCCGAAGTGCTGTTCGAGCGCACCCTCGACCTCGTCGCGCAGATCCTCGCACCGGTCGCGGTGGATCGGGTTGGGGAGGGCGAACTCGGCAGCGGAGTCAGAGGCGACGAACCGCCCGGCACCGTAGCGAGCCCGCGCCCGGTTCGACAACGAACCGAGCACCGTCGACTGCCAGGCGGTGGTCAGCTCACCGACCCCGGGCAGCTCCCCGGACGATCCGCTGGGAGCGGCAGCAGGAGCAGGAGCAGTGGGAGCCCGATCGGGACTGTCGGCAGTGGGAGCAGGGGCAGGAGCGGGGGCCGCCTCCCGACCACGCCGTGGGGGCATGGGAGGAGGACCCGGAGCAGCCGGAGCCTCGGCCACGGGAGCCGGACCGGGGGCCGCGGCCGCCACCCCCGCTGGCGAGCCAGAGGGCACTGCACCGGACTCGATCTGTCGTTCGAGGCGGTTCACCCGTTCGAGCAACGCCTCGACCGTGGAGTCGAGCTCGGGGCTGGTGAGACGAACGAGGGCCACCTCGAGGGGGATCCGAGCGTCGCCGACGTGGCGCATCTCGGCGATCGCCTCACCGATCAGCTCCATCGACCGGGCGATCGTGGCCCGGCCCATCCGGTGAGCCCGATCGGCGACCTGGTTGCGTGCCTCGTCGGGGAGGTGCTCGAGTGGACCGCCCACCGCCGCGAGGAAGACGTCTCGCAGCCCGGCGAGGAGATCCTCGGCCAGCGGACGCGGCTCACGGCCCACCGACGTGGCCTCGGCCACCGCGGTGATCGCCGCCCCACCGTCGCTCTCGCACAGCGCCTCCAGGATCGCCTCGACCGAGCCGCCCTCGGCGGGCACACCCCCGGCCGAGACCACCTGTTCGAGCGCCGACAGGGTGTCGCGAGCCGAACCCCCACCCTGGCGCAGCGAGTAGGCGATGCCGTCCTCGCTCACGTCGAGCTCGGCGTCGGCGATGACCCACCGCACGTGCTCGGCGAGCACGTCGGCCGGGATCAACCCGAACTCGAGGTGCTGGGTGCGGCTGCGGATCGTGGGCAGCACCTTGTGAGGGTCGGTGGTGGCCAGCACGAACACGACGTGGGCGGGCGGATCCTCGAGGGTCTTGAGGAGAGCGTTGGACGCCCCCGCCGAGAGCATGTGGACCTCGTCGAGGATGTACACCTTGGTGCGGCCGGGGGACCCGATGCCGGCCCGGCTGATGAGGTCACGGATGGCGTCGACACCGTTGTTCGATGCGGCGTCGAGCTCGTGGAGGTCGAACGACGTGCCGGTCTCGATCGAGCGGCAGCTCTCACAGATCCCGCAGGGGTCGCCCTGGTCGAGCGAGTCACAGTTGAGCGACTTGGCGAGGATGCGGGCGGTGGAGGTCTTGCCGGTGCCACGCGGTCCGCTGAACAGGTAGGCGTGGCCCACGCGGTCGTCACGGACGGCGCTGCGGAGCGCCGGCACGACGTGATCCTGGCCACGCAGGTCGGTGAATCGCTGGGATCGGTAGCGGCGGTAGAGGGTCTGATACGCCATCGACCCGACTCTACCGGTGCAACGCACCCGGCCGAGGAGCGGTCACTGCTCTGACTCCGGGTCGATCCGGTCCATCAGGTCCCCCAGGTCGAGGATCGAGTCCTGGGAGACCATCCCGTAGAGGCTGCCGTCGGGACCGACCACGGCCAGATGGTCGGCCGGGGAGCGGGAGAGCTCGATGAGCGCAGCGGCCACGGTGCTCTCCGGCTCGAGCACCGCCAGATCGTGCCGGGCGATGTCCCCCACCGTGACCTCGATCCATTGACTGGCGTCGACGGCCACCACGTCGTCGAGCAGCACCATGCCGAGGTAGTTGCGGTTCTCGTCGACCACGGGGATGGCTCGACGGCGGGCGAGGGCGATGTGCTCGGTGAAGAGCTCGGCGAGCGACGTCTCGGGGCGCGTCGTCGCCACGTCGGTGATGAGCGCCGTGGAGATGGGCAGCGTGGCCCGACGCTCGATGTGGCCGAGCCGTTCGTCGCGCTGGAACGCGGTGACCGATGAGTCCCCCGCCAGGAGCTGACCGGCGACGGCGGCGATCAGGCCCGGCACGACGAAGCCCGGCCGGCCCGTCGCCTCCGCCACGAACATGACCGCAGCGAGCGGCACCCGGTAGCCCGCACCCAGGAAGGCGGCGATGCCGAGCACCGGGTACAAGGTGGGGTTCGGGCTGTCGACGAGCAGCCCGATCGCCTGACCGGTGATGGCGCCTTGCACCACCAGGGGCACGAAGAGACCTCCGGTGCCCGAACCGGCGACGGTGGCCAGCGTGGCGACGATGCGCATGGTGCCGAGCAGGACGAGCAGCAACACGGTGGTCTCGGCCTCGAACACCCACTCGGTGGCGTGGAACCCCGGGCCGAGGGTGAGGGCCTCACCGTCGAAGGCGGCGTGGCTGATGAGCACCAGGCCACCGAGGACCACGCCGGCCAGGGGCGTGGCGAGCGCTTTGGGGGTCCGGTCAGCAGTGGACTTGGCCCACCGGACCAGGCGACCGAACAGCCGGGCGCCCGCCCCGGAGGTGATACCGACGAGGACCGCACCCGCCAGGTCCCGGCCGTCGACCACCGTGGCGCCGGCCACGGGAAAGAGCGGGTCGGTGCCGTTGATGGCGACGAAGGCCAGATAGCCCGATGCCGCCCCGACCAGCGCAGGCAACAGGCTCCGTCGGGCCAACTCGTTGCGGAACGGGACCTCGAGCGCGAACACCGCTCCGGTGGCAGGGGCACGGAAGATGGCGCCGACTCCGGCCGCCACCCCGGCGACGAGCAACAGCCGAACATCGTCGCGGGCCAGCAGCGCCTGCACCCTGGTGCCGAGCGCACGTCCGATGCCGGCTCCGAAGTAGACCGAAGGGCCCTCGAACCCGACGGCGCCGCCCGAGCCCAGGGTGGCGGCGCTGGCCGCCATGCGCCCGAAGAAGGCCCGGCCATCGAAGCGGGCATCGAAGCCGTGGAACGCCCGCAGGTATTCGTCAGTGGTCGCCGGGCTGGCGCCGGCGCCGATGAAGCGCAGCGCCAGGACCGACACCACCAACCCGATCGCCGGGGCGACGACCTGCACGGGCAGCGGTGCGTGCAGCAGACGCTCCAGAATCTGTCCGTCGACCACCCAGGCGAACGTCCCGACGACCACGCCGACCAGCACGCCGGTGATCGCCGCGGCCAACACGACGCGGCGCGCCATGACCACGAGCTCACGAAGCTCGAGTCTCGCCTCGGCGGCAGAGGGTGGGTTCCAAGGCGACCGGCCGCGGATGGGCATCGCTGATCATGGTGGCACGCCTTCGGCCCCCCGGATCAACTGGTTCACCGATCGCCGGCACCACGCGCAGAGCCCGCCCTCACAAGTGGCGGCCAGGCGATCTGCGGCACACCCCAGGTTCCGCTGAGAGCTGCTGCCTTCCGGCCCTGACTCGGTTCACGGACTGTGGTTGCACAGGACCCGACCGCCACATGTGAGGGCGGGCTGTTGACCAGGATAGCCTGTCGGATCTGAACCAACACCTGGAGGGGTGCGAGAGCGGCCGAATCGGCACGCTTGGAAAGCGTGTGTGGGGCAACCCACCGTGGGTTCGAATCCCCCCCCCTCCGCCACACAGCACGACCGAGAGGATCAGCGTCGGTGCGCAAGCCGCTCACCAGGGTCGACGAGGCGATGCGTCACGCGCTGTCCCTGGCAGAGGTGG
>SKKL01000097.1 GCA_007121465.1 Acidimicrobiales bacterium | reverse complement strand
TTGAACCCGACACTGGCGAGGCGATCGGCGAGCCGTCAGGTGAACAGCAACTGCATGAGTTCGAGATGACGAGAAAGGACGACCGATGGCTCGTGTCCTACGTCGTGGTGCATACGTTTTCCTAGGCGTACTCCTCCTATATCCAGCGGTCGCCGCTGCGTCCGACGGAGCCCTCGACTTGGGTGGGAACGAGCGACCCGAGCACACAGTCACAACCGGCGATTCCTACGCAGACATCGCCATGCAACTCGTTATGGTCGGCGGCGAGCCGGTGTTTCGGTCGGGGGCCTCGCGACAGTCCGATCGCGACTGCGAGATGACCGTGACCCGCATCCCGATCCTCGAGGCGATCCCCATTGCCGAGGACGTCTTCGACGATGCCGTCGACATCCGGGTCCGCTGTGGAGAAGGTGGCCGCAACTACGACACCTGGGTCTTCATCCCGGATGCCGATGCCGACGCTCACACGCTCGCTCGCGACTACGCCGAACGTGTGCTCGCCCCCGAGATCTCGATCGCCACCAGCCCCCCGGCCAACATCCTGGTCGGTCTCCCCACCTGGTTCTGGCTCGACGGATGGGACGGCACCACCCGAACCACCACCGTCACCGCCCCCTGGGGCGACACCCTCGACCTCCACCTCACCCTCGACACCATCACCTGGGACTACGGCGACGGCACCCCCACCCACACCGGAGGACCCGGACAGCCATACCCCGCCGAATCCGACGTCCAGCACACCTACACCCACACCTCCACCACCCGCAGCGACCCCAACGCCACCTACCCCCTGACCGCCCAGGTCCACATCGACGTCACCTACACCTACGACATCCACGGGCCCATCACCGTCGACCCCATCGAGCTCACCATCGACCACCCCATCCAGGTCGACCAACTCCAAGCCGTCCTCGCGTGGTGACCGGACCCAGCAGATCAGTCGCCTGACCCCGGATAGGGTCCGGTCATGGAACGAGGGGTGTGTGTCATCACCGGCGGAGGACGGGGCATCGGAGCGGCCACCGCACGACTCGCCGCCGAGGCCGGGTGGACGGTTCTGATCACCTGGGCCAACGACGAAGCGTCAGCTGCCGCGGTGGCCGCCGAGCTCGGAGGTCAGGCGGTCAGGGCCGAGGTGAGCGACCCGGCCCAGGTGGAGGCGGCCTTCCGCGCTGCTGCGGCAGCGGGGCCGATCACCGCGGTGGTGGCCAACGCCGGCATCGTCGCTCCCACCACCCGCATCGTCGACATGGACCCCGACCGCATGCGGCGCATGGTCGAGGTCAACACCCTCGGCGCGATGTTCACCATCCGCGAAGCGCTCCGCCACATGGAGGCCTCCCGGGGCGGACCGGGCGGGTCGATCGTGGCGGTGTCGTCGGTCGCCGCCCGGCTCGGGTCGGCGGGCCAGTACGTCGACTACGCCGCCAGCAAGGGTGCGGTCGACTCGTTCGTCATCGGCGCCGCCAAGGAGGCCGCGGGCGAGGGTGTGCGGGTCAACGCCGTGGTTCCCGGGATCATCGACACCGAGATCCACGCCGACAGCGGCAACCCGAACCGACCCCGCGAGGTCGGGCCCAACCTGCCGATGGGCCGGGCCGGCACCGCCGAGGAGGTCGCCGAGGCGATCGTGTGGCTCCTCGGTGATCAGGCCAGCTACGTGACGGGAGCCCTCCTCGACGTCACCGGCGCCCGGTAACGTGCTCGCCGTGCCTTCCTCCTCCACCGAACGTGCCCGCTGGTCCAACTGGGCCGGCAACCAGGTCTGCGCCCCCACCGAGATCGTCCACCCCTCCACCGAGGCCGAACTGGCCGACGCCGTCGCCCGGGCGGCCGCGGCCGGACGCCGGGTGAAGGTCGTCGGGTCGGGCCACTCCTTCACCGGAGCGGCCCTCACCGACGGCACCCAGATCGTCCTCGACCGCTACGGCCGGGTGCTCGACGCCGACCCCGTCACCGGACTCGTCACCGTCGAGGCGGGCATCACCCTGCGCCGCCTCAACGCCGAGCTCGCCCGCCGCGGCCTCGCTATGCCCAACCTGGGAGACGTCCAGTACCAGACGATCTCCGGCGCGCTGTCGACGGCCACCCACGGCACCGGCATCACCCACGGCAACCTCGCCACCCGCATCCGGGCCATGCGCCTCGTCACCGGCGACGGCTCGGTCCTCGAGTGCTCGCGCGAGGTCGAACCCGAGGTGTTCCACGCCGCCCGGGTCGGGGTCGGCGCCCTCGGTGCCATCTCGACGGTCACCCTCGAGTGCGTGCCCGCCTTCGACCTCCACGCCGTCGAGGCCCCCGAACGACTCGACGGCCTGCTCGCCGACATCGACACCCACGTCGAGGGCAACGACCACTTCGAGTTCTACTGGGTGCCCCACACCGGGTGGGCTCTCACCAAGCGCAACAACCGCACCACCCGCTCCCCCGCCCGACGCCCGATGTGGCGGGAGGTGTACGAGGACGTCGTCGTGTCGAACTGGGTGTTCGGCGCGCTGTGCCGGGTCGGCCGGATGCGTCCCCAGGCGATCCCCCGCCTCATGCGGGCGGTGCCGAACACCGGACCGGTCGACTACGTCGATCGCAGCGACCGGATCTTCACCAGTCCCCGCCACGTGCGGTTCTACGAGATGGAGTACGCGGTGCCCCGAGCCGACGGGCCCGAAGCGCTGCAGCGAGTCCGCGACCTGGTGCACCGATCCGGCCTGTTCCTCAGTTTCCCCGTCGAGGTGCGCTTCGTGGCCGCCGACGACATCCCCCTCAGCCCCGCCCACGGACGCGAGACCTGCTACATCGCCGTCCACGTCTACCGAGGCATGGAGTACCACCAGTACTTCTCGGGCGTGGAAGCGATCATGGACGACTACGGCGGCCGACCCCACTGGGGCAAGCTCCACTTCCAGACCGCCGAGACCCTCGCCCCCCGCTACCCCGAGTGGGACAAGTTCCAGCAGGTGCGGGCCCGCCTCGACCCGACCGGCACCTTCGCCAACGCCTACCTCGACCGGGTCTTCGGCCCCATCGGCTCGTGACCTCGGTCGGCGACCTCACCACCCCCGCCCTCGTCGTCGACGCCGACCGCCTCGAGGCGAACCTGGCCACCATGGCCGA
>SKKL01000055.1 GCA_007121465.1 Acidimicrobiales bacterium | reverse complement strand
GGGGGCGGCGTCGGCAGTGGGGTGGTCGGAGTCGGTGTCGACAGGGTGGTGGTCGTGGCCGTTGCCGGGGGTGGAGGCACCGTCATGGTCGTGACCGGCGTCGGAGGCCACCGCGGGGACAGCGGCGATCGAGACGATCAGCACGACCGTGGCGAACGCGGAGCCGGGGGTCGGGCCGGCCCAGGACGGGACAGAGATTCCGAGCCAACCGACGAGGGCGGCACCGACGGCGACCACCGCGAGAAGCGCGGCAGCGAGGTCGGCGAGACCGACGGTGCCCGGAGCGGCCATCGCCTCGACGACCGGCCAACCGACGGTGCGGGCCATCGCCCAAGCGATCACCATCGTGGCGTTGATCGCTCCGCCGAGGAGCAGAAGCGGCGGGTTCGGACGAACGAACGCGCCGACCGCCCAACCGATCTGGAGGGTCGCGGCCACGGCGAACAGGATCGGCAGGGTGGCGACGTCGGTGTGGGCCCCGACCGCAGCGACATGCAGGACTCCGGCCGCACCCGACGCCCCCGCGGCGACGACCAACGGGCCGGTGGCCGGGTCACGGGCAGCACCCGAGGGGGCCGGAGGGCGGTCAGTGAGCATGACCGCACTCCCGTCCGTGCCCTTCGATACCGGCGAAGGGGCCACACGGGTGGGGCACCATCCACACGTGCAGCATCGGGGGTGTGCCCCGGAACTCCCCGGACCGGCACGACCCGTCGGGTGTGACGCGGCCCACCACCCGGTGGGCCGACCAACACAGGTCCTGATGGTCGTGCCAGGTGGTCAGCGAGCCGGCGATGTCGGGAACGTCGTCCATCGTCGCGTCAGGCCCGAGGATGTACATGGCCGAGACGATCTCGCGGCTTCCGTCAGGACGGACCCGGGCGACGATCGACTCGATCCGGTCCGGGTCGAGGTCGTGGTCGTCCTCCATGTACTCGGGATGGACGAAGTGCTCCCAGCCGGTGCTCCCGTCCCCTATCGACACGTAGCCGTCGGCGAGGACCGAGTCGACGTCGGGGTAGCGCTCCATCCCCTCCCGGGTCTCGTCGATGAGCCGACGGGCGGTCTCGCGCTGGTCGGCGGAGAGGCGGGAATCGTAGAGGGAGACGATCGGTGTCTCGTCCCCGGGAGTGGCTCCATACCCGTGATCGTGCTCGTGTTCGGATGCGACGCCGCGAGAGTCGTCGAGTTGGAGCGGCGGGGCGTCTGCTCCGGTTGCCGCCTCCATGGAGGTGGAGCCCCCCACCCGGGCGGTCGAGCCCGAGGGGTCATCGGCGTCCGATGTGGTGGCGGCACCGACGGCGACGATCCACGTCCCGACGATCACCACCACGGCCGCGGTGGACGCGAACAGCGTCACCAGCCCGGGCACAGGCGAGCCTGCCCGATCCATCTCCGCGGTTCCGGTCACAGCTCACCTCCCCTGGTGTCTCCGCCACACCGTCGGGGTCCAGCCTAGGGGTCGACAACCGTCGGCGCCCGGTCGGTCACTCCGACCAGGGCACGACACACGCCCAGGTGTCGAGCAGCGCCCCGACGCCCTCGGGGGCCCGGTAGGCGCTGCGATCGGCGTCCAGTCGACAACGGACGTCCCGCAGGAGCGGCCCCTCGAGCAGCTCGATGCTGACCCGGCCACCGGTCGCGTCGTCGGGTTGATCCGGCTGGGCCACGTTCAGAGCCACGACCGAGAGCAACAGCTGGGAGGCGATCAGCACGGCCAGTCCCCGACGTCCCAGCAGGCGAGCCGCTCCGAGGATCACGAGGACACACACGAACGCGGGGATGAGGTGGGCGAGCTTCCACGGGAATCGCAGGAACAGCAGCTCGACGGCGACGAAGCCGATCAGCCCGGCACGCGCCACCGTCGACGTGCTCAGACTGCCGAGCAGATCCCGCCAGCGCCGGACCGCCACCGAGGCGAGGAGGACGAGGGCGACGGGACCGAAGAAGTAGATGTTCTTCGCCCCGAACCGGCCGAGCTGGACGTACCACGGCGCCGTCTGTGGAGCCGAGCGGGAGATGTCGGAGCCGAGCTGGAGCAGTGGCGGAAGGTAGATGAGCACCGTCAGGACGGCGACCGCCGCCCCGAGGGTGACCAGCCGACGCCGGACCCCGGGGTCGCCCCACATGTCGGCGACGATGAAGGCCCCCACGACGAGAAGGGTGCTGGCCCGACATCCGGCGGCCAGTGCGTAGCAGACCGCGGCCGCGGGCAGGCGACGAGACAGCTGCAGGTTGGCACCGACGAGGACGAAGGCGGTGGCCCACAAGAAGTCCACCATCGACGTCCCGGCGATCCAGACGAAGGGATTGAGGATCACCGCCAACCCGAACCACCCGGCCCATGTGCCACCCTCGCGCTGCACGAGTCGGGTCACCCCGAGGGCGGTCACGACCGCGGCGACGACCGACGCCAGGTTGGCGAGGAACGACCCGCCGATCGCGTGGAGCAGACCGGTCCCGAACTCGTGGACCGGTGCCCCGGGCGGGCGCGACGCCTCGTAGCCACCCTCGAGGATGGCCCGTCCGGACTGATACACCGACCCGACGTCGAGGTCGGTCCCGGGCCCGAGAAGGGTCAAAGGTAGGTAGCCGCACGCGACGACGACCGCCCCGATGACGAGGGGGCGACGGTCGAGTTCGGCGATCCACTGGGACCGGGAGGCCGTGACGGTCATCTGGAGCGGGGAGCGTAGGCGAGGACGACGACCGAGAAGGCGATCACGGACCGCAGCAGCGAGCCATCAGCTCGCCCCGCTCGGAATCGGAGCTGTCCTGTTGGTAGCTGTAGATGGCGACGTGACCGGTCGCCTCTCTCGCCAGGTCGAGCTGGGTGAGCCCGGACTCGACCGGGTTGAGGTACGCGCCGATGCCGATCGCCACCCGGCCGGGATGGTCATCGGCCAGCTCCCCGGCGAACTCGACCCACTGTCGGAACCACCGAGCCTGGTCGACGTCCGCAGGCTTGGATCTCGCAAGCGAACGTTGCCCGATGACAGCCGTCCCTTCACGATGAATCGTCATCCGTTTGTTTCGACACCGCCCGAAGGTTCGTCTGTGAACTTGCAAGGCGAAGTTTCCGGTTGCCGGCGATCGCGTTAGAGCCTGGGCT
>SKKL01000029.1 GCA_007121465.1 Acidimicrobiales bacterium | reverse complement strand
GCTCGCCCTCGGACTGCTCGCCGCTTGTGGCGACGAGGCCGACGCCGACGCACCGAGCAGCGACCCCCCGCCCGCCGAGACCGCCAGCGACCCCGAGGCCGGGTCCGACGAAGAGACCGGCGACCGCAGTCCCCCCGACGACGACGTGACCGGTGCGCCGACCGCCGATGCGAGTGACGGCAGCCAGGGCGGTAGCGAAGGAACCGTTGCCGTCGACGGCACGGCCTATGACCTCCACGCGGTTCGACTGTGTGAGCCGGTCGACGACGTCCCCGGGGTGGAGGAGCTGTTCAGCCTCATTGCGTCAGGGCCCCAGGGGAGCACTCTCGACCTCTACATCAACGAGATCTCCGGATCCTTCGGCCACGGAGTGATGTGGAGCGGGCCGGAAGGGATCTTCGACACCCACGTGACCGGAGTCGGCCCGACGTGGATCGGTGACGGTGACATCAGCTACGACGGGCCAGTCATCGACACCGACGGGGGTCGGGCCACCGGGAACGCCACGCTCGTCGACTCATTCACCATGGACCCGTCTGACACCATCGACATTGCCTTCGACGTCGAGATCCCGACGTCGATGACCACCTGTTGAACCGACCGACACGAACACAAGGACTCACGATGAACCGCCTCCACCGGCTGCTGCGCCTCCTCGCCATCCTCGCCCTCGCCACCGGCCTCCTCGCCGCGTGCGGCAACGACGACAACGGCGACGACACCGACTCGGATACGCCGGATGTCCCCGCCGACGCCGGCGACCCATCCGACACCGACGACCCCGGCGACGACACCGGATCTGACGATCCGCCCGAATCCGACAGCCCCGGTGCCGCCGGAACCGTGGTCGTCGACGGGGTGAGCTATGCCATGGACGAATCGTTCCGCTGCGACCCCGACATCGGCGTCGACATGGCCGAGCGGGAGCTCGACGTGCAGTTCTTGGGCTCGTCGTCCGAGGGGAACATCACGGTCCACTTCTCGGTCGGCCAGATCGGGAGCAACCCGAACCAGGACTTCTCCTACAACGGCCCGGAGGGGGTCTACGGGGCGTTCTACTCCCCTCTCGGCGGCGACCAGTGGATGGGCGAGGGCGACGACACCTACGACTCGGAACCCTTCACCGTCGAGGGCAACAGCATCACCGGCGGAGGGCTGCTGTTCGACGCCATGACGATGGAGGACTCCATCGAGGTGGAGGTGGACCTCACCTTCCCCGATGAGATCCAGTCGTGCTGAGGACCTGAGGAGTCGGTGTCGCTGGTCGTCAGCTGCCGTTGACCGACCAGTGCCACGGCTCCGACGGCAGGTTGTGGAACCCGTACAGGTGGGCGTTCTCGGCCAACCAGTGGAACGCCGGGCTGTTCCGGGAGCTGATGATCGACCCGTTGTGAGTGAAGTCGATCGCCAAGCCCACCTCGTGAAGGGAGTTGCCGGGGCGCGCCGTCGGGGGACTGCACTCGCTGGCGGGCATCTCGAAGATCGCGTAGGGGTCGTCCCCGCAGTGCCGCCGTCGTAGCTCGATCTGCTCGGCGTTGGTCCGGTATCCCCCGCCACCCAGCCGGATCCCGTCCGCTTCGGCGGCGGCCAGCATCATCTCGACCTGACCGGCGATCGAGGAGTGAACCCGGATCCCGCGCACCGACACCACTGGCAGGCCCGAGGTGCGCCGCGCCGAGGCCTCGGCGGTGAGCCGGTCGGAGTCGTGAGCCAGTCCGAGAGCCAGCAGGTTCGATTCGTGGGTGGCTCCGTTGCTCCGGACTTCCACCTGCTGATGGAGCTCGGCCAGTCGATCCCGCGCGGCCTCCAGCTCGGCGAGGGTCGCCCGCGACCGTTCGTGAGCCTCGTCCGCCTTGACCTCCGCGTCCTGTTGGCGCTCACGGAGTCGAGTGAGTGCCTCCCGAGCTGTCCGGAGGCGCTGGACCAGATCGGTGTCTCGTTCGGCCTTGACGTCGAGATAGACGTTCAGGCGGGCGGCCTCCCCCGGAGCGGCGGCGCTCTGCATCGTGGCGAGCTCGTCGGCGATGGGCGGCTGCACGTAGGCGGCGACCGCCATCTCCGCCATCAGCTCCTCCAGTTCGGCGACCTCGACCTCCTTCGCCTCTTCGGCCTCCTCGGCCGCTCGGGCCGCGAGGGTCGCCTCGGCAAGGACGGTCTGAGTGTGCTCCACCTCGGCGGTCTGGTTGACGATCCACACCTCGAGGGTCCCGATCGCAGCGAGCAGTTCGGAATCGGTGGCGGCGAGCTCATCGAGCTCCATGGCCAGCTCGAGCCGGTGGCGGACCATCGCGTCGCGCTCGTCGTTGCGGCGATCGGCGCCTGCGGCCGGGGCGGTGAGGAGCAGGGCGAGGGCGAGGACGAACGCCAGGAGCGGGCGGGCCAGGGCGCGCCGACGTGCGCTCACCATCCGTCGCCGGGCCACCCACCCGGCGAGTTGCTCACCATCGCCTCGCATCGCCCCTTCCATCGGCACTCGATGCCGCCACCTTGAGACTCCGAGCGGGCGAACCGAGTCCGGACGCGGCGTCGCCCCCGGCCGGAGCCGGGGGCGACGCAACACCTCGCCGCTAGTGCGACAGAGGGTGGGGAAAGCTCCCGATCAGGGGATGAGGACGGCGTCGATCACGTGGATCACGCCGTTGCTGGCCTGGATGTCGGTCTGCACGACGTTGGCTCCGTTGACCATCACCGAGTCTCCGTCGACGGTGATGTCGACGCTCGCACCGTTCACGGTCTCGGCGGACTCGAGCTCCACCACGTCGGCGGCGTAGACCTCACCGGCGACCACGTGGTAGGTCAGGATGTCGGCGAGGGCGTCGGGATCGGCCAACAGCTCGTCGAGGGTGCCCTCGGGCAGCGCATCGAAAGCAGCATCGGTCGGGGCGAAGACGGTGAAGGGCCCGTCACCCGAGAGGGTGTCGACGAGGCCAGCGGCCTCGATGGCAGCCACCAGGGTGGTGAAGTCGCCGGCGCCGACGGCCACGTCGACGATGGTGCCGGTCTCGGCGTCGTCGTCCATGTCGTCACCGTTCATGCCGGCGTCGGCCTCGGTGGTGTCGGCGCCATTGCCGTTGTCGTCATCGTCGTTGCCGCACGCGGCGAGCAACAGTACGGAAGCGAAGAGCATCGCCAGGATCCGTAGGGGGGTGGTGCGCATGTGTTCCTCCAGAAGGGGGGTATTGGGTTCTCTCCTTCCTTTCGCCCCTCCACCCCGGGCCGGATGCACCGTCGCTCGTCGCGGGTCAGACCTCGGTGGGAACATAGGCGGCGAGGACGTCGCGGATCGACACGATCCCCACCGGTCCACCGGCATCGATGACCGGCAGATGGCGGACCCCACCATCGAGCATGATCGACGCGACCGACTCGATCGACGCGACGGACTCGACCGACACGATGTCATAGGTCATCAGGTCGGCGGCCCGATCGGTGTCGGGATCGACTCCATCGGACAGGGCCCGGACGACGTCGCGCTCGGACACGATTCCAACGAGGCCCTCGCCGCCGCGAACGGTGACGGCTCCGACCTCTTCTCGGGTGAGGGTCTCGGCGATCTCGCGGACAGTCGTGTCGGGACGCACACTCACGGTGCTGCGGTGCATGACGCTGGCAACGGGTGCGGTAGTGGCTCGCATCGGGGGGCTCCATCTACGGGGGCCGGGCTCTCCGACCGCTCGACTACAGCCTGCCCGCGACCTCGCCCCGTTCACAGGGCCGAAGGTCACCAACCAACCGGGACAACCGGGCCCCGCTGGAGGTCACCGAGGGAGCGGGTCGGGAGCCGAACGAGTGTCGTCCCACTCCCGGATGGCCTCTCCCATCGGCGTCGACGGAGGCCCGGCGACGAACGGCCACAGCTCTTCGGTGATCCGTCGCCAGTTCGCGGTGGCCTCGATCTGGGCGAAGATGGCATAGAGGCCCAGGTTGATGCGCTGGATGACCACGAAGCTCGGGGGTACGTTCACCGACTTCATCACCCGGCCGAAGGGGCCGTTGAGGTCGAACATGTGACGGATCGTCCCCGTCGCGTAGTCGCGTCCGATGGTGTACACCCCGTCGTGACGGACGAACTCGTAGAAGTGCGAGAAGTAGTCGAACACCTCGTCGTCGCCGACGTCGGCTCCGGTGGCCAGCAGCCCGAGTGTTTCGAGCTCGTCCCGGAGCCGGGCGGCGTCGGGCTCGATGGCGACCGCTTTGATGAGCCGCCCGAACCCGTCGAGCTCGGCGGGAGTGAAGCGCTTGACCAGCCCGTAATCGAGGAAGCTGACCCGGCCGTCGGGCCGGAAGAGGTAGTTCCCGGGGTGAGGGTCCCCGTTGAACATCCCCAAGCCGTAGAGGCTCCCGAACGCGAACCGGTAGATCGTCTCGGCAGCCAGGTTCCGTTGCTCGGCGGACCACGTGAGCATCTCCGAGAACGGCACCCCCTCGACCAGCTCGGAGACGAGAACACGAGCGGTGCTCAACTCGGGCACCACGTCGGGGACGTGGATGGTGGGATGACCTCGGTACTGATCGGCGAAGGTCGCCTGGTTGGCCGCCTCCAGCCGATAGTCGAGCTCCTCGACGAGGCGGGACTTGAGCTCTTCGGCGATCGGCGCCGGATCGAGCGACGGATAGAGCTGGGCGAAGGCAGCGAAGATCGTGTCGGTGTTGTCGAGGTCGGAGCGGATCGCCTCGTCCACACCGGGGTACTGGACCTTCACCGCGACCGCCCGACCGTCGACGGTGATCGCCCGGTGGACCTGTCCGATCGATGCAGCCGCGATCGGATCGGGATCCCACTCGGCGAACAGCTCGGCCGGAGCAGCACCGAGCTCGGCGATGATCGTCTGCTCGACCAGCTCACGGCTCATCGGCGGTGCGTCGGACTGGAGCTGGGCGAGCGCGTCGCGGACGTGCTCGGGCAGACCCTGATCGAGGTAGGAAGCGAGCTGCCCGATCTTCATGAACGCGCCCTTCAGATGGCCGAGGGTGTCGACGACCTGCTCGGCGGTGCGAAGCTCGAAACGACGGTCGAGCTCGTCGCGCCGGGCGGCCGACGTGAAGACCCTCCGGGCGCGGTGAGCCGCATAGGAGGCAGCCGCTCCCCCGCCCATCCGTGCCATGGCCGTGTTGCGGGCCCGCTTGGTGGTCAGGGTCAGACGTCCTCGACCCGATGAAGCTGCTCGAGCGGACGGCGAACCAGCTGCCCGCCCGCGCCGCGCTCGGTGGGCAACCAGGGCCGTCAGCCCGGCCGCTCCGCCCGCCGCGACCACCGCCGCTAGGGGGCCCGGACGGGTCGAGGCGCGCGCACCCCGGGAAAGGGGCCGCCACCACCTGGGGGGCGTGGTCGAACGGGATCGCGCCATCCCGGCGTTTCTAGTCGCCCGAGGCGGCAGCCCGCACAGCGCGTCGAGTGGTCGAGTAGGGAGCGAAGCCGGCGGCGGCCCGTTCCTCCTCACTCTCCCCGCCCCAGAACCCACTCTCGCGGTTGAGACGGGCATCGGCCCGACAGGCGAGCATCACCGGGCAGGTGAAGCACATCGCCCGGGCCTGAGCCTCTCGGCGGGCCCGAGTCTCGGGGCGTTCGCCGAGCGGGGCGAAGAACAATTCGGTGCGGCCGACACAACGAGCGTGGTCGACCCAACTTCGATCGGTCAGGATCGGTTTCCGGGGCGGTCGAGGCATCCCAGTTCCTCCATCACACCCCCGGCCGGTGCCGGGAGAGTGTTCACCCTCCATTACGAACGGCGACACCCGACCGGATGCGCACGGGAGAGCGACCCTCGTCACACCTCGCGTCTCAGCACCTTCGTCCACGGTCGTATCCGGTCTGGCCCGGACCCACGTCGCCCGCGTGCGGTCCGGAGTGCCACAATCCCCTCTGTGCAGATCGACAAGCTGACCTCCACCGCCGCGTTCGTCATCACCGACCTCCCGGGCGCCGACCAGGCCGCCGGTGTCGTCCGAGCCGCCAACAAGGTGCTCCAGGGGAGCACCCAGTCCCTGGCCCGCTCCGCCACCTACGCCTTCGCCAGCCGAGAGTTGAAGGTGAGCGGCGCGTCGGCGGGGATCAGCGCACCGGCCGACGAACGCGAGGCTGCCATCGCCTCGTTCGTCGACGAGGTGTCCCCCCAGGTCGAAGCCGGTGGTCTCGCCCTCGACGCGGGCACCGGAGTGACCCCAGAGGCGCTCGCCCCACTCGCCAAGCTCGACCGCCGCGACCCGGTGCGTTCCGCCGAGGTCGATGGGCTCGACCTGTACTCGCACCTGGCCGCGCTCGGACCGGTCATCGCGGCCGAGGCCGCCCTCGGTGGCCTCGACGGTCGCCGCGTCGCGCTCGAAGGTTCGGCGCTCACCGCGCGCGTCGTCCGTGAGCTCGTGGCCCGCGGCGCGACGGTGGTCGCCGTGTCGAGCCCCGACGGCACCGCGGCCGACCCCGCAGGGCTTCCTACCGAATCCCTGGTCGAGAGCGGGGCCGACGCCGTGACGTCGCTCGCCGCCGACCTCGCACCGGTCGATGCCCTGATGGCCGTCGATGCCGACGCGCTCCTGTGTGGCAATCGGATGGGGATGATCGACGGAGCCGTCGCCGAGGGGGTCGGGGCAACCGTCCTCGTCCCCACCGGACCTCAGCCCGTGTCGGCCAAGGGTCTGGCCGTGCTGCGGCGCCGGGGAGTGGTGGTCCATGCCGATTTCATCACCAACTCGGCGCCGACATGGGCGGGATGGCCCGCCGGCGACTCCACGGTCGATGCGGTCATCGCGGCGGCCACCGCCGGGATCACCGACCTGGTGACGGGGAGCGACCACGCCGACGGCCCCCTTCTCGGGGCGTGCTACCGGGCCGAGGCCTTCCTCGCCACCTGGCAGGACACGCTGCCGTTCGGACGGCCCCTGGCCTGAGCGCCGGTCGGCAGCGAGGTCAGTCGCGCCGACGTGTCAGGTACCAGATGATCACCCCGAGCACCGAACCAGCAGCGATCAACGGGGCGAGCTGGACGAGCCTCGACGGGGCGCCACCGGCAGGGCCCATCGGAGCCGGTCGGGTCGGCGGTGCGGAGGTTCCCGCCAGGGACGAACCATTCGAACGGACCGGACTGTCGACCGGCGCGGGCCCGAGGAGCGCCTCGACCGGGGCGGGCTCGACATCGTCGGCCACGTGGGGGCGACGGCGCGAGCGACGGGGGTCGTAGTCGGGGGTCATCGGGTCCTCACTCGGGGGCGGGGGTCGCGGGGACGGGAACAGCGGCGAGCATCGCCCGGAGCAGGGCCGAGAACTCGTCGGCGGCTTCGGAGGCTCCTGGCCGGTTCCCGAGGGCGTGGACGGGCAGGGACTGGGCCCCCGCCTCGGCGATCGCCGCCCGTTGCCGGATCGGGGGCAAGGTCAGGTCCCCGTGCTCCTCGGTGATCTGGCCGAACCAGTACTTGGCGTCGCGGGTGCGGGCCAGGTTGTTGACGACGATGCCCGCTGCCCTCAACCCACCAGGGTGGCGACGCGCCACCCGCTCGATGGTGGTGAGGACCTGTTCGACGCCGTCGGAGGCCCACGCGGACGGGGCGGTGACCACCAGCGCCCGGTCAGCGCCGAAAAGTCCGTTGACGGTGAGCAGCCCGAGCGACGGTGGGCAGTCGATGATCACCAGGTCGTGGTCACAGCCCTCCAGAGCGATCCTCAGGCGATCCTGGGCTCCGACGGGGTCGGTAGCGAGCTGTGGCTCCCGTCGGGCCAGCTCGGGTGAGCTCGGGACCACATCGGGGGCTTGACCCACCACCGCCGGCCAGCCGGAGCGGACCATCACCTCGGTGTAGGCGCCCGGCCGTTCCTGTTCGAGCAGGTGATCGACGGTGTGGTCGGGCTCCCACACGGCGAGCCCGGTGGTGGCGTTGGCCTGGGGGTCGAGGTCGATGACCAGCACCCGCTTGCCGGCGAGCGAGGCCGCCGCCGCCAGGCCGAGCGCGACGGTGGTCTTGCCGACCCCACCCTTTTGGTTCACGACCGTGATGGACACCATCGAGGGAACCGTACCAAGCGATGCCCCGGGCGGGGGGACCCTCACAGAAGGCGCGTCAACTCGTCGGGAGGCAGCGGCGGCGAGAAGAAGTAGCCCTGGGCGGCGTCGCACCCGAGCGCTGCGAGCTGGTCGCGTTGGGCCTCGGTCTCGACACCCACCGCCACCGTCGAGACGTCGAGTCGTTGCGCGAGGTCGATGCTGGCCGAGACGATCGCCTCGACCCGCGGGTCCTCACCGAGGCTGTCGACCAGCTCCCGGTCGATCTTCACGAAGGCCAAGGGGAACCGGCGAAGACCGGCCAGGGACGAGCCCGCCGAACCGAACCCGTCGAGCCCGAAGGCGATCCCCAACCGAACGAGGTCGGCGACCACGATGTCTGCGCTCGGGCCGGAGCCGACGAGCACGCTCTCGTTGAGCTCGAGACTGAACCGTCGGGGATCGACCCGGGCCGCTCCGAGGGCGTGGCCAATGGCGTTGGAGAAGTCACGGTCGACGAGCTGGACCGGCGAGACGTTGACCATCACCCGGAAGGGGTGGTCGCGCCCGATCCGGCGTTCCCACCGGGCCACCTGGGTGGCGGTCTCCTCGAGCACGTACCGGCCGAGGGTCGCCACCAGCCCACTGTCCTCGGCGGCGTCGATGAGGCTCGCCGGGCTGAGCGGCTCGCCGTCGTCTCCTCCCACCCGCATGAGGGCCTCGGCGGCGACGACCTCACCGGTCCCGAGGTCGACCACCGGCTGATAGTGCATCTCGAGGGTGCCGTCGGCCAGGGCATCGCGAAGGTGCTGGGTCACCCCCAGCTGGCGAGCCACCCGGGCCTGGAGTTGCGGACCGAAGACCTGGACTCGGTCTCGGCCCCGGTCCTTGCCCGCGAAGAGAGCGGTGTCGGCGTCGCGAAGCAGGTGGTCGGCGTCGCATCCCGCACGAGCGAAGGCCAGGCCGATGGTGGCGCTGGCCGTGAGGGTCCGACCGTCGACCTCGAGCGGCTCGGCTATCGCCCGTCGGAGTCGCTCGGCCAGAGCCTTGGCCCGCGACGGGTCCTCGACGTGCTCGAGCACGATGGCGAACTCGTCGCCACCGATCGCCGCCGAGAACGACCGACCCGCCACCGTGTCGACCCGCTCGGCGGTGAGCGCGAGGATCTCGTCGCCGACGGCCGAGCCGTACAGGTCGTTGTGGAGCTTGAACCGGTCGATGTCAGCGAGCAGGAGAGCGACCTCCCCCTGGGTGCATCGCTCGATGGCGGCCGCGAGGTGAGCGACGAGTCCGGTGCGGTCCACGCCCGGCGGCCGGTCGTCGAGGTTCGCGCCGAGCTTCGGGTGACCGGAGTCCTGCAGGTCGTCCTCACCGACGCGGCGCAGGACCGGCCCCATCAGTTCGTGGACGACGGCGAACCAATGGTGCTCCCACCCACCGTCGGCCGCCCGGGCGAGCAACGGCAACCGCGCCTCCAGCGCCGGCCGCTCGGTCGCCAGACGCAGAAGAGCGCTCACCACCGGGGCCTCCTCGGGGTGGATCTGCTGGGTGGACTCGGTGGGTGGGCGGCCGTCGTGCTCACGGGCGTCGATGACGTTTCCGTCGGGGCCCACCATCACCCCGTGCTCATGGAGATCGTCACCGGACGAGGGCGCGCCGTTCCGGGCGATGACCTGCAATCGTCGTTCCCAACGGTCCATCCCGTCCGCCCTTCCTGTTCTGGGCACACTCGTGGCACAGCGCGCACCTCTCCCATCGACCGGATCGCCCGGTTTCTGAAGGGTTGACCGCACGCCGCCATCCGACCCCCGGGCCACCATCCTCGAGGCGGCACGCCGAGCGGGTAGGTTCGGCGCCGTGGAGCGATGCGACCGGTGCGGGTTCGTCAGTGATTCTCTGCCCGCCCGACAGGTCGCTTCCGCACTTCGCGCCGTCGCTGCTCAGTACCGATCCCGGCTCGTCGGCCTCGTCCAGGGGTCCGAGCGCGGCGAGCCCCGCCCGGGCCCCTGGACTGCTCACGACCACGTGATCCACGTGTGGGGCGTCCTCTCCGGGCATCGGGCCGACCTGATGGAAGGTGGCCCCTCGACGGGCGGCCGCCACCCCCACACGTCGTTCGAGCACGACGATCCCGCCGGCGCGATCGAGACCGCCGCAGCGGCACTGGCATCGCTCGTCGAGCGCCTGGGTGCCGACGACAGCCGCCCCGACGATCACCGACCCGATGCCGTTCGGATCGGACGCGACGCCGTCCACGAACTCGCTCACCACCTCTTCGCCATCGCCCGACTCGTCGACGACACACCGCGATCAGCATCGGGCTGACCCTGCTGGTCAGGCGGACCGGGTCCGCCCTCCGTGGCGGGGGAGCTCGATGACGCGGGCGTCGGGGCAGGCCTCTCGCATGGTGGCGATGCTCGACGGCTGGCAGGAGAACAGCAGGACCTGGTGGGCCTCGGCCAGCTCGGACAGGACCCCCGCCATCGCGGCGGTGCGTTCGGGGTCGAAGTTCACCAGCACGTCGTCCATGACGAACGGCAGTGGGGTGTGGGACGCGAACTCGGCGGCCAGGCCGAAGCGCACGCACAGGTAGAGCTGCTCGGCGGTGCCTCGGCTGAGGTCGACCGTCGACAGCTGTCGGCCGGCATGGTCGATCACGCGAACCTCGCCGTCGGTGATGACCAGCTTCGGGTAGTGCCCGTCGGTCACCCGCTCGAACATCTTCTCGGCCCGGCTCAGCACGGCGGGCTGACGCTCACGTTCGTAGCGAGCGAGGGTGTCGGCGATGAGCGTGCGGGCCGCGCTGAGGGTCTGCCATTCGGCCACCCGGTCGGCGAGCCGGGAGTGGACCGACTCGAGCCGAAGCGCCGCGTCGGCCACATCGCCCGAGCTCGCCAGTTCGGCCACCGCCCGGTCGGCGTCGTGGTGGCGACGGATGGCCGCGTCGTGGGCGTCGGCGAGCTCGGGCAGCCGGGCGTTCGCCTCCCCGAGCGCCGCGTCCCACCCTGGCCGATCTCCCCGCTCCAGTTCGTCGAGCAACGGTGCCGCCGCCTCGCCCCGCCCGAGGGCAGCGTGGATCTGTTCCATCGCCGCGTGTCGCTCGGATTCGAGACCGGTGCGCCGCCGCCGCCGCTCGAGCACCTGGCGGAACTCGGCCTCGTCGGCCGCGCCGACCGCCGCGAGCAGACCGGCGTGTTCGGCCGACGCCGACTCGAGGCGTTCCTCGGCCAGCTCGGCCCGCTGGTTGGCTTCCTCCCACGCCGCGCTGCGCTCGTCGAGTGACCGCCGGGCGGCGTCGTCGTCCTCGATGCGCTCGGCGAGGGTGCGGATTCGGCTCATCAGGTCGAGGTCACCCGCCGGCAACTCCCCGTGCACCACTTCGAGCACCGAACGGGCCCGGCTGCGCCACTCCTCGGCGTCGGCGTCGACCTCGGCGCGTTCGCGTTCGACTGCCTGCAGGTTGCGCAGCGTCGTGCGAGCTCGTTCGATGGCGGTGAACAGGTCGTTGATCGCCTCGATGCCGAGCTCGGGAGGGACCTCCCGCTCCTTCTTCCAGTCCGTCCACTCGTCCTGCTCGCGGGCCACCTTCTGGGACAGCGACGCGATCTCCGCCTCCAACTCAT
>SKKL01000186.1 GCA_007121465.1 Acidimicrobiales bacterium | reverse complement strand
GCCGCCCACGGCAACGCCCACGGGCTCGAAGCACCCGAGGCGGCGGTGCCGGTGGCGTACGTGATCGGCTTCGTGCTGGCGACCGGGGCGCTCCACGCCGCCGGAGCGGTCATCGGGGTGGCGATGCGCCGGGTGGATCTGGGCCGGATCGTCGCCGGAACCCTCCTCGCTGTCCTCGGCGCCACGCTGGTTTTCGGCACCTGAGGCCGTATCGCAACGGGATCGTCATGTTTCTCCCCGTTCGGCCCGGGTAGTCGACACGACATGAAGACCTACCACTGCCCCGAGTTCGCCGCTACTGGCCTCGAGCTGCAGATCATCGAGCTCCAGGCCCAGCGAGAGACCGCCATCGAGCATGGCTGGCTCGACGAGGCCCGCAGCCACGATGCCCAGATCGCCGAGCTCTGGGCTCAGCTGGCCGATCTGGCCGAGCACTACACGGAGCTGGCCGATACGCCGACCACTCACGCGGCCTGACACGCTCACCTAGGTCGAGTTCCGGTGGACGCGCACCTGTGGTGCGCGTCCACTCGCGTCCGGGGTCGAACGACGTGGGGCAGCCCGACAGCCCGGTAGTGTGGCGCCGGGCCGCTAGCTCATCGGGTAGAGCAGGGGACTTTTAATCCCAAGGTGCCGGGTTCGAGCCCCGGGCGGCCCACCAGCCGACCCTCTCGACGCCCGGGAGCAGATCAGTCGACGGTGCCGTAGGCGCCGGCCTCGCCCCGGGTCGGGCCGGAGCCGAGGGCATCGCTGGCCTCGGCCACCGCGTCGGCGAACCCGTCGACGGTTTCGGCGTGACCGGCATGGACGGTGCAGTGGAGAGAGTCGGGCGGGCCCTGACGGTCGCAGTACCAGCCGGCCTTCCCGAGCTCGTCGCCGATGGCGAAGGTGTCGGCGACGTTCGACCGGAAGGCCACGAGGGTGGCGGGCGTGTCCCCGAGGACCTGGATCCCGTCGATCGCCTCGAGTCGGTCACGCAGGCGGAGTGTCGCTCGCCGGGCCGTCGCGGTGAGCTGGAGATAGCCGTCGTCGCCCACGTGCTGGAGGACCGCCCAGGCCGCGGCGATCGGGCCGCCGCTCTTGGTTCCGAGCACCCCAGAACTGCCGTAGAGGCCGCCGGTCCAGTTGTCGGTGACGAAGGTCTGGTGGTTCCGCAGCCCACGATCTCGGTGGACGATCACCGAGGCTCCCTTGGCGGTGTAGCCGTACTTGTGGAGATCGATCGACATCGACGTGACCCCCTCGACGGAGAAGTCGAAGGGCGGGATGTCCTCGCCGAGCCGGCGCAGGAAGGGGAGGGTGACCCCGCCCATGCAGGCATCGACGTGGCAATTGGCCCCCTGGTCGATCGCCAACGCAGCGATCTCGGGAATCGGGTCGATGACTCCTTGGGGATACTGAGGGGCCGAGCCGACGACCAACACCGTGTTGGGGCCCACCGCGGCGGCCATCGCCTCGGGGTCGGCGCGGTGATCCTCACCCACCGGTACGCGGATCGATCGCACCCCGAAGTAGTGGGCTGCCTTCTCGAAGGCGGCGTGAGCCGACACGGGTAGCACCATGTCGGGCTCGGTGATGCCACGCTCGGCGCGTCCCCGTTCCCGGGCGGCCTTGACCGCCATCAACAGGCTCTCGGTGCCGCCGGTGGTGAGGAACCCGGCGGCCTCGTCACCGCCGCCCAACCACCCGGCGACGGTCGCCACCACCTCGTTCTGCATCCGGCGCAGGCTCGGGAAGGCCCCCATGTTGAGAGCGTTGGTCGACAGGAACTTGTCGTTGGCGGTGCGGGCCACCCGGTAGATCTCTTCGCTGGCGAAGTAGGCGAGGCTGAAGACGCGGCCGCCGTGCCAATCGACGTCGTCGGCGGCAAGGGCGTCGAGCTCGGCGAGGACCTCGTCGGCGGGTCGGCCGTGTTCGGGGAAGGTCATGGCCGCAGTCTGTCGCGTCCGCTCGCTCGCCGCGCTCGGATCGGGTCGGATCAGCGCGCGACGTCGCCCGGGGCGGTCAACCGCCCGGTGAGTGCGGTGGCCGCCGCGGCGGTGGGCCCCAACAGGTGGATCCGCGCCCGGGGTCCGGCGAGACCCCGGGTCGGGCGGTTCGCTGTGGAGGCGAGACGGGCCCCAGGGGCGACGGCATCGCCGTTGGCCCCGATGCACAGCGAGCATCCGGGGCTGCGCCACTCGAACCCGGCGTCGAGGAACACCCGGTGGAGCCCTTCGGCCTCGGCCTGACGGCGCACCGGCCACGAGCCGGGAACCACCCAGGCGGGGACGTGCGCCCGTGCCCCACGCACGACGTCGGCCGCCGCACGGAGATCCTCGATCCGGGCGTTCGCACACGACCCGATGAAGACCTGGTCGACCTCCACCTCGCGGAGAGGGCGACCGGGCTCGAGGCCCTGGTCGACGAGAGCTCGCCGGTCTCTATCGCCCGCCGGCTCGGGACGCGGATCGGGTACGACCCCGTCGAGCGGGGCGACCTGATCGGGATCGGTGCCCCAGGTGACCTGGGGGGCGATGCGATCGGCGATGAGTCCGAGGTCCCCATCGATCTCCGCGTCGTGATCCGAGACCAGCGAGCTCCAGTGGTCGAAGCGAGGGTTCCAGGTCTGTCCATCCGGCACGAACGGTCGACCGGCGAGATAGTCGACGACCGCCTGGTCGGGGGCGATGACCACCGCCAACGCACCCGATTCGACCGCCACGTTGCACAGCGTCATGCGGGACTCGACCGACAGCGCCCGGATGACCGGACCGCCGAGCTCGACGATCTTCCGGTGCACGGCGCCGGGGCCCAGCCGTCCGAGCAGCCAGAGGGCGAGGTCTTTCGGTCCGGCGTCGGCGGCGAGCGAGCCCGAGACTCCGAGACGGACGACGCCCGGCCGCTCGCGAGCCACGCACCCCTCGGCGACGATCGCCGGCACCTCGCCGTCGGCGACGACGAGGGCCAACGCGCCCAGCGCGCCGAAGGTGGACACGTGGGCATCGGCCGCCACGACGACGTCGCCGGGCAGGACCATTCCCTGTTCGGCTGCCACCACGTTGACGACGCCGCCCCGATGGTCGCCGGGCCCGAACACCGGGATTCCGGTGAGATCGCTGGCCCGTTCGAGACGGTCGACCGAGGCGAGCAGCTGAGCATCGAGGCGGGGCCCGTCGGTGTGGTCGTC
>SKKL01000164.1 GCA_007121465.1 Acidimicrobiales bacterium | reverse complement strand
AGGGCGACGTCGCCACCCGGGCGCACCGGGACGTGGAGGTCGCACATGCGGGTGCCGAACAGGGCCGACTCGGCGTTCGACGGCACCCAGTACCGGTCGAGGCCCGGCTCGAGGTAGGGGTTGACCACCACGACCCGGCATCCGCGCTGGCGAGCCAGGTAGAGGTACTTCATGAACACCGGCTGGTTGTTCGCCGGGTTCGACCCCCACAGCACGACCAGGTCGCTCTCGATGACGTCGATGAGCGAGCACGTGGATGCGGCGACGCCGATGGTGGCCTTGAGACCGACGGTGGACGGCGCGTGACACACCCGAGCCGCCGAATCGACCGAGGCGATGCCCATGGCGCGAGCCGCCTTTCCCGCGACGTAGTAGGTCTCGTTGGTGAGCCCCCGACTGGTGAGATAGAGAGCGGTGCGGTCGCCACCAGCGGCGGTGATCGCCCCGGCGACTGCGTCGAGCGCCTCGTCCCAACCGATCCGGTGGAAACCCCGCTCTCCCCGGTGCCGCCGCATGGGGTGGGCGAGACGGCCGAGGCGACGCAGCTCCTCACCGGTGCGGGCCGACAGCACCTCGGCGTCGGAGAGAACGGCGGGATCGAGGGGATCAGCGGTGTTGAGCTCGAGGAGACGCAGACGGGTGGTGCACAGATGGATGCCGTCGATGGTCCAGTCGTGGAGACCGGCCACCCCGAGCGCACACCCGTCGCACACCCCCTTGGTGAGCACGTCGAGCGCCCGCTTGGGGTGGGTGAGGTTGTCGCGCAGCACCGACAGCATCTCGCCGTAGTGGTTCGGCTTCTGCTGGCCGATTCCATTCGGGGAGAGCCCGGCCCACAGGTCGGGCCGGAGCCGGAGGCCGTCGGGCCGGCTTCTCACCGGGCAGCGCCCTGACCACGACCGTCGGCCGTCGGGCCGTCGGTGTAGAGCCGGAACGTCTCGCCCCGAGCGAACCCGGCGAGAGCGATCCCGGCCCGGGTGGCGACCTCGACGGCGAGGGCCGACGGGGCGCTGACCGCCACGACCGTCGAGAAGCCCGCCGCCCACGCCTTCTGCACCATCTCGAACGACGCCCGACCGCTGACGAAGAGGCCGAGGTCGGCCGCCGGCACTCGGCCGTCGAGCACGAGACGCCCGACCACCTTGTCGACCGCGTTGTGCCGGCCGATGTCCTCTCGGACCACCAGTGGGGCCCCGTCGATGTCGAACGCCGCCGCGGCGTGGACCGCGCCGGTGGACTCGAACAACGGCTGGTGCTCCCGGACCCGGTCGGGCACCGCCGCGAGCACCGTCGGGTCGAACACGGCGGCGGGGCCGAGCGGTCCGATTCGGTCGATCAGGTCGTCGATGGCGGTGGAGCCACAGAGCCCACAGGCGGTGGAGCTGGTGCCGAGGCGTTGATCGGGCACCGGGGCCCGACCCCCGGTCGACACCGACACGACGTTGAACTCGGTGTCGACCGCCGAGCCGGTGGCGCAGTAGCGGACGGTCTCGACCGGGGCTCCGGCGAGCAGTCCCTCCCCGTGGCACCACCCCACCGCCAGCTCGAAGTCATGGCCAGGGGTGCGCATCGTGGTGGCGACCAGATGGTCGTCGAGACGGATCTCGAGCGGTTCCTCGACGGCGAGGTCGGCCGGCTGGCGGCGGTCGGTGCCGTTCGCGGTGTCGACCACCCGGGTCAGCACGGTGCGGGATCGCCCACGAGCCATCGGGTCAGGCTACCGGGCCTGCCCTCCCGCCAGACCCTCCCTCCCCTGCCCCACGTCCGCGCCTCGACGGCGCCGCTAGGAACCGAGGATGGCCATGAGCTCGGGCGCGGTGGCAAGCGAGCGCGTGGGCCGTTCGGCCCACTAGGGTGCGGCTCCATGGCACTGACCGCCCGTTTGGGCCTTCGTCGACGGCGCGACGACGACCGAGCCGATGCCATCGACCTCTTGAACTCCGAAGTCCTCGGCCACTCGGCCGACGGCCGCGGGTGGGACCCCCGCAACCAGTGGATCGTCGACCCGATCGACGCCGACACCGCGCGCGCCGCTCATCTCGGAGGTCGCAGCTACGCCGTGATCCGTCGCGATGGCGGCCATATCGTGGTGGTCGGGGTGAAGGGCACGCAGGAGATCCACGTCACCCGTTTCGACCAGTCCGGAACCGTTCCCGTCGAGATCCGCGAGTTCCGCGAGACCGAGGGGCGTCTGTGGCTTCGGGGCATCAAGCGCACCAACGGCGGGCCCGGGGTACCCGAGAGTCGCCGAGTCACCGACTGGTTCACCTGGGTGGGGCCCGACACCTCCGCGAGCTGGACCCGTTTCGACGCCGACTCGCCTCAGGGCCGCTCCCACGAGGTCCGACTCGACTGGCCCGCCGATCCTCACTGGTTCGACTGGCCGTCGTTCGGGTCCTACGAGGAGCTGACCGGCGAGGCCGACCTGTTGCGCCGGGTCTGGCCCGATGTCGACCCCCTCGCCTTCCTCGGCCGCTGACAGACCTCCTCAACCGACAGCGCTCCTCGGCTGACGCGGCTCCTCTGTTGGGATAGGTTGGCCCGACGACGGCGGACGGAGGATCGGCGTGACCACCACCATCTCGGGACCACAGGAATCCGGCGACTACGGCGACGATTCCGGCCTCACCCGGGTGCGCAAGGAGCGCAACCTGCGCGTGCTCACCGGTGGTGCCATCGCCGCGCTGGCGGTGTTGATGGGCATTGCGGTCTTCGCCCAGCTCTCGGGCGCGACCGGCGACGGTGCCGACTCCCCCGAGGAGGCCGTCGAGGCGTTGTACGAAGCCCTCGCCGCCGAAGACCTCGACGCTGTGGCCGAGCTCCTGGCCCCCAACGAACGCTCCGCCCTCGCCGACCCGCTGTTCGAGGCCATCGATGAGCTGGTCCGCATGGGTGCGCTCAGCGACGAGCTCGACACCTCGTCCATCGCCGGGCTCGACCTGTCGGTGACCGACCTCGTTCTCACCGTCGACCGGGTCGACGACGATCTCGCCAACGTGCACAGTGCGGGCACCATCGTCGCCCACCTCGATCCGGCCGCGTTGCCGCTCGGCGCCGACCTTCGGAGGCTCCTCGAGTTCCAAGGACCGCTCGACGAGCTCGAGCCCGATCCGGCGAACGAAGTCATCGATCTCACCATCACCACGGTCCGTCGCGACGGTCGGTGGTATGT
>SKKL01000140.1 GCA_007121465.1 Acidimicrobiales bacterium | reverse complement strand
CGGCCGCATCGGTGTCGTCGGGACCCCCGCCCGAGCTTTCGGCTGGGACGAGCTCCCAGCCCTGGCCACCGATGCCGGCACCGAGCTGGCCGCCGCTCTCGACTTCGAGCAGGAAGCGACGTTCCCCTTCGGCGCTCACACGGCAGTGGTCGAGATCGACACCGAGACGGGCCGGGTCGAGCTGGTCAAGCTCGTCGGGGTCGACGACTGCGGGCGGGTCATCTCCCCCGCTCTCGTCGAGGGCCAGGTCCATGGCGGCATGGCCCAGGGCATCGCCCAGATGCTGTTCGAAGAGGTCGTGTACGACCCCGACGGGAACCCGCTCACCGCCAGCCTGGCCGACTACGGGATCCCCAGCGCGTCCGACCTCATCGCCTTCGAGACCGCCCACACCGAGACACCGTCGCCCAACAACCCTCTGGGAGCCAAGGGCATCGGCGAGTCCGGCACCACGGGGTCGGTTGCCTCGGTGTGGAACGCAGTGGTCGACGGTCTCTCCCCCTACGGGATCCGCCACCTCGACCCGCCGTTCACCTCCGAGCGGGTGTGGCGGGCGATCCAGACCCCTCAGGCCGAGGGAACCGCCTGACCGGCGTACATGTAGCTCATCGTCTTGGGGCCGACGATGGAGAAGGTCGCCAGCGACTCGATCCGGAAACCCGAGGCGGAGATGAGCCGGTCGATGTGACGGTCGAGGTGGCACCCGCCGGCGACGCGCCGTTGAATCGGCGTGAGACGCTCCTGGCGGCGGGCGACCGCGGGATCGGGCGACCGGCCGTGTTCGAGGAAGTGCATCGCCCCGTCGGGTCTCAGGACCCGTGCCATCTCGGAGAGGGCGAGCACCGGGTCGGGGATCGTGCACAGCGTCCAGGTGATGAAGATCCCGTCGACGCTGTCGTCGGGCAGTGGGAGGTGCTCACCATCGAGACCGACGAACTCGACCGGGAACGGGGCGGCGGCCACCCGGTCAGCGGCGAGACCGCGGGCCACACCGGAGGGATCGACGGCCAAAACCTTGGTCACCTCGGGCGGGTAGTGGGGCAGGTTGAGGCCCGACCCGAACCCCACCTCGAGAACCTCACCCGACAGACCCGCGGCAGAGCGGGCCCGCATCTCCCCGAAGCCCGACGAGCCGAGAAGGACGTTGATGGCTCGCGGGACGACCTGGTTCTCCCAGAATCCCATCACCCCACCCTAGATGTGGCGGGTCAGTCCCGGGTGGGGGCTTGGTAGATGTCGCGGGTGACCTCGTCGACCAGCTCGGTGCGGGGGGTCCACTCGAGACCGCCGGTGCTCATCAGCTCGCGCACGGCGGGAACCGGGTCGGGGTCGGAGAAGAATCGCTCGTCGGTGTAGTCGGTCGGTCGGCCGGTGGCGTCGTCGGTCCACCAGGACGCCTCGAGGGCGATGCCGTTGGGGTCGGTGAAGTAGATGGACCGCAGCACCCCGTGGTCGACCACGTCGGTGACCTCGCAGTCGTGGGCCTTGAGGCGGTGGCGCAACCGCTCGAGGGCTTCCTCGTCGGCAAGGCCGAGAGAGAGGTGGTCGAACTGGCTGGCTTGAGGGAACGGGACCCCGGCGGGCTTGGCGTAGGTCTCGACGGGCTGGTCGCGGTACTCGAAGAACGCCACGGTCATCCCGGGGGCGAACTCGAAGAAGTAGTGGCGGAACGAGTCGGTGGCGAGGGTGATGACGAGACGCGCGCCGAGCACGCCGTGCCAGAAGCGAGTGGTGGCGTCCATGTCGACGGTGATGAGCGCCAGGTGGTGCACGCCCCGCCAGTGGACCGACGGGGTCTCGGGGGGCGGGGAGGTGGTTCCGGTCGCAGTCATACCGTCAATGGTACGAACCTGAACGACCGTCGCCACCGTCGCCGGTGAGAACCGTCCGTCTCAGCTCAGCGGAGCGCTCACCACGACCGGCTCGCCAGCTAGCCGATTCACGGGCGGCGGCGACGAGCTGGCGGAGCGTGTCGGGCACGGACCGCAGGAACGCCGGGGTCAGCACACCATTGGCGATGTCGGAGAATCGGCCCTGGGCGCCGTGGTCGCGCTCGCGATCGACCGGCTCCCAGAGGTTGGCCGGACGATCCGGATCGATCGGGTCCTCGGTCTGCTGGCCGTCGACCGCGGATTCCGCGGCGAAGTGAGCAGCGACCCCGGGTACGAGCCGGGTCGCCCAGACGATCCCCCGGTTCCATGATCCGAGCACTCCGGTGCGTCGCCCGTCGAAGGCGGCGTCGACGATGGCACGGGCCGCGACCTCGGGCGGGTAGATCGGTTCCACGGGTTGGGGCTGGTTCCCCAGCTTGGCGCAGCACCAGTCGAACTGGGGGGTGTTGATCGCGGGCAGGTGGACCTCGGAGAGGACGACGCCGCTGCCCTCCTGGATCAACTCGGCCCGCACCGACTCGGTGAACCCCCGCACCGCGAACTTGGCGCCGCAGTAGGGCGCCTGGAGTGGGATCCCCAGATGAGCGAGCGCCGAGCCCACGTTGACGATGCGGCCGTGGTCACGAGGGCGCATCCGGGCGAGCGACGCCAAGGTGCCGTGCACCACCCCCAGGTAGGTGACCTCGGTGGCACGTCGAAACTCGTCGGGCTCGATGTCCCAGCTCCACGAGAACACCGTCGTCATCGCGTTGTTGACCCAGACGTCGATCGACCCGAGCTCGGTCTCGATCCGGGAGGCCGCTGCGTCGACCTGATCCCAGTCCGACACGTCGGCCGCGCAGGCCAGCGCCCGCCGCCCTCGATCCTCGACGTCCTGGACGGCTCCGGCGAGGCCCGCCTCGCCACGAGCGAGGATCGCGACGTCGAATCCCCGGTCGGAGAGCTCGCGCACCACCGCTCGACCGACCCCGCCCGAACCACCGGTGACGACTGCGACAGGTGCCATCACAAGGTGATGTCGAAGATCTGGATCAGCCCGACGACGATCAGGTACGCAGCCACCACGTAGTTGAGCACCCGGGGCACCAAGAGGATGAGAATTCCGGCCAGCACCGCGATGATCCCGGGCAAGGTCAGGTTCACCGTCACATCGCCGACCTCGGCGGTCTCCTGCGCGAACACGAACAACTGGGTCATGGACGACACGGGCACTCCCGGGGTTCAGGGTCGTTGCCGGTCCACTCCCCGTCCGCGTGAGGTCCGAAACCTCTGCTCGCCGATG
>SKKL01000289.1 GCA_007121465.1 Acidimicrobiales bacterium | reverse complement strand
TCTTCATGCACCTCAAGTTCGACACCCGCATGTTCAGCGGGGTGTTCGTCGCCGGCATCGTGTTCGCCGTCAGCGTCTATGTGGTGACCCTGCTCACGTTCCACTACTGGTTCTGATCGCCGACGGCCTCGGCGGGGCAACCGGAGAGGGCCGACCCGGTGCCTGATCACGCGATCCTCGTCTCCGACCTCGTCGTGCGCTACGGCGCACTGACCGCGGTCGATGGCCTCTCGTTCGATGCTCCCGCCGGCGCCATCACCGCCGTTCTCGGCCCCAACGGTGCCGGCAAGACCACCACCATCGAGGTCCTCGAGGGCTTCCGGCGTCCTGACGGCGGGCAGGTGAAGGTGCTCGGCCTCGACCCGTGGACCGACCACCGTGACCTCGTCCGTCGGGTCGGCGTCATGCCCCAGGACGGCGGGGTCCACCGCGGCATCCGGGTGGCCGAAGCCGTGCAGCTCTACGCGGCCTTTCACCGCGACCCGCTCGATCCCGACACCCTGGTCGACCGGGTCGGCCTGTCCGCCCGACGGACGTCGCCGTGGCGCACCCTGTCCGGGGGCGAGCAGCAGCGACTGTCCCTCGCCCTCGCCCTGGTGGGACGGCCCGAGCTGGTCTTCCTCGACGAACCCACCGCCGGAGTCGACGTGGCCGGCCGCCGCATCGTGCACGACCTCGTTCGCGGTCTCCGCTCGGACGGGACCACCGTGGTGTGCACCACCCACGACCTGGCCGAAGCCGAGTCCCTGGCCGACCACCTCGTCATCGTCGACCACGGTCGGGTCGTCGCCGCCGGCAGTCCGTCGGAGATCTCCGGACAAGCCGGTCCACCCGAGCTCCGGTTCGGCGGACCTCCCGATCTCGACGTGGCCGAGCTGGCCGTGCACCTCGACGCGCCGGTCACCGAGACCACGCCGGGGGAGTATCTCGTGGCTCGCGACCCCGATCCGGCCACCGTCGCCCGGCTCACCGCGTGGCTCGCTGCTCGTGACCTCCCCCTCGCCGACCTGCGGGCCGGCCGCCAGCGCCTCGAGGACGTGTTCCTCCGGCTCACCCACTCCGACGACGGTGACGAGGCACCGGAACGGTGAAGCCCCTCGTCGCCCAGACGCGCATCGAGCTCGCCCTGACCCTCCGCAACGGCGAGCAGCTCCTGCTCACCCTCGTGATCCCCGTGATGGTCCTCGGGTTCTTCGGGCTCGTCGACGTGCTTCCCGTGCCCGACGGCGTGGCCGATCCGCTCGACTACCTCGCCCCCGGAGTCCTCGCCCTCGCGCTCCTCTCCACCGCCTTCACCAGCCTGGCGATCGCCACGGGGTTCGACCGCCAGTACGGGGTGCTCAAGCGGTTGGGAGCGACACCGCTCGGCCGGTGGCGTCTCCTCGCCGCCAAGACGCTCACCGTCCTCGTGGTGATGGTGCTCCAATCGGCGGTGCTCGTCGCGGTGGCGGTGGGTCTCGGCTGGCGGCCCGCTCTTGACCTGCCTCCGATCCTCGGCGGCGTCGTTCTCGCCACGGTTGCCTTCGCAGGGCTCGGCCTCCTCATGGCGGGCACCCTCCCCGGCCTGGTCACCCTGGCCGCCGCCAACGGGGTCTACGTGGGCCTCCTCCTGTTCGGCGACCTGGTCATCCCCCACGACTCCCTGCCCGGAGCCGTCGCCGACGTGGCGTCTCTCCTCCCCACCGCCGCACTCGCTCAGCTCCTGCGGGCCGGGTTCGACGGCGGCACCGACGCCGGCGCCGGACCGTGGCTGGTCCTCCTGACGTGGGCGGTGGTGGCGCCGGTGGCCGCCGCCCGCTGTTTTCGCTGGGACTGAGCAGGGGCGGCGACGCTACCGTGGCCGGATGCTCGACATCCGGCTCATCCGCAACGAACCCGAGGCAGTGGTGGCTGCCCTGGCCCGCCGGGGCGAGGACACCTCCGCCATCGATGAGCTCGTCGAGCTGGACGGCCGGCGTCGGGCCGTCACCTCTGAGCGCGACGAGCTGCGGGCCGAGGTGAACGCTGTTTCGAAGCAGGTGGGGGAGGCGTTCCGCGACGGCCGCCGTGAGGAGGCCGAGGCCCTGAAGGCCAAGAGCAAGGCGGCAGGCGAGCGCGAGAAGGCGCTCGATGCCGAGGTCGCCGAGCTGGACGAAAAGGTTCGCGACACGCTGCTTCGCATCCCGAACCTGCCGAGCGCCGACGCCCCCGATGGTGCGGGCGAGGCCGACAACGTGGTGTTGCGAACGGTGGGCTACGACCCCGAGGCCTATGGGGAGCACCAGCGGGTTCCGCACTGGGACATCGGCGTCGAGCTCGGAATCCTCGACAACGAACGGGCCACGCGTATCTCGGGAGCGATGTTCTCGATGTACCGGGGCGCGGGAGCCCGACTGCTGCGCGCCCTCGTGCAGCTCTCGCTCGATCGCAATGGCGACGCCTACGAGGAGATCCGCCCGCCCACCCTCGTGCGCACCGACACGATGATCTCCACGGGACATCTGCCCAAGTTCAGCGACGACGCCTACCACATGGAGCGCGACGACCTCTGGGCGATCCCCACCGCCGAGGTCCCGCTCACCTCGCTCGGCGCCGGGGAGATCCTCGACGAATCCGACCTGCCCATGAGGTTCATGGCCTACACCTCGTGCTTCCGTCGTGAAGCCGGGTCCGCCGGGCGCGACACCCGGGGCCTGCTCCGCTCCCACGAGTTCGACAAGGTGGAGCTGCTGGCCTACGCCGCTGGGGAGGAGCAGGGGAAGGCGTGCCAGGAGGACGTCCTCGCCCGCAGCGAGTCGATCCTCACCGACCTCGGTCTCGCCTATCGGGTCGTCGACCTGTGCACCAGCGACCTGGGCAACTCGGCCGCTCGCACCTGGGATCTCGAGGCGTATGCCCCGGGCTGCGATCTCTGGCTCGAGGTGTCGTCGGTGTCGTGGTTCTCGGACTACCAGGCCCGCCGGGCGAACATCCGCTATCGCCCGGCCGACGGCGGCCCGCCTCAGGTCATCCACACCGTCAACGGCTCGGCGATGGGGTGGCCCCGCACCTGGGCTGCCCTCGTCGAGACCCACCGCCGGCCCGATGGGACGATCACCGTGCCCGAGGTCTTGCGGCCCTATCTGGGCGGTGGGGAGACTATCGGCGCCTGACTGCTCCAGAGCCCCGCCGTCCCGCGAACACCGAACGATCGGTGCTCCCCCATTGGTATTGCGAGGGTGGGTGACTAGCCTCGGACGGAACCCAGCGCCGCAGGCGCGACACGTCACCGGGGCCGCGCCGCGCGCGGGGAGGGATTCGTGATCACCAGCTCACCGACACAGGCCGGTCCCGTCCCGCTAGAGCGCGGTCGTTGACGTGATCGAGCAGGCGGTCACCGACCCCCACGGCTCGGCCGCGATCCGGCTGGTCGGGGTGGAGAAGCGCTTTCCCGGCGCGACCGAGCCCGCCGTCACCGACCTGCACCTCGACATACCCGAGGGTCAGCTGTGCGTGTTCGTCGGTCCGTCGGGCTGCGGCAAGACCACCACCCTCAAGATGATCAACCGGCTGGTCGAGCCCACCGCGGGAGAGATCCACGTGCTCGGCACCGAGATCCGTTCGGTGAAGCGACCCCAGCTCCGTCGCCAGATCGGTTACGTGATCCAACAGATCGGGCTGTTCCCCCACAAGACGATCGCCGAGAACATCGCGACGGTGCCGAAGCTGCTCAAGTGGGACCGAGCCCGGGTGCGTGAGCGGGTCGACGAGCTGGTCGAGCTGGTCGGTCTCGATCGCGAGATGCTCCGCCGTTATCCCGCCGAGCTCTCGGGTGGCCAGCAGCAAAGGGTCGGAGTGGCCCGGGCCCTCGCCGCCGATCCGCCGATCCTCTTGATGGACGAGCCCTACAGCGCCGTCGACCCGGTCGTGCGCGGCCGTCTCCAGGACGAGCTCCTCGACCTCCAACGCCGCTTGCGCAAGACGATCGTGATGGTCACCCACGACATCGACGAGGCGATCAAGCTCGGCGATCAGGTCGTGATCTTCGAGACGGGCGGCATCATCGCCCAGTCCGGAGCGCCCGACGACCTGCTCGCCCGACCCGCCTCTCCGTTCGTCGAGTCATTCCTCGGCAACGAACGAGGTCTGAAGCGGCTCGCCCTGCTCACCGTCGCCGACATCACCCTCACCGACGGCCTCGTCGTCGACGTGAGCGCGGCTCCATCGGAGGCGCTGGCGTTGATGACCGCCAAGGCCAGCGACTGGGTCGGGGTGCGCGACGGCGATCGGTTGCTCGGGTGGGTGTGGTCCAGCGACCTCGAGGGCATCGTGCGCGTCGGTGATGCCACTCCGAAGCGCTTCCGGTCGGCGGTGGGACCCACCACGTCGTTGCGCGAGGTGCTCGACGCCATCGTCAACTCCCGAACCCGGGTGGCGGTCGTGCTCGACGACACCGATCGATACCTCGGGATGATCACCGTCGACGAGCTGAGCGAGGGGATCGGGTCGTCGTGACCAGCCCGCTCTCGGGAGTCGTGGGTGCGATGCTCGCCCAGGCGGAACTGCGCGACCAACTGGTCTCCTGGGAGTGGATCAGCCGTCGCTACGACCAGATCTGGGAAGCCACCCTGTCGCACCTGTGGCTCACGGTGTTCGCCGTCGGTGTCGGACTCGTCATCTCGGTCGTCCTCTCCGCGGTGGCGCTCAGGTGGCGGCAGACCTACGCACCGATCGCGTGGATCACCGGGTTCCTCTACACGATCCCGAGTCTGGCTCTGTTCGCGTTCATGGTGCCGATCCTCGGACTCGGCTTCGCCACCGCCCAGGTGGCGCTGGTGAGCTACACGTTGCTCATCCTCATCCGTAACATCGTCGCAGGGGTCGACGGGGTGCCGGCCGAGGTGAAGGAGGCGGCCGACGGGATGGGCTACGGCGGTGTTCGTCGGTTCTTCGCGGTCGACCTGCGTCTGGCGACCCCGACCATCGTCACCGGAATCCGTCTGGCCGCGGTCACCGTCGTGGGACTGGTCACCATCACCGCGCTCATCGGCGAGGGCGGTTACGGCGTGTTCATCCTCGACGGACTGCGTCGCAACTTCTCCACGCCGGTGGTTCTCGGCATCGGCCTGTCGGTGATCCTCGCGGTCACCGTCGACGTGTTGCTCATCGGTCTCGAACGGCTGCTGACCCCCTGGGCGCGGCGAGGGTTGGGCTACTGATGGGCGCGCTCGAGGAGACCTGGCAGTTCTTCACGACCTCCGACAACTGGTGGGGCAACCGAGGCATCGCCCAACGCACGTGGGTCCACGTTCAGGTGTCGGCGCTCTCGCTGGTGGTCGCCGCGCTGCTCGCAGGTCCGCCGGCGATCCTGTTCGGCCACTTCCGTCGGGGTGGAACTCTGGCCGTCGCGGTGGTCAACCTCGGCCGGGCGGTCCCGAGCTTCGGGGTGCTGGCCCTGGTGCTTCCGCTCTCGATCCAGTTCGGGTTCGGGCTCGGCTTCTGGCCCACGGTCGTCCCCCTCGTCTTGCTCGGGATCCCTCCGATCTTCGCCAACACCTACACCGGAGTCCGCTCAGCCGATCCCCGTGTCGTCGAGGCGGCCAGAGCCATGGGCCTCACCCGCCGTCAGACCCTCACTCAGGTCGAGCTGCGCCTTGCCACTCCGCTCATCATCACCGGACTGCGGGTCTCGGCCGTTCAGATCATCGCCACCGCGACACTCGGAGCCCTCGTCGGCCTCTCGGCGCTCGGGTCCTTCATCACCGAAGGGCTCGCCACCTTCGACGACGGCCGGATGATCGCCGGTGGACTCCTCGTCGCCATCCTCGCCATCGGCACCGAGATCGCCTTCACCATCACCGAGCGTGTCCTCACACCCTGGTCGCGGGTAGGGGGGCAAGGCCCGACCCGCCGCCGCCGACTCCGCCGAGGTGAGGATTCTCCCGAACCCGGCGAGGTCACCGGACCCAACGTCAAGGTCGAGCTGGGCCTCTGACTTCATTGCACCACCAAACCCACGGCCCCCGCGGCCGGAAAGGACATCATGCGCACGACACGATCCTGGAGAGTGCTCCTCGCCCTGTTGGGGATCCTCGCCCTCATGGCCGCCGCCTGCGGCAACGACGACGATGACGACGACGTCGGCGCACCCGACGAGACCGCTCCGGTCACCGACGACACCGACGACGACCCAGCCGAACCTTCCGACCCGGGTGAGCCGACGATCGTCATCGGCGCCCAGGACTTCGGTGAGAGCGAGCTGCTGGCCCAGGTCTACGGGCAGGCCTTGGCCGAGGCCGGTTATCCGGTCGAATACCAGTCGCTCGGCGGCTTCCGCGACATCGTCTTCGCCTCCTTCGACGGAGGTGACATCAACTTCACGTCCGAGTACGCGGCATCGGCGGTGGAGTTCCTCAACGAGCAGGCCGGCGAGGCCACTCCCGACATCGACGAGACGGCCGGTCTGCTCCGCGACTACCTCGAAGAGAGGGACCTCGTGGCGCTCGACGCGTCGCCCGCGGTGAACTCCAACTCCTTCGTCGTCACCCAGGAGACCGCGGATGAGCTCGGACTCAGCTCGATCAGCGACCTCACCGACGACCTGGTGCTCGGCGGTCCGGCAGATTGCCCGACCAACCCGTTCTGCATCCCCGGTCTGCGCGACGTCTACGGGGTCGATCTCGAGGACAACTTCGTGTCGCTCGACGGAGGTGGACCCCTCACCGGTGCTGCGCTGTCGGGCGGTGAGATCGACGTGGCCATAATCTTCTCCACCGACGGTCGCATCGCCGAGGAAGGCTGGGTCGTTCTCGACGACGACGAGGGCCTCATCAACGCCGACAACATCATCCCGGTCCTCACCCAGGAGCTGGTCGACGCCTACGGCGACGAGCTGGTCGACCTCGTGAACGCCATCTCTGCCGATCTCGACACCGAGGGTCTCACCGAGCTGAACTTCCAGTTCGAGATCGAGCTGCGCGACGCCGACGAGGTCGCTCGCGAGTGGCTCGAGGAGAACGGCTACCTGTAGCACCCGGCCTCGGCTGTCCCGGCGGCTCCGGTCGCCGGGACAGCGGAGCCATCGGCTTCACTGGGGGCATGGATCTCACCAGCCAACGTCGTGAGTACGAGACCGAGGGCATCGACGTCGGCGACCTCGACCCCGATCCGATCGTCCAGGTCGACCGGTGGCTGGACGACGCCTACGCATCGGGGACCGCCGAACCCACCGCCGCGGTCTTCGCCACCGCTGACATCCACGGACGGCCGTCGGCTCGGACGGTCCTGCTCAAGGGACTCGGCTCCGACGGCTTCGTCATCTTCACCAACTACGACAGCCGCAAGGGACGCGAGGTCATCGCCAACCCGTGGGCGGCGCTCACCCTCACCTGGGTCGAGCTGTCTCGCCAGGTGAGGGTGGAGGGGATCGTCGAGATGGTCGACGCCGCCGACTCCGACGCCTACTTCGCCTCCCGGCCTCGCGGCGCCCAGCTCGGCGCGTGGGCGTCGGCTCAGAGCCACCCCATCGCCGACCGGGCCCAGCTCGAGGCGCAGCTCGACGAGGTGCACGAGAGGTACGCCGGCCTCGAGGTGCCCCGCCCGCCGCACTGGGGTGGGCTCCGCCTCGTGCCCCACGAGATCGAGGTGTGGCAGGGACGCCTCGACCGGCTCCACGACCGGCTCGTCTACGTGCCGGCTGACGGGGAACCCGAACTCGATCCGACCACCCGGGCGCGCATCGAGCGGTGGGAGATCATCCGCCGGTCACCCTGAACGGCCCGTCCTCACCAGTCGGCAGTCTGAGGCAGGATCTCGGAGGCGACGAGACCGAGGTGGTCGAGATCGTCGAGGTTGAGGACCTGCAGGTAGATGCGCTGGGCGCCGGCGTCGGCGTAGGCCCGCAGCCGTTCGAGCACCTCGTCGGGGATGCCGGCCGCGCCGTTGGAGCGCAGTTCGTCGGCCCCGCGCCCGATGCGAGCCGCCCGCCGCTCGACCTCGGACTCGTCGGCCCCGCAGCACAGCACCTGGGCGACCGACCAGGTCATCGAGGTCGGATCTCGGCCGGTGTCCTCGCAGGCGGCGATGACCCGATCCCGCTGCTCGACGAATCGCTCGACCGAGGCGAAGGGCAGGTTGAACTCGTCGGCGAAACGAGCGGCGAGGCGCGGGGTGCGCCGGGGTCCGCCACCCCCGACGATGATCGGGGGCCGAGGGGACTGGGTGGTCGCGGGAAGGGCGGGTGAGTCGGTGAAGGCGTAGTGCGCACCGTCCATCGAGAAGGTGTCGCCCTCGGGCGTGGCCCACAGGCCGGTGATCGCCTCGAGTTGCTCCTCCAGCCGGTCGAAGCGCTCGCCGAGGGGAGGGAACGGGATGCCATAGGCGGCGTGCTCCGCTTCGTACCAGCCGGTGCCGAGGCCGAGCTCGACCCGGCCGCCGCTCATCTGGTCGACCTGGGCGACCGAGATGGCCAGCGGGCCGGGGAGTCGGAACGTCATGGCGGTGACGAGGGTGCCGAGCCGGATGCGCGACGTCTCGCGGGCCAGGCCGGCCAGGGTCAGCCAGGCGTCGGTGGGGCCGGGGAGCCCCGACACGTCGCCCATCTTCAGGTAGTGGTCGGACCGGAAGAAGGCATCGAAGCCGAGGTCCTCGGTGGCCCGGGCGACGGCGAGGAGCTGGTCGTAGGTGGCCCCCTGCTGGGGTTCGGTGAAGATGCGCAGGTCCATGGGGCCGAGGGTATCGGTCAGACGGGACTGTGCTCCTGGTCCTCAGCGGGGGACGGTCGGCGGGCACCGAGGGCGAGGATGACGGCGATGACGACGGCGGCGAGGAGCACGATCCCGATACGGGTGGCGCCGACGTTGCTCACCCAGTTGGTGACCTGGGCGCTCATGTCGGTGACCCGGTTGACCACCCCCGACGGCGGCGGGTTCAGCGGGTCGCTGATCACCCTCCGCTCCCAGTAGCCGTAGTAGGCGACGTAGGTTCCGGCGAGCACCAACAGCCCGCCGGAGATGCGGTTGATGTGGGGCTGGATGCCCCTCAGGCGGGTCACCAGCCCGCGGCGGGCCCCACCGAGGGCCACGGTGAGGGCGCACAGGACCAGGCCCATCCCGGCGGCGTAGGTGAGGATCCCGGCCAACCCGGAGCCGAAGCTGCTCGACCCGAGGGTTCGGGTCATGACCGGGAGGAAGAGGGGAAGGGTGCACGACAGCGAGACGGTGGCGTAGGAGATGCCGAAGAGGAACATCGACGGGAGCTCTCGCCCCGACCCGCCCATCTGGAGACGAGGGAGCTTCAGCGCCGGCTGGAACCCCCGCAGCATGGCGACCCCGAGAACGGCGATGGCCGCACCGATGACCATCGTCGCCCACGGCAACCACGACAGGTGGCGGCTGACCGACAGCCCGAGCTGGGTGATGCCGATGCCGACGACGCCGAACACCACCATGAATCCGGCGGTGACCGCCAGGCCGACCGACAGCGAGCGGGCGACCCCGGCCCGGGCGTCGGCGGGTGCTCCCTCGAGCCCGAGGAAGTAGGACAGGTAGGCAGGGAGGAGCGCGAAGCCGCACGGGTTGACCGCGGCGACCATGCCCAGGGTGAACGCGTAGGCGAAATCGGCTTCGATCATGGTTCGCTGATCCCGAAGTGCCGGTCGATCCGATCTCGGAGCTGAGATTCGGTGAGAGCACCGTTGTAGACCTCGAGCACCGTGCCTGCCTCGTCGATGAAGACGGTGGTGGGCATCTGGATCCCCCCGAAGACCTCGTAGGCCTCGCCATCGGGGTCGCGGCCGACCTCGTAGGTCACCCCGGTGAGCTCGACGACAGACATCCCGAGTTCGGCGCTCTCGAGGTAGCTGAGTCCGAGGAACCCGACGTCGTCGCCGACCGCCTGGTGGACCGCCTCGAAGTCGGGCATCTCGGCGACGCAGGGGGGGCACCACTCGGCGAAGAAGTTGAGAACGAGGGGCCGACCGACCATCGGCCCGGTGTTGCGGGAGTCGCCCTCGAACGTCTCGTAGTCGACCGCCACGGGGGCGCCGAGAACATCGGTGTCGTCCGGAGTGAGGGCGAAGCCTCCGCCGCCGCTGCCGATCGTCTCGGGTTGCTCGCCGCCGCCCCCGTCGCCCGAGAGCACGATCAGGGCTCCGACACACAGGGCGACCACCAGCGAGGCGAGGGTGGCGGCCACGACCTGGCGACGGGGGAGGCCGGCGATGGTCGGCTCGTCGGGTCTTGTCGCGGTCGTGTCGGTGGGGCTGTCAGACGTGTCGTTCACCGACCAACAAAGCTACCGGCCCCGTCCGCCGAGGTCCCGTCGGGATCGACCGTCGGCAGGCCGGAGCTCGCCGTCGGAGGTTGGTGCCTCCGGGCCGTTGCTCCGACCTGCCGCTCGGTGATCTGGTGTCCCATCCCCTAGGCGGTGCGCAGGTGTTCGGGGATGGGGATGACCGGCAGCTGGTCCTCGGGCCGAGGGTTCTTCGGTGGCCGGCCCCGCCGACGCTTGGTGGCGAGGATCCGACCGTTGAGGAACAGCTGGCCGCCCCAGACCCCCCATGGCTCGCGCCGCTCGAGCGCTCCTTCGAGGCACTGGGCGATCACCGGGCACTCCGAGCAGATGGTCTTGGCCCGGGCGATGTCCTGGAGCTCCTCGGAGAAGAACAGCTCGCCGAGCGATCCATCACCGGAGCTGCAGCGGGCCTCGGCCCACCAGGAGGTGTCGTCGTCGGGGAGGGTGGGTTGTAAGCCGTCGAGTAAGGGTTCGGTGATCATGGGTGGCCCCTGGTGTTTCGTGGCGGTTGATGTCGTGGGTGGTGTCGGTGAGATCGTTCTCCGGTGTTCGGTCGCTCGATGCCCGGAAAAAGCAGAACGGCCGCCGGGTGGTCCCGGCGGCCGTTCGGAGGTCTTGCTCCGGTTCTGAGCGTGGGCTCAGAGGGAGGACTCCGGCGGCCGCCAGGCCTTGTGGGAGATGGAGGTGGCAAAGGTCGGGTTCACCGTGGTGTCGCCATTGCCGGTCCACCATCCACACGGGTACATGCCGCGATCGCGGCCGGTGAGCCCGGTCACGTCGACGCGCTGATGCGCGACGCCGACGCGAGCCACACCGGCTGCGTTCACTGCGTCGAGCATCTTCTTCATCGTCGGGTCCTCGTGAGTGTGGGTCGACCGGTGAGTCCGGTCGCGCAGGAGTCCTGCGTCGGGTTCACACAACCACGACCCTCGAACGGCGTCAATCGAATTATTGGACTCTGTGGCCGGGTAGCGTGCCGGGGCGATGGAGACGCCGCTGCTCGCCCGCCTGCCCGACCCCGATCCCGACGATCGTCCCGTGCCGCTCCCGGAGCGGGGACGCACGTTCACCGCTACTCGGCGGGTGCGCCTCGGCGACGTGTCCCCCAACGGTCGATTGCGTCTCGACGCGCTGGCCCAGTACGTCCAGGACGTGTCCAACGACGACACCGTCGACGCCGGTCTCCGTGACGACATGGCCTGGGTCGTGCGTCGCACCGTGGTCGAGGTCCATTCCGAAGCGCGCCTGCGTGAGCAACTCGACCTCACCACCTTCTGTGGGGGCACCGGTGGTCGGTGGGCCGAACGCCGAGTCGTGATCCGAGGCGACCGGGGCGCCCACATCGAGACGGCCACGCTGTGGGTCCACCTCGATCTCTCGACGGGTCGCCCCATCCCCCTCCCCGCCCAGTTCCACGAGCTCTACGACGAGGCGGCGGGGGGTCGCACGGTACGTGCCCGGCTGAGGCACGGGTCTCCCGATCTCGCCCACCCCGGGGTCACCCGAGCGCCGTGGCC
>SKKL01000013.1 GCA_007121465.1 Acidimicrobiales bacterium | reverse complement strand
CGAGGAGCCCCGTGATGGGCCGCCGACCCGAATCCGTAGACCTGACCGGAGATGTCGGCCAGCCAGTAGCCCGAACCGGGCTGACCGGCGGGAGAGAACGACTCGGTCGACGGCGTGTCGACCGACCCGGGCTCGATCGATGGTGGTCCGCCGGGGAGTTGCTTCTCGTCCCCGGGGGCGTCAGCCGCCACCGCCGTCGGAGCGAAGAGCCCCCACACCACTGCTATCGCCACCGCTACCCGCGCTGTTCGCACCCTGCCCGCTCCCGTCGTCCACGGAGCGACCCGCTCGCCCCGAGACGACCGACCATAGTTCATCTACGAACCCCGGGCTCGTGCCATGCCAGACAACAGAGGAGCCGGCCATCGGATCGCTCCGACGACCGGCCCCGGTCTGCTACTGCGATGGTGGGCGATAGTGGTTTCGAACCACTGGCCTCTGCCGTGTGAAGGCAGCGCTCTCCCACTGAGCTAATCGCCCATCGGACCGGTGACTCTAGCGCATCCCCCAACCCGTTCGGTACCCGTGGGAGCGTGTGCGCTCAGGCCACCAGGGCGCTGACCTCGGCCCGCTGCTCGGGGGTCAGCACCCATCCGCCAGCGGCAGCGTTGGCGTGGACCTGGTCGGGTTTGGTCGCCCCCGCGATGACCGTGGCGACGACCGGCTCGGCGAGGAGCCAGGCGAACGCCAGCTCGAGCAGGCTCCGTTCGTGGTCGGCGGCCCACCCTCGCAGCCGCTCGACGGCGGCGAGGCGTTGTTCGTCGATGAACCGCTCCCGACGATCGTCGGGCATCATCGCCAACCGGCTGTCCGGGGGCGGGGTGCCCGTGGCGTCGACCTTGCCAGTGAGCAGACCCGATTCGAGCGGGAAGTACGGCACCAACGAGACCCCGAGCCGTCGGCAGGCGTCGACCACTCCATGCTCGGGTTCGCGGTGGAGCAGGCTGTAGTGGTTCTGCACCGACACGAAAGGCGGACGACCGTCCGACCTCGAGATCGCCGACGCTTCATCCAGCAGACCGGAATCGAAGTTGGAGCATCCGACGTCGAGAACCTTGCCGGCGTCGACGAGCTCGCCGAGGGCACCCATCGTCTCGGCGAGGGGAATGTCCGGGTCGAGGCGGTGATACTGATAGTGATCGATCCGGTCGGTTGCGAGCCGTCCGAGTGAGTCGTCGACCGCGCGCCGCACCCAGTCGGGGTGGCCGCCGGAGAGCTCGCCGTCCGAGCTCCCCATCGACCCGAACTTGGTGGCGAGCACGACCTCGTCACGACGACCGCCGAGGGCAACGCCGAGGAACTCCTCGGACCGCGTCTGTCCATAGACGTCGGCGGTGTCGAAGTAGGTGATCCCTGCATCGAGGGCAGCATCGACCACCAACTGCGTCTCGTCCTGTCCGATTCGCATCCCGAAGTTGTTGCAGCCGAGACCGACGACCGAGACCTCGAACCGACCGATGCGGCGTGTGTCCATGCGATGCCTCCTCGTGCCCTGGCCCCTGACCCTACCGGTCGACCGGCCGGGCGGCGCCTAGAGCACCTCGGGCAGAGGGGGGACCAGGTCGGCGAACAGGTCTTCTGCGGCAGCCATCGCGGCGAGCACCGACAGGTCCTCGCGTTGGCGGCCGATCACCTGGAGACCCACCGGGAGTCCGTCGGGGGCGACCCCGCAGGCCACGCTTCCCGCCGGGTTGCGGGTGAGGTTGACCCACGGGGTGAACGCCACCCACCCGGGCGTGTCCTCCCCGTCGACGGTTCCCTGGGCTGCTCCCACCGCCGGGGGCCGACCGGCGATGGTGGGGCACACCAAGAGCGGAGCGTGGCTGAACACCTCGGTCTCGAGTCGGTGGTTCAGCAGGTGGCAGGCGTCGAGCGCCTCCACCATCTCCACCGCTCCGAGTTGCTCTCCGTAGTCGATCATCGAACGCAGGTCGGGATCGATCAGCTCCCAGCTCGGGGTGTCCCGCAGGTGCCCCTGGCTTCGCGCCCGATAGGCACACCACAGCCGGAACCAGGCGAGGGTGGGGTCGGCCTCGAACACCTGGTCGACGACCACCACCTCGGTTCCCGCGGCGGCGAGGCGCTCGACCGCCGTCTCGACCGCCGCAGCGACGTCATGGTCGACTGCTGCTCCCCACATCGTGGGTGAGTAGACGATGCGCTCGGGTGCGCCGACGTCGTCGAGCTGAGGCGCCCACGGGTCGTGCAGCCCGGGGAAGCTGGCCAGGTCGGTCGGTTCCGGGCCGACGCACGCGTCGAGGACGAGCGCGGCGTCGCGCACCCCCCGGGTCATCGGGCCCTTCGTCGAGAGCACACCCGCGCCCGGGGGCGTCGGCCCGCCGGCAGGCACCCGTCCCTGGGAGGGCTTGAATCCGCTCAGGCCACAGATCGATGCGGGGATCCGGATCGATCCGCCTCCGTCCGAACCCGTCGCCAACGGGATCATGCCGGCCGCGATCGCCGACGCCGACCCGCCCGACGATCCACCGGGTGTTCGCTCACGATCCCACGGGTTGCGACTCGGTCCGAACACCGGGTTGTCGGTCACGCCCTTGAAGCCGTGCTCGGGGGTGTTGGTCTTGCCGACCACGATGCACCCCGCGGCCCTGAGCCGCGAGACCAGCACCGAGTCGATCTCAGCGGGTGCATCCCCGGCGTGGACCGCCGACCCGTAGGTGGTGACGAATCCCGCCGCATGCTCGAGGTCCTTGACCCCGATGGGGATGCCGGCCAGGGCGCCCACCTGCTCACCGGCGGCGATCCACTCGTCGATGCGGGCGGCATCGGCCAGCGCACGATCGCCGTCGACGGCGGTGAAGGCCCCTAGGTGGCGGTCGAGGGCGTCGATCCGGTCGAGAGCATGACCGACCAGCTCGCGGGCCGACAGCTCCTTGGCGTGGACGCGGGTGGCGAGATCGGCGACGGAGACATCACGGAAGTCCATGACCGCCCGAGAGTAGGTGGTCGACGACCACCCCGCCGGGTACCCCTGGCCAACTCGTCGGCTCAGGGTCCCGATGGCGCCTCCCCCGACACCTCGGTTCCCTCCTCGGTACAAGCAATGACGTCCTGCTGGCGGACGACCCACTCGGTCGTGCCCTCGGGACACTCGGCACCGAGCGATCCCTGGGCGACGATGACCCCCTCGTGGGGGATCGAGAAGCAGTCGACCGGCACGACGGCTCCGCGGATCTGCTGGATGCACAT
>SKKL01000181.1 GCA_007121465.1 Acidimicrobiales bacterium | reverse complement strand
TGGCGTTGTCGATGGTGGTCATCGCTGGCATGGTTGGAGCTGGCGGACTCGGAGCGGTGGTCTTCGGAGCCATCACCCGCCTGAACGTCGGGCTCGGTGCCGAAGGCGGCCTCGCCGTCGTCGTCCTTGCCATCTTCCTCGACCGAACCACCTCGGCCGTCAGCGACCGTGCCTCGCAGTTCCGCGACAAGGCGGCGACCTGACCGGCAGGCGATTCCGTTCTCAGTACACCCTTCTCACCACCCCCAACCAGGAGAGATAGATATGCGCACCGACAGACTGAAGCCGTTGACGAGGCTGTGGGCGGTACTCGCCGCCCTCGCTCTCGTGCTCGCAGCCTGCGGGAACGACGACGACAATGGCGATGACCCCGTTGATCCTGGCGACGCGGCGCCCGGCGACACGGCCTGCGACTCGGTCTCGATCGGCTGGATCCCGTGGGACGAAGACATCGCCGTCACCTACCTCTGGGCTGCACTGCTCGATGAGCAGGGTGTCGACACCGAGCTCACCCAGCTCGACGTCGGTCCGGTCTTTGCCGGTGTGGCCGGTGGCGACCTCGACCTCTTCCTCGACGCGTGGCTGCCTGCCACCCACGAGGATTACTGGGAAGAGTTCGGCGACGACATGGAGAGCCTGGCCATCTGGTACGACGAGGGCACCCTGGAGATCACCGTCCCGGCCTACCTCGACGACGTGAACACCATCGCCGACCTCGCCGACAACGCCGACCTGTTCGACAGCCAGATCATCGGCATCGAGCCGGGCGCCGGTCTCACCCGCATCACCCGTGAGGAGGCGATGCCCGCCTACGGACTCGACGACTGGGAGCTGCTGGACGCCAGCACCACCGCCATGCTCGCCGAGCTCGACCGGGCCTACAACGCCGAAGAGCCCGTCGTGGTCACCCTGTGGCACCCCCACTGGGCCTACGGCGCCTACGACCTGAAGGACCTCGAGGATCCCGAAGGCGTCATGGGCGAGGCCGAGGAGCTGCACGCGGTTGCTCGAGCCGACTTCCGTGACGACTGCCCCGAGGTGGCCGACTGGATCTCAAACTTCGAGCTCGACACCGACTCGCTGGCCGAGCTGACCAACATGGTCATCAACGAGTACGACACCGAGGAAGAGGGTGTCGAGGCGTGGCTGTCCGACGACGACAACCGTTCCCTGGCCGACAGCTGGATCGGCTGATCTAGTAACGCCGCACCAGGGCGGGCAACCTCCGCCCCGAGCGAAACGTGTGACCGAGGGGCACCCGAAAGGGTGCCCCTCGTCGCGCCCGCGCTCAGAACAGACGCAGGTGCGGCGATTCGATGCCGCGGAGCTCGTCGTAGTCGACCTCGACACAGTCGATCTCACGGGTGGAGGCGAGGGTGCGGGCCTGGGGCTTGATCGACTGGGCGACGAACACACCCCGAACGTCGCCGTGAGAGGCCCGCAGCAGGTGGAGGTAGCGGGTGAGCTGCTCCACGCCGTCGATCTCGCCGCGCCGTTTCACCTCGACCGCCACCAGATGGCCGTCGGCGTCTCGACACATGAGGTCGACGGGGCCGATGTCGGTGGGGTACTCCCGACGCACCAGGGTGAGTCCCTGGTCGATGACGGCAGGATCGGCGGCGAGGAGTTCCTGCAGGTGAGCTTCCACGCCGTCCTTGGTGAGACCGGGGTCGACGCCGAGGTCGTGGGAAGTGTCGGAGAGGACCTCGTCGATGGTGATGACCAGTGCCTCGCCCTTGGGGTTGGTGACCCGCCACTCGCCGTCGCCCTCGTGGAGGGTGCAGGGGGCGGTCATCCAGTTGAGGGGCTTGTAGGCACCGCCGTCGGCGTGGATGGCCACACACCCGTCGGCCTTGACCATGATGAGGCGGGTGGCCATGGGGAGGTGTGCGGTCAGGCGGCCCTCGTAGTCGACCTGACAGCGGGCGACGACCAGACGCATGTCAGCGAGCCTCGGTGCCGCGCCGACTGAATCGTTGGCGGATCAGCTCTCGTCGCTCCTGGAGGTCCCGATAGGTGAGGGACTCGACCTCGGAGGGATCGACGCCGAAGCCGGCCTTCACCCCGGACAGGTCGAGGTCCACCGCGCGGGGATCGACGCCGATCTCTCGGGCGATGGTCTCGCCGTGCGTGGTCGCGAAGTAGGTGGCGATGTGGGTGATCTCGGCGAACAGGTCGAGGTCGGGCGCGAGCCGCGAGATGGCACCGTCGAGGAACACGAGGTTCTTGACGAAGAGCATGAGCTCCTTGGGCATGCGCGCTCCGTAAGCCAGGAGACCTTTCACCACCGCCTGGATCTCGTGGATGAGTTCCTCGGGGGTCAGGGCGGTCGGGTCGAGCGGCGCCCGGTCGAGCCCGAGGTCGGCGATGACCGCCTTGAGATCGGTGTCGGGAGGGAGCGCTCCCAGGTCGCGCAGGGCGGCGAGCTGGCCGGTGATGTTGTTCATCGAGGCGGCGAGCAGCAACCGGAGGAACGCCTGGCGGCGGACGTCGTCCATACGTCCGGTGATACCGAAGTCGAGGAGAGCGGTCCTCCCGTCCTCGAGGACGAACAGGTTCCCACCGTGGAGGTCTCCGTGGAACAGGCCGTGGAGCATCGCACCTTCCATGAACCCGATCATCCCGGTGCGCACGATGGCCTCGGTGTCGATCCCGGCGTCGCGCATGCCCACGATGTCGTCGAAGGCGAAGCCGTCGAGGCGCTCCATGACCAGGACCCGTTCGGTGACGAGGTGCGGGTGCGGGCGGGGGATCACGTACCCCCGTTGGCCGAGCTCGGCGAAGGACCGGGCGACGTCGAGCATGTTCTCGGCCTCGAGCCGGAAGTCGAGCTCCTCGGTGATCGTCTGGGCGAACAGCTCGACCAGCGCAGGCGGGTTGGCCAGCGCAGTGACGGGTATGCGCCCGACGAGGTGGGGAGCGAGCCAGGCCATGACCTCGATGTCGGCGAGCACCCGCAGCTGGACCGATGGCCGCTGCACCTTGACGACCACCGTTTCGCCGGTGCGCAGGACCGCCGCGTGCACCTGGGCGATCGAGGCGGCCGCCAACGGTTCGGGATCGATGTGGCTGAACACCGCGTCGAGGGGTTGGCCCAGCTCGGATTCGATGACCTGGCGGATGGCCGAGAAGCGTTCGGGTGGCACCTGGTCTCGGCACTTCTTGAACTCGTCGACCAACTCGTCGGGGAACAGACCCTCACCCGAGGAGATGATCTGGGCCAGCTTGATGAAGGTCGGGCCGAGTGCCTCGATGGCCAGACGCATGCGGCGTGAGAGTCCGGAGCGCGAGCGCGAGCGGTCGTCGGAGCGAGCTTCCACCGCCTTCCAGGATGCGAGTGCCCACCCGAAACGGCCGACCACCGACACCATGCGGCCGAGGGGAGGGATCCCGCGCGGGGCGAGCAGTCGCGGGACCTGACGCCGGGTGAGGTCCCGCAGGATCGGTTCGGCGTGACGCCAGGACATGGCGTCGGGCTCGACGATCCAGGGTGGATCATCGGAGAAGGATCCGATGGCGAGGTCGGCAGCCCCCGTGGGGTCGTCGGCATGGTCCTCGTGATCGGTCATCGCCACAGCCGGGCCTCCTCGTCCTCGATGCGGCTCCCGACATGGCGACGCACCACCGACACGACGGTCTCGGCGTACTCGGGTCGACAGATCAGCAGATCGGGCAGCCAGGGGTCGGGACGGTTGTAGCGCAGCGGGCTTCCGTCGATGCGCGACACGTGGAGGCCGGCGGCGGCGGCGACGGCGACGGGAGCACAGGAGTCCCACTCGTATTGTCCGCCGGCGTGGGCGTAGATGTCGGCCTCGCCGAGAACGACCGCCATCGCCTTGGCCCCCGCCGAACCGAGAGGCAGGAGGACTCCCTCGAGCTCGTCGGCGATCTCGTAGCTGATGGGCGCCGGTCGGCTTCGGCTGACCACCAGCCGAGGGGGGCCGCCCTCGCGTTCGGGGACGACCGGCGGGGTACCCGTATGGAGAGTCAGGCCGACGCCGGGGAGTGCCACGGCGCCGGCGACCGGGTGGTGGCCCTCGACGACGGCGATGTGGACGGCCCAGTCGTCGCGGGGAACCGTGCCGTATTCGCGGGTCCCGTCGAGAGGGTCGACGATCCAGGCTCGGTCGGCGTCCATCGAGTAGGGGTGGTCCCGTCCCTCCTCGGAGAGCACGGCGTCACCGGGACGCAGAGCGTGGAGCGCCTCCACGATCAGATCGTGGGCGCGCCGGTCGCCCTCGTCCTCGATGAGGAACGACGGCGCGCCACGGTCGGAGAGCTCCCGGCGAAGCGCGAGCAGGAGGTCGCCGGTCGCCTCGGCCACCTGGGCGGCCACGTGGTGGTCGTCCAGCTCCGTTCCGTTGCCCCACGGGGTTCCCGTGTCGTTCAACTGCGCACCAGAGGCTTGTACTTGAGGCGGTGGGGCTGGTCGGCGTCGCTCCCGAGCTCTTTGCGACGGAATGCCTCGTACTCGCTGAAGTTGCCTTCGAACCAACGGACCTGGGAGTCGCCCTCGAATGCGAGGACATGGGTGGCGACCCGGTCGAGGAACCAGCGGTCGTGGCTGATGATGACCGCACAGCCGGGAAACGCCTCGAGCCCGTCCTCGAGTGCGCGGAGCGTGTCGACGTCGAGGTCGTTGGTGGGCTCGTCGAGGAGCAGGACGTTGCCGCCGGTGGTGAGGACCTTCGCGAGGTGGACACGGTTGCGTTCACCGCCGGAGAGCTCGCCCACTTTCTTCTGCTGGTCGGCGCCCTTGAAGTTGAAGTTGGCGACATAGGCGCGACCGTTGACCTCGCGGCCCCCGACGTCGAGGGTGTCGCGACCGCCGGTGATCTCTTCATAGACCGTCCGGTCGGGGTCGAGGACGTCGCGGGACTGATCGACATAGGCGAGCTGCACGGTGGGCCCGACCGTCAGGCCGCCGGCGTCGGGCTCCTCCTGATCGGTGATCATGCGGAACAGGGTCGTCTTGCCCGCCCCGTTGGCGCCGATGACCCCGACGATTCCCGCGCGGGGCAGGCTGAAGCTGAGATCCTCGATGAGCAGTCGTTCGCCGTAGCCCTTGGTGAGGTGGTCCGCCTCGATCACGAGATCGCCCAGGCGCTCGCCCGAGGGGATGGTGATCTGGAGCTTGTCGACCCGGTCGGCTCCCGACTGGGCCTCGGCCAGCAACGACTCGTAGGCGCTGAGTCGGGCCTTACCCTTGGCCTGCTTGGCCTTCGGGGCCATCCGCACCCACTCGAGCTCGCGCTGGAGCGTCCGCTGGCGGGCCGATTCGCTCTTCTCCTCCTGGGCGAGACGAGCCTGCTTCTGTTCGAGCCAGGAGGTGTAGTTGCCCTCGAAGGGGTAGCCCCGGCCCCGGTCGAGCTCGAGAATCCAGCCGGCGACGTTGTCGAGGAAATAGCGGTCGTGGGTGACCGCGACCACCGTGCCGGAGTAGTCGGCGAGGAACCGCTCCAGCCACGCGACCGATTCGGCGTCGAGGTGGTTGGTCGGCTCGTCGAGCAGGAGGAGGTCGGGGTGGGACAGGAGGAGCCGACACAGCGCCACCCGACGACGTTCTCCACCGGACAGGGTCGACACGTCGGCATCGCCGGGCGGGAGCCGGAGCGCGTCCATGGCGATCTCCACGGTGCGCTGCAGGTCCCACGCCCCGGCCGCTTCGATCTTGGCTTCGAGGTCGGCCTGTTCGGCACCGAGTTTCTCGTAGTCGGCGTCGGGGTCGGACCAGCCGGCGAGGACGTCTTCGTAGCGGGTGAGCAGCCCAGCGGTCTCGCCCACCCCGTCCATCACGTTGGCCTGGACGTCCTTGTCGGCGTCGAGCTCGGGCTCCTGGGGGAGGTAGCCGACGGTGAAGCCCTTGGTGAGCGCGGCGTCGCCGGTGTATCCGTCGTCGATGCCGGCCATGATGCGCAGCAGCGACGACTTGCCCGAACCGTTCGAGCCGATCACGCCGATCTTGGCTCCGGGGTAGAACGACAACGAGATGTCGGACAGGACCATCCGGTCGGGCGGGTAGTGCCGGGAGACCTTGTGCATGGTGTAGATGAACTGGGCACTCATGATGGTCGACACTACCGGCCCCGCCTCCCGACCCCGTTCCCGGGCGGCCGGATCCTGGCCCGAACGCGACGGTGCCCCCGGCCAGAGCCGGGGGCACCACTCGGATCGGGGACTCAGGCCTTCTTCTTGGCCGGAGCCTTCTTCGCGGGCGCCTTCTTGGCCGGAGCCTTCTTCGCGGGCGCCTTCTTGGCCGGTGCCTTCTTCTTGGCCGGAGCCTTCTTCGCGGGCGCCTTCTTGGCCGGTGCCTTCTTCTTGGCCGGGGCCTTCTTCGCGGGCGCCTTCTTCGCGGGCGCCTTCTTGGCCGGTGCCTTCTTCTTGGCCGGAGCCTTCTTCTTGGCCGGTGCCTTCCTTGCGGGCGCCTTCTTTGCCGGGGCCTTCTTGGCCGGTGCCTTCTTCTTGGCGGGCGCCTTCTTTGCCGGCGCCTTCTTCTTAGCGGTTGCCACGGTTGTGGTTCTCCTTGTCCGGGTTTCGGTGCCCGCCGGCACGATCGACGCGCGGTGGTCTCCGTGTTGCTCGGGTACAGCGTTGGCGTCGAGTGCGCCAGCCTCACCCTCCGCCGCCCCGGGCGCGCCCGCGTCGGGAAGGGCAAGATCGATGCCGCGTCGCGGCGTGTCGAAGGATTGGACCATGAAGGAACGCGTCTCGCCAAGGGTCAAGACGTCGCGAGCGCGCCGAGGTGGTGGATCCGACATCGACTTCAACGGCACGTAGCACTGGGCGTCGTCGACGACCACATACGCGCCGTGAGATGAAAAGCGTTCGACCGTTCCCTCCACCTCGTCACCGATCGGATGCGAGGCGACGAAGTTGATGAAGGTCAGGGGAGGGTTGATGGGCTCGGTGCGGGACCCGCGCTTGGACGAGCCGGATCGGCCACCCGTGTCGGCCTTGGACTCGCGCTCGGGCTGCTTCTTCGAGGGCTGGCGCCGACGACCGCGCGGGGCGTCGGCCTCGGGCTCGGGAGCGGCTGCCTGTTTCTTGGTTGAGGCTCGCTTCCGGGTCGAACCCTGCTTGGCCGGCTGCTTCGCCGGGGCGTCCTTCTTGCCCCTCGCGTCGCGGGTGGCCTTGCGACTGGCCGGGCCGCGCACCGGCGTCCGGGGAAGGAAGATCCACCCGACGTGTTCGACCGGCTTGCCTCCGACCAGCCGACCCTCGTCGAAGAGCCACAGGTACTCGCCGTGGAACTCCTGGAACGAGTCGTTGGAGAGGACGGTGGCGTTGGCGCGATCAGCGATCTGGAGAACGAAGGCGTCGCCGCGTCCGACCGCGCCGGCGGGGGGCGACACGATTTCGCCGGCGAGGACCGCGTCTTCGTACTTCGGCCGCTCCTTCGCGTCGATGCGATGACCGAAGGTGGCATCCACCACGACGGTGACGATGTCGTGTGGATGCTCGGCGAGGAAAGCCCGCACCGCTTCATCGAGCTGGGCGAGGCTGGGCAGACTGCGACCCTCGGTCGCGATGTTGGAGCCGTCGACGACGACGTGGTTCGATGCCATCTCGCCACACAGTCAAGCAGGGTCGAGGGTCCTACCTGCGGACCCTGGCCATGGCGCGGCATCGAGAGGGGCGTTCGAGCAGTCGTCGAGTGGGTCCTAGCATCGTCGCATGATCCGAGCAGTGCTCTTCGACTTCGGTGGGGTCATCCTGTCGAGTCCCTTCGATGCCTTCGCCCGCTACGAGTCCGAGAACGGCCTTCCCGACGGCCTGATCCGCTCGCTGAACGCCACCAACCCCGACGACAACGCCTGGGCGAAGCTCGAGCGCAGCGAGGTCGACCTCGGGGGCTTCGCCGAGCTCTTCGAAGCCGAGGCGGCCGCGGCCGGGCACCGGGTCGATGGGCGAGCGATCATCGAGCTGCTCGGAGGCGACGTCCGCCCGGAGATGGTGGAGGCGTTGCGTCGCTGCAAGGAGCATCTGCTCACCGCCATGCTGACCAACAACTTCGTCAGCCGTGGGAGCGAGGACGACACCGACACCGACACCGACTCCACCGACACGGACCCCACCGGTCGGCGAGCCCAGATCGCGGCGATCGTCGAGCTCTTCGACGTGGTGGTCGAGTCCAGCCGGATCGGTGTGCGCAAACCCGACCCGCGCTTCTATGAGATCGCGTGCGAGCAGCTGGAGATCGAACCGCACGAAGCGGTGTTCCTCGATGATCTGGGCATCAACCTGAAGCCCGCTCGCGCCATGGGAATGACCACCATCAAGGTGGTCGAACCCGGCGCGGCGATCGCCGAGCTCGAGTCGGTGGTGGGATTTCCTCTGGCGTGAACCGGGCTACAGGTCGGCGAAGGCGGCCGCGAGGATCATCTCTTGTTCCTGCGCGTGGATGGCCGCCGAACCAGTGGCCGGACTGCCCGACTCGCGACGGCTGATGCGATGGATCGAGTGGGTGTTCTCGTGGGCCTCGTAGAGACGGCCCTTCACGAAGTTCCACGGACCCATGTTCTCCGGCTCCTCCTGGAGCCAGACGATGTCGTGGGCGTTCGGGTAGCGGGCGAGCACCTCGGCGACCTGTTCGCTCGGCCACGGGTAGAGCTGTTCGACCCGGACCACCGCAGCCGGCGCGCCCAGCTCGTCGCGACGGGCGAGAGCGTCGTGGGCGACCTTGCCGCTCGCGAACACCACCCGGCGGACCGAGTCGGGATCGTCGACGATGTCGTCGATGACCTCACGGAAGTGGCCGGAGGTGAGCTCGTCGACGCGGCTGCGGGCCGAGCGGGCCCGTAGCAACGACTTGGGGGTGAACACCACGAGGGGCTTGCGGAGCTCGCGGGCCACCTGTCGGCGCAGGAGATGGAAGTACTGAGCCGAGTTCGTGGCGTTGACGACCTGGATGTTGTCGTCGGCGGCGAGGGTCAGGAAGCGTTCGATGCGGGCCGACGAGTGCTCGGGCCCTTGTCCCTCGTACCCGTGGGGTAGGAGCAGCACCAGCCCCGAGGTCTGGGCCCACTTGTCCTCGGCGGAGACGAGGAACTGGTCGATGATGATCTGGGCGCCGTTCATGAAGTCGCCGAACTGCGCTTCCCAACACACCAGCGGGGCCTTGTTGGCCACCGAGTAGCCGTACTCGAAGCCGAGGGCGGCGTACTCGCTGAGCAGCGAGTCGTAGATCCAGAGGTTGGTGTCGCCCGACTCGAGCGAGGCGAGAGGGACGTACTCCTCGGCGGTCTCGTGGTCGACGAGGGTGGAGTGGCGCTGACTGAAGGTGCCACGCCGGGAGTCCTGGCCGGTGAGGCGCACCGAGGTTCCGTCGAGGAGCAACGACCCGAAGGCCATCGCCTCGGCGAGAGCCCAGTCGACCTCGCCGTCGCGGAACATCTTGTCCCGGGTCTCGAACTGGCGGGCCAGCTTGGGGTGGAGGGTGAAGTGATCAGGCAGGACGGTGAGCGCGTCGTACACCCGCTCGACCATGTCGCGGTCGATGCCGGTGTCGACCGGCGGGAGGACCCCCACCGGCTCGGGGCGACGCAGCACGATCTCGTCGGGGCTCGACGCGCTCTGGCGGGTCTCGTCGAGCGCCTCCTGGAGGCGACCCTGGTAGTCCTCGAGCGCCTGCTCGGCCTCCTCGAGCGAGATGTCGCCTCGCTTGACCAACGCCTCGGTGTAGAGCTTGCGGACCGAGCGCCGCGCGTCGATCTTGTCGTACATCTTGGGCTGGGTGTAGCTCGGGTCGTCGCCCTCGTTGTGGCCGTGGCGGCGGTAGCACACCATGTCGATGACGACGTCCTTGTTGAACCGCTGGCGATACAGGAACGCCAGACGGGCGACCCGGACACACGCCTCGGGATCGTCGCCGTTCACGTGGAAGATCGGCGCCTGGACCATCTTGGCGATGTCGGTCGGGTACTCCGACGACCGGGCCGCGTCCGGCGGGGTGGTGAACCCGAGCTGGTTGTTGATGATGATGTGGACCGATCCGCCGACGCGGTAGCCCTTGATGAGCGACAGGTTCAGCGTCTCGGCGACAACGCCCTGGCCGGCGAAGGCGGCGTCGCCGTGGATCAGCACCGGCAGCACCGGGAAGGTGCCCTCGTCGTCGAGCTGGTCCATCTTGGCTCGGGCCATGCCGACCACGACCGGGTTGACCGCCTCGAGGTGGGAGGGGTTGGCGGCGAGCTCGACGGGCATCTCGTTGCCGTTGCGGCTGACGTAGGTGCCGGACTGTCCGAGGTGGTACTTCACGTCGCCCGAACCCTGGATGGTCTCGGGATCGACGTTGCCCTCGAACTCCTGGAAGATCTGGTCGTAGGACTTGCCGACGATGTTGGTCAGCACGTTGAGCCGGCCGCGGTGGGCCATGCCGATGACCGCTTCGGTGAGCCCGCGGTCGGCGGCTTCACCGAGCACGGCATCGAGGAGGGGAATGGTGCTCTCGGCCCCGTCGATGCCGAACCGCTTCTGTCCCACGTACTTGGTCGAGAGGAACTTCTCGAAGGCCTCGGCCGCGTTGAGCCGTCCGAGGATGTGGCGCTGCTCGTCGGGGGAGACCTCGACGCGCACACCCTCGACCTGCTCCTGGATCCAGCGCTTCTCGGCCGGCTCCTGGATGTGCATGTACTCGATGCCGATGGTGCGGCAGTAGGCGTCGCGCAGGACCCCGAGGGTGTCGCCGAGGCGCATCTTGGATCGGCCGCCCACCGGGGCGTAGATGCCGGCGCCGCTGCCGGTGAGGAACTCGCGGTCGAGGTCCCAGATGGTGAGGCCGTAGGTGGCGGGGTCGAGCTCGCTGTGCATCGTCGGTTCCTCCGACGACAACGGGTCGAGATCGGCGATGAGGTGACCCCGCACCCGGTACATGTTGATCAGCGTGTTGACCGCGATCTGCTTCTCGAGGCGGGCCTCTTCCTTGTTGACCGGGTTGACGTCGGAGCGCCACTTGACCGCTTCGTAGGGAACGCCGAGCGACCGGAAGATGTCGGTGTAGAAGTGATCGGCACCGAGCAGCAGTTCGTGGACCCGCTTGAGGAACAGTCCCGACTCGGCCCCCTGGATGATCCGGTGGTCGTAGGTCGAGCTGATGGTGATGACCTTGGAGATACCGAGGTCGGCGAGGGTCTGGCGATCGGCGGCTTCGTAGGCGGTGGGGAAGTCGATGGTTCCGACGCCGACGATGAGGCCCTGTCCGGGCATGAGGCGGGGGACCGACTGGACCGTTCCGAGCGTGCCGGGGTTGGTGAGGCTGATGGTGGTACCCGCGAAGTCGTCCGGTCCGAGCTTGTTGGTCCGGACCTTGCGGATCATCTCCTCGTAGTTCGCGTGGAAGCCGGCGAAGTCGAGAGTGTCGGCGTCCCTTATGCAGGGGACGAGCAGGGTGCGCGAACCGTCGGACTTCTCCATGTCGACCGCGATGCCGAGACCGATGTGCTCGTGGCGCTGCACGAAGGGCTTGCCGGCGGAGTCGGCGTGGAACGAGGCGTTCATCGCCGGGATGGTGTCGGCGACCGCCCGAACGACGGCGTAGCCGATGAGGTGGGTGAAGGACACCTTGCCGCCGCGGGTCCGGCCGAGGTACCCGTTGATCACCTGGCGGTTGACCTCGAGCAGCTTGGCCGGGACCTCCCGAAAGCTGGTGGCGGTCGGTACGCCGAGGCTGGCCTCCATGTTGGCCACGATGCGGGCGCCGGCCCCGCGGATCGGGTCGCCCGGAGGGGTCTCACTGTCGGCCGCGGGAGCCGGAGCGGGCGCCGGGGCGGGGGCGGCCGCTGGTGCCGCGGCGGGAGCCGGGCTGTGGGTCGCGCCCCCGGGGAC
>SKKL01000144.1 GCA_007121465.1 Acidimicrobiales bacterium | reverse complement strand
GTGGGACGACCAGTTCCCCGTCGACGTGTTCCAGACCGGGTCGGGCACCTCGTCGAACATGAACATGAACGAGGTCCTCGCCCACCTCGCCGACGAGGAGCTCGGCGAGTCGGGCACGGTCCACCCCAACGACCACGTCAACGCCTCGCAGTCCTCCAACGACGTGTTCCCGACCGCCATCCACGTCGCGGTCACCGAGGCGATCCAGAACGAGGTCATCCCCGCCTTCGAGGACCTGTCCCGCAGCCTCCGTCGCAAGCAGGGCCAGTTCCGTCGGGTGGTCAAGGCCGGCCGCACCCATCTCATGGACGCCACCCCGGTCACCCTCGGCCAGGAGTTCGGCGGCTACGCGGCCCAGATCGAGGAGTGCACCGAACGGCTCTGGGATGCCGTGCCCCGCGTCGGCCGGCTCCCTCTCGGCGGCACGGCGGTCGGCACCGGCATCAACGCGCCGAAGACCTTCGGGCGCTCGGTCATCAAGCGCCTGGCCGAACGGACCTCGCTCCCGCTCATGCCCGCCCGCGACAGCTTCGCCGCCCAGTCGTCTCGCGACGCACTGGTCGAGGTGTCCGGTCACTACCGGACCGCGGCGGTCGCCCTCGTGAAGATCGCCAACGACCTGCGGTGGATGGGGTCGGGTCCGCGCACCGGCCTCGCCGAGATCACCATCCCCGATCTGCAGCCGGGCTCGTCGATCATGCCCGGGAAGGTCAACCCGGTGATCGCCGAAGCCGTCACCCAGGTCGCCGCCCAGGTCATCGGCAACGACACCGCGGTGGCCTTCGGCGGCAGCCAGGGATCGTTCGAGCTCAACGTCTACATGCCGGTCATGGCCCGCAACGTGCTGGAGTCGGGAAGTCTGCTCGCCAACGTGTCGGCGGTTTTCGCCTCCCGGATGATCGACGGGATCGAGGCCAACGAGGAGACCTGCCTCGCCTACGCCGAGTCGTCGCCGTCGATCGGTACCTCGCTCAACCCCTACATCGGCTACGAGCAGGCGGCCGAGGTCATCAAGGAAGCGGGTGTCACCGGCCGCACCATCCGAGAGGTCGTCCTCGACCGGGAGCTGATGACCGACGACGAGGTCGACCGGGCCCTCGACATCGAGGCGATGACCCGCGGCGGCATCATCCGCTGAGACGGGCCGGGTCCCCCCGGCCCGACGATCGGAGGACGATGATGGGCGGGTGGTCGCTGCCCTCCTCGCCGTCGTCCGACTCGTCCGCGGTGTCGGCCGGGCGTTCCGGGATCCCGCCACTCGCGGGTTGGTGGTCTCGGTCTTCGTCGTCATCGCCTTCGGGACGATCTTCTACTCCCGGTACGAGGGGTGGAGCACGGTCGACAGCCTCTACTTCACCGTCGTGACACTGCTCACCATCGGCTATGGCGACCTCACGCCCACGACGGACGCATCGAAGTTGTTCACCGTTGTCTACGCCCTGGTGGGGGTCGGACTCCTGGCGTCGTTCGTCACCGTGCTGGTGGTCAAACTCAAGCGCGGTGACATGCCCGAGGCCGAGCCGCGCTGACGACTGACGTCGCCGACGATCGCTCAGGCGGCGCCGGCGGCGGGGCTGCCCGGGTAGGCGACGGGGTCGCCGGCGGCGGGGATGAGCGGGTAGCTCCAGCTCATCCTCTTCGACAGCTCGACGGCCACCTCGCGCCAGGCCGGTGGATCCCATCCCTCGGCACTCGAGGCGACGAGCCCGGTGGGGGAGACGTGGATGAAGGCGGGGAGCGCCTCGAGTCCGGCGGCGGCCACCAACGCTCGATCGGGGTCGCACAGGGTGAGGACCTCGTCGATCAGCGGGCCGAGGAACTGGCGGGCTTCGGACTCGCCCGCGGTGACGATGAACGCCACCCGGCACCCCGCCCCTTGGAAGTGGTGGAAGATCCGACGTGACGTGTCGAGGATCCACGCACTCTCGTGGGTGTAGGGATCGAGGACGACCGCCGCCATGTGGAAGGTCGTCAGCCACTCGCCGAGGGTTCGTGCCTCACGGTCGACGGGCTTGAGGGAGAGTTCGAGAGGTACCTGAGCGCTCACGGGCCGACAACCTAGCGCGCCCTCGACCCCCGGCTCGACCCGAGGGACGCCGGACTCGTATCGTTCCGAGGGCAAGCACCTCGAGCACCACCTGTCCACGACGTTCCGACACCCTGGGGGAACCAGATCGATGCGCAGTGCCAAGGACTTCTTCCGCCCGCTGGCCGTGGGGGCTCCCGAGCCGTTGCGGGAGATCCCGCACCGCCCGTCACGGATGATCCACTTCTTCCCGGCGGCCAACGAGAAGATGCGCTCGAAGGTGCCCGACATGGCCGGACAGGTCGACGTGTTGTTGGCCAACCTCGAGGACGGAGTGCCCGCCTCGGACAAGGAAGCCGCCCGGGCCGGTCTGATCGAGGTCGGCAAGGCGTGGGACACCACCGACACCCAGTTCTGGACACGGGTGAACTCGCTCGACTCGCCGTGGGGTCTCGACGATCTCACGGCGGCGGTCACCGAGGTGGGCGACAAGCTCGACGTCATCATGATCCCGAAGGTGGAGGGTCCTGAGGACATCCACTACGCCGACCGGCTCGTCGCCCAGCTCGAGGCCAAGGCGGGGCTCGACCGCCCGATCCTGTTGCACGCCATCCTCGAGACCGCCCAGGGCGTCGCCCGGGTCGAGGAGATCTGCGGGGCGTCACCCCGGATGCAGGGCCTGTCGCTCGGCCCGGCCGACCTCGCCGCCAACCGGCGCATGAAGACCACCCGGGTCGGCGGTGGGCACCCCGGCTACCTCGTCCGCCAGGACCCCGACGCCGACGACGCCGAGGCGGCCCGGGCCACCTTCCAGCAGGACCTGTGGCACTACACGATCGCCCGGATGGTCGACGCGTGCGTGATGCACGGGATCCTTCCGTACTACGGGCCCTTCGGCGACATCGCCGACACCACGGCGTGCGAGGACCAGTTCCGCAACGCCTACCTGCTCGGCTGCGTCGGAGCGTGGAGTCTCCACCCGGCCCAGATCCCGATCGCCAAGAAGGTCTTCAGCCCCGACCCCGCCGACGTGGCCCACGCCAAGCGCGTCGTCGAGGCGATGGGCGACGGGACCGGTGCCCTCATGCTCGACGGCAAGATGGAGGACGACGCCTCGGTGAAGCAGTGCCAGGTGATCCTGTCCCTCGCCACCGAGCTGGCAGCCGACGATCCCGAGCTGGCCG
>SKKL01000002.1 GCA_007121465.1 Acidimicrobiales bacterium | reverse complement strand
TTGTGCCCGGCGAGCCCGCCACCCAGCTTCAGCTTGATGCGCCCGGTGGGCAGGTCGAGCTCGTCGTGGACGACGACGAGGTGGCCGAGGTCGTCGATGCCGTGGCGCCGGACGAGACGGCGAACCGAGTCACCCGACTCGTTCATGTAGGTCTGGGGAAACGCGAGCGCCACCCGTCGGCCCTCGACGCGCACCTCGTCGACGAGAGCACGCTCCTTGCCCGAGCGCAACCGACCGCCGTGGCGCGCCGCGAGGCGCTCCACGACCTCGGCTCCCACGTTGTGGCGGGTGCCCTCGTACTTGGATCCCGGGTTGCCGAGCCCGACGACCAGAAGGTCAGCGGAAGTGCCGGTCCGGGCGGCGTCGGAGCGCCGTCGTCCGAACGGGCTCATCGGCGGTCAGGAGTCGTCGTCGTCGCCCTCGGCGCTGGCGTCGGCGGCATCGCCACCCTCGCCCTCGGCGCCTTCGCCCTCGGCACCCTCGGCGACTTCGTCGTCCTCGATGGCGGCGCGGGTGATGGTGGCGGTGACGATGGCCTCGTCGGGGTCGGCCTCGGTGCGAGCACCGGCGGGGAGGGTGATGTCAGCGACGGTGAGGGTGTCGCCGACCTCCATGCCCGAGACGTCGAGGGTGACCTCGTTGGGGATGGCGTTGGGCTTCGAGTACACCGAGAGGGTGTAGGCGACCTGGTCGACGACGCCCTGCTCGTCGAGCACCTGCTTGGCCTCGCCCTCGAGCACGATCGGGACCTCGACGAGGATGTCGGCGTCGGGGTCGACCCGCACGAAGTCGACGTGGACCACGTCCTGGCGGACCGGGTGACGCTGCAGCTCCTTGACGATGCACAGCTCCTGGTCGTCGCCGACGCTCAGGGTGATGATGGCGTTGAGGGCGGCCTCGGTGGTGAGCGCCTGACGCAGCTCGCGGTGGTCGACTGCGAGGGTGACGGGGTCCTTGCCGAGCCCGTAGAGCGTGCCGGGGACCTGGCCCTCGACCCGCAGTCGCTTGGACGATCCGGAGCCGATGGTGCGGCCCGTGCTGGCGGTGAGGGTGACATCCATGATGAAGAGGCGCTCCTGGGCGACACGAGAGATGGGTCAGGGCGCGGACAGCCCCGAGGCAGTCGGCCAGTGTACGCGGTCGGAGCGGTGCTCCACCAACCCGACCGGTGCGACGCGTCAGCTCTGGTTGTGACCGTCGAAGATCTCGCTCACCGATGTGTCCTCGAACACCGCGTCGATGGCGTCGGCGATGATGTTGGCCACCGACACGACCTCGATCTTGTCGAGCTGCTTCTCGGGCGGCAGCGGCAGGGTGTTGGTGACCACGATCCGCTGGATGGGCGAGTTCTTCAGCCGGTCGATGGCCGGTCCCGAGAACACGCCGTGGGTGGTGGCGGCGACGACCTGGGCCGCCCCCTTCTCGTGGAGCTGCTCGGCCGCGGCCACGATGGTGCCGGCCGTGTCGATCATGTCGTCGATGAGCACACAGGTGCGCCCGGCCACGTCGCCGATCACGTCGCGAGCCTCGACAGCGTTCTTCGCGCCCTTGAGCCGGCGCTTGTGGATGATGGCCAGGTCGGCGTGGAGCATGTTCGAGTAGCGCTCGGCGACCTTCACCCGACCGGCGTCGGGCGACACGACGACCAGGTCGTCGCCGAGGGTCGACATGTAGTTCACCAGGACCGGCATGGCGGTGAGGTGGTCGACCGGGCCGTTGAAGAACCCCTGGATCTGACCCGAGTGGAGATCGACCGACATGAGCCGCTGGGCGCCGGCTGCCGCGAACATGTCGGCGACGAGCCGAGCCGTGATGGGCTCGCGCCCCTCGGACTTGCGGTCCTGGCGGCCGTAGCCGAAGAACGGCATGACCACCGTGATGCGCTTGGCCGAGGCCCGCCGGGCGGCGTCGACCATGATCAGGTGCTCCATGATCGTGTCGTTGATCGTGAAGGAGTCGCCGCTGGTGTGGCTCTGCATGATGAACACGTCGGTGCCCCGGACCGACGACTCGAGCTTGCAGTGCAGCTCGCCGTTGGCGAACTCCGAGCAGTGCGCGTCGAGCAAGGGGGTCCCGAGCTGGCCGGCCACCTCCTCAGCCAGCTCCAGATTGGCTCGGCCGGCGATGAGCGCCAGCTTCTTCTTGGTGACCAGCTCCATGGTGTCAGCCCCGGTGTTCAGCGGTGGTCGGGCACGGCGCTCCCGGGGTGCGACTCAGTCCCCGGGCTCGCTGCTCCCCGCAGTGTAGAACGCCCCGGTGACCCTGCCCGCGGGGACCTGCGCACCTGGCTCGAGCAGCGCGTAGGGACCGACCCGCGCGCCGTTGCCGATCTCGGCATCGCGGGCGGTGACCTGGTCGAGCACCACTCCGGATCCCACGACGCAGTCGACCAGCCGGGTGCCGGGCCCGATCTCGGTGTCGGCCCCGACGACGGTTCGTCCCTGCAGGACCACGCCCGGGAACAGGGTGACGTCGGGGGCGAGTTCGACGGTGGCATCGACATAGGCGGTGGCCGGATCGACCATCGTGACGCCGCGACGCAGCCACCCCTGGTTCGTACGCCTGCGCAGCTCGGCTTCGGCGGCGGCGAGCTGCACCCGGTCGTTGACCCCGTGGGTCTCGTCGGGGTCGGTCGCGAGGTGCGAGGCGACGGGGTGGCCGGCCTCGGCCAGGACCTGGACCACGTCGGTCAGGTAGTACTCGCCCTGGGCGTTCTCGGGGCTGAGGCGACGCAGCGCCGGGGACAGGAGGCTGCGGCGGAAGCAGAAGATGCCCGTGTTGATCTCGTCGATGGCCGCTTCCTCGGGAGTCGCGTCGGACTGCTCGACGATGCGACGCACCTCGTCGTTCTTGCCTCGGACGATCCGGCCGTAGCCGGTGGGGTCGTCGAGCCGAGCGGTGAGCACAGTGCACGCCGCGCCGGCTCGCCGGTGTTCGGCGACCAGCCCGGCGATCGTCTCCGGGCGGAGCAGAGGCGTGTCGCCGGGCAGGACCAGCAGGTCGAGCTCGTCGTCGAACCCGTCGTCGCCGAACATCTCGTCGGCGAAGCCGGTGAGACCCACACTCACCGCGTCGCCGGTGCCCCGCTGGACCCGCTGCTCGACGAAGTCCAGCACCAGGTCGGGGCCGTCCTCCTGCAGCTTCTTGGTGACCCGTTCGGCGCCGTGGCCGACCACGATCACCGCTCGGTCGATGTCACACGCGGCGAGGGCGT
>SKKL01000270.1 GCA_007121465.1 Acidimicrobiales bacterium | reverse complement strand
TGAGAGGACTACGCGCCGAGCCGGGCGAGGAGGCTGTCGAGGCTCGCCCGGTAGGCCGAGCCGAAGAGGATCACGTGCACCAACATGGGCACGAGCTGGTGCAGAGCGACCCGCTCCTCCCACCCGTCGGCCAGCGGGTGCACCTCCTCGTAGGCCGCGAAGCACCGCGCCGAGAAGCCACCGAAGAGACGCATCATCGCCAGGTCGGTCTCGCGGTGCCCGCCGTGGGCCGAGGGGTCGATCAACCATGGTCGGCCGTGGGTGTCGACGAGCAGATTCCCCGACCACAGATCGCCGTGCACCCGGGCCGGAGGCTCAGGCGGTCCCGCGAGGGAGTCGGCCCGATCCGCAACGGCCTCGACGCGAGCCGCGACGCCGGCATCGAGATGCCCACCGTCGAGCGCGAGACGGGCGAGCGGACGGAGGCGGTGCTCGGCCCAGAGCTCAGGCCAGCCGGCGGCGACGGTGCCGTCCACCGGAACCGAGCCGAGAAAGGCGGGTGATCCGTCACCTCCGAAGCTCCCGGGATGACTCAAGTGGAGCTGCGCCAGGCTGCGGCCCAGCTCCTCGTCGGTCGTTGCCGAGGAGTTGCCGGGCTCGATCCACTCGAGCGCGATGAACCCGGCGCCGGGTTCGTCAGCGACGTCGAGAACCTCGGGGATGGCGATCGCCCGAGGCTCGGCCAGGAACGCCAGGCCGGCCGCCTCGGCGGCGAAGAAGCCGTCGGGTGCGTCGGCGAGGTGCTTCACGAAGCAGCGGGTGCCGTCGTCGCGGTCGAGCCTCCACGCCTGGGCGATGTCGCCGCCCCGCAGGGGGCTCCACGACCCCCGACCGAGCCTGGCGATGATCGTTTCCCGAGGCGCCATCGAAACAGTCTGCCCGAGAGGCAACGGTGGAATCGCGTACCTGGCGAACAGGCGATAGCTTTGGGAACATGCGTCGTTCGGGAGTCCTGGACTCGACACGCGGGCTCAATCACAGTGACCACATCTGCTGGGGTTTCTCCGACCACGAGGAGTTCCTCGGCGAAGCCCTGCAGTTCCTGTGCGAGGGGCTGGAGCTGGGCCAAAAATTGCTCTACACGGCCCCAGGGTCGCCCGAGCGTCTCTGCGGAGATCTCGGCGAATTGGACGACCTCGGTCGTCTGATCGACCGGGGGATACTCGAGATCCTCCCTCTCGACCACACCTACTCCGACCGCTACCGTCCGGGCGCCGCCGAGCAGGCCGAGGCCTACGCCGTTGCCACCGACATGGCGGTCGCCGACGGGTTCACCGGGCTTCGAGTCGCCGCCGAGGCAACTGCGTTGGTGCTCGACCCGGGCAAACGCGACGCCTTCACCCGCTACGAGCATCTCGTCGACCGGATGATGGCTCGAGGCCTGCCGTTCGCCGCGATGTGTGGCTATGACCGCAATCGCCTGGGCCAGAGCGTCGTCGACGAGCTCGCCTGCGTGCACCCCGCCAGGCACGGCACGACCACCCCGTTCGGTCTCCATGCCGGCGACGAGGCGCAGCTGTGCCTCACGGGCGAGATCGACGCATGGGACGCCACCACCGCCGCGGTGGCGTTCGCACGCACCTTCTCGGCCACGACCGGCCCCCGCCTCGAACTCGACAGCACCCATCTCGACTTCATCCACCACCGTGGCCTCGAAGCGATGCACGACGTCGCCCGCGACCTCGGAATCGAGGTCCACCTGATCGATGCCACGTCGACGGTCGAGCGGATGGTCGAACTGTTGCAACTCGACACCATCCACTCCGTGCCTGCATGACTCTCACCGCCCCCCAGCTCCACCCCGAATACCACCACCGGGCGCTGCTCCATCGTGGACCCGAGGATCTGGCTACGCGCATCGGCCCGACCCTCACCGAGGCGTTCCACCGGTACGAGCCGGTGCACCTCTCGCTCGCACTCGACGAGTGGACCGCACTGCGCGATCTGGTCGGCCCGATTGTCGACCGGGCCGAGAGCCTCGCCGCGCCAGAGCGCTACGCCAACCCCGGTCGGGCGATGGCGGCCATTCACGACTTCGTGCAGCGGGCCACGTCCCAAGGCGCAGCCGCCGCCTGGTCGGTCGGCACCGTCCAGATCGAGGGCGATGCCCACCGCGATGCCCGCTGGGCGCGCTACGAGAGCGCCGTCGAGACGATCCTCGGACTCACCCCCCTCAAGGGCATATGCGTCTACGACGTCAACGCTCCCGCTGAGGTCCTCAGCACGGTCCGCCGGTGCCACGCCTACCTCGACGAACCCGGAGTGGGGCTCCGTCGCTGCACCGAGCACCGGCCCTACCAGCACGAGACGGTCCACTGGCAGCATCGTGAGGCCACCCCGGTCATCGACACGACCGTGACCCGTGCCAGCCAGATCCGCCACGACCTGTCCGAGACCCTTCATGACGTCCTCGGCAGCTCCCGGATCGACGATCTGCAACTCGTCGCGACCGAGCTGGTCACCAACGGCATGCGCCACGGCGACGGGCCGGTGACCCTCCGAGCCTGGGACCAGGGCGACCAGGTGGTGATCGAGGTCAGCGACAGCGGTGGAGGGATCGACGACCCCTACGCCGACCTCCGGCCCCAACGGGGTGGCGCCAACGGCGGATGGGGAATGTGGCTACTCGGCCAACTGGCCGACCAGGTCTCGATCGGACGCGAGTCCGATCGCACCGTCGTGCTCGCCGCCCTGCGCCGCTCCTGAGCCCGGCCCGCCAGCGGTCAGCCTCCCTGAGTGGACTGCTGGCCAGCGAGGACCTCGGCGAGTAGCGACCGGCACGACCGCTCGACCATGTCGAACACCCGAGCGAAGCCGTCGTCGCCGCCGTAATAGGGGTCGGGCACCTCGAGGTCGCCGCCGGCCTCGGCGTCCCACTCGCGCAGGAGGCGGATCTTCACCTCGGCGTCGGAGTCGGGGGCGCGGCGGCGGAGGTCCTCGGCGTTGGACCGGTCCATCGCCAGCACGAGGTCGAACCGGGCGAAGTCGGCGGCACCGAACTGCTGGCCGAGATGGTCGAGAGTGATGCCGCGTGCGGCGGCCTCGGCGGTGGCACGTCGATCGGGCGGTTCGCCGATGTGGTAGCCGGCGGTCCCGAAGCTGTCGACGACCACCCGGTCTCCGACCCCGGCATCGTCGATGAGGTGCTGCATCACGCCCTCGGCGGTCGGGGACCGACAGATGTTTCCGAGACAGACGAACGCGAGTCGGACGGGA
>SKKL01000163.1 GCA_007121465.1 Acidimicrobiales bacterium | reverse complement strand
CAGGTGCAGGGACGCCCGGCCCGCTACGGCGAGGCCGGCACCGGCACGCCGTTCATCTTCTTGCACGGGTGGGGTCTGTCGGACCAGACCTACAAGCGAGCACTCGGCCGTCTCGCCCAGCTCGGCATTCGTGTCCTGGCGCCGTCGCTGCCCGGTTTCGGCGGAACTCCGAAGCTGCCACGAGAGTCGTTCAGCCTCACCGGATATGCCCGGTGGGTGGCCGACTTCGCCGAGAGCGTGGGAGTCGAGGGTCCGTGGTACCTCGGTGGCCACTCGTTCGGCGGAGGAGTCGCGATCATGACCGCCCATGATCACAGCCAGGACCTCCAGCTCCTGGTGCTGGTCAACTCGATCGGCGGATCGGTCTGGAAGGACCCTCGTCGCCCGGGGACCGACCCCCGGCTCCTCGCCGATCGCCCCCTGTGGGACTGGGGCTTGCACTTTCCCTACGACATCGCCGGGCCCCGGAGGTTCCGGGCCGTCGTTCCTGTCATCGTGCGCGACGCCATGCGGAACTTCGCCCGTGACCCGGTGGGCTTCGCCCGGGTGGGACGGCTCGCGAGCGAGGCGAACCTGCTCCCCGAACTCGACGAGCTGCGTCGCCGCGAACTCCCGGTCGTCGTGCTCTGGGGCGACGAGGACCGAGTCCTCCCCGAGGCATCGATGCGGGCGATGATGGAGGTCCTCGGGGGCTCGCCCCAGGTGGTCCCGGGACGCCACGGGTGGTTGCTCGAAGACCCCGACCGCTTCGGCGAGGTCATGACCAACGTGGTCGAGGTCGCCGAAGCGGCCCGACGAGCCGAGAGCCGGGAGAACACCCCGTCCCCCACTCCCCCGCGTCCGCGGGGACGAGACCGAGAGAGGTCGGGCCGGATCAGGCGAGGACGGCGTTGACCCGATCGAGCGCGTCGTCCTCGCTCACGTCGAGGGCGAAGCTCAATTCGGACACGAGCACTCCTCGCGCCCGGACCAGCATCGACTTCTCACCGGCCGACAGCCCCTTCGAGGCCTCGCGAAGCGCCAGGTTCCTCACCACCTCGGCCACCTGGTAGACGTCGCCCGACTTCAGCTTCTCCTGGTGGTTCTTGAATCGCCGACTCCAGTTCGACGGCTCCCGCACATCCTTCTTGCGCAGGAGATCGAAGAGATCCTCGACGTCCTCCTCGCTGATGGGCGGGCGCATGCCGACGTCCTCGGCCTTGTCGGCGGGCACCGACAGCATCAGGTCACCGTGGGCCATCCGCAGCACCAGGTACTCGGTCTCCTCGCCGAATGCCGTGCGCTTCTCCTTGCGCTCGATCACCGCCGCACCGTGGTGGGGGTAGACGACTCGGTCACCGGGCTTGAAGGACATGGGACTCCTGAACTGCGCGCGAGGGATCACGCCACGAGGGGAACAGCCCCGGGAGGGGCGACGGCCCGACATTCTACCGGTCGCGAGGGAGATAGGAGTCCGACTCGTCGATGGAGTGGGATCAGCGGAGCGCGCGGTCCTCGACCAGGGCCTCGAACTCGGCGGCGGACACCGCTCGGGAGTAGAGGAATCCCTGGGCGTGACGGCAGCCCACTCCCACCAGGGCCTCGGCCTGGGCAGGCTCCTCCACACCCTCGGCGACGACGTCGAGGCCGAGTGAGTGGGCGAGGTCGATGATGGCGGTGACGATCGCCGCGTCGGTGCCCGCCTCGGCTATTCCGTCCACGAAACTTCGGTCGATCTTCACGGTGTCGACCGCGAGGGTGCGAAGGTGAGCGAGCGACGACTGGCCGGTGCCGAAGTCGTCGAGGGCGACCCTTGCTCCGAGACGTTGCAGCGAGGCCAGCTCGGCCAAGGGGCCGTGCCCGGCGAGGAGGATGCTCTCGGTCACCTCGATGCACAGGCCGGCGATGTCGACCGATCGAGCGGCGACGGCGCGGGCGAGCCGGTTGGCCACCCGGCGATCGGCGAGCTGGCGCACCGAGGCGTTGAGGTGGAGAACCGGTGCCCGCGATCCCCATTTCTGCTGCCACGTTGCGAGCTGCTCGACGCCGGAGTCGATGACCCACTCCCCGATCGCTCCGATCAGGCCGGTCTGCTCGGCGACATCGAGGAACGAGCCGGGCAGCAGCAGGCCGCGTTCGGGGTGCTGCCACCGAACGAGAGCCTCGGCGCCGACGACCGACCCGTCGACCAGGTCGACGATGGGCTGATAGTGGAGGAGCAGGCCTCCCGCCTCGAGAGCGTCCCGGAGGCCCGCTTCGAGCTCGAGACGCTCCCTCGCCGTGTCGACCAGCTGCCCGGCGAACACCGATGCCCGGTTCCCTCCGGCGGCCTTGGCCTCCTCGCGCGCGGCGTCGGCCTCTCGGAGGAACGCCCCGCGCGAGATGCCTGGCCTGCTCACCGCGATGCCGATGGTCGCGGTCGTGTACACGAGCTGACCATCGACGTCGACGGGCTCGCGGAACGCCCCGATCAATCGCTCGGCGAGGATGCTCGCCTCCTCGACAGCCGCCGGTTCACAGAGAAGCGCGAACTCGTCGCCACCGAATCGGGCCACTGCATCTCCACCTCGGGTGACCGAGCGGACTCGGTCGGATGCCTCGACGAGAACCTGATCGCCCGCATGGTGGCCGAGGGAGTCGTTCACCAACTTGAACCGATCGAGGTCGAGCGAGAGCACCGCCAGTGGCGACCCGGTCAACTCGGATCGGGCAAGTGCGGCGTCGAGGAGCTCCTCGAACAACAACCGGTTCGGGAGGCCCGTCACCGGGTCGCGCCGGGCCTGTTCGACCAGTTCGGTCTCGTGCCGATGGCGCTCGGTGACGTCGCGCACGTTGACGACGATGCCCCGCACCGCGGGATCGTGGAGCAGGTTGGTCGAGACCTCCTCGATGTGCACCCAGCCGCCGTCGGGCCGCATCATGCGGAACGACCCGGTCACCGTCTGGCCGGGTCGGGCGAGGAGCTGGACTCGGGCCTCCTCGACCACCGCCCGGTCGTTGGGGTGCACGAGCAGCAGGCGTCGGCCCGGTTCGACGAGATCGGCGTCCTGGTAGCCGGTCATCCGCAGTACCGCGGGGCTGATGTAGGTGGCCCGTAGGTCGGCGTCGAGCACCCGCACCCCGTCGGCTGCCTGATCGAACATCGCCCGATAGCGGCTCTCGCTGAAAGCCAGCTCGGTCTCCGCGTCGCATCTGCGCAGCGCCGAGCCGAGAATGCTCGCACACGCCTCGAGCGCCCACACGACCTGCTCGGGCCAGCGCGTCTCACTCGTGACCGCGTCGAGCCCGATCACGCCTTCGAGCTCGCCCTGCACGAACATCGACTGAGCCGCGAGGGACTTCACGCTCTGGGCCTCGAGGATCCGCCGCTCGGACTCCAGCTCCGGCCCCATCCCGGCCACCGAACCGATGAGCAGCACCTGCGGGCTGCCGACCCAGCCGGCAAACCCAGGGATCGCCTCGATGGGCACGCCTTCGAGATCGTCGATGGCCCGCTCGATGCCCTCGGCGCACCACTCATGGGTGTAGTCGATGCGGCGATGGTCGGGATGGAGGCGGAATATCCAGGCCCGGTCGGCGCCGCAGAACCGGCCGAGCTCGGCGAGCGAGTCCTCGATGGCTCGCTCGATCTCCTCGGCGCCCACCTCGACGAGGCGCGCCGCGATGCCGGCCACCAGGATGTCGGCTTCCACACGCGAGCGGAGGGTCGCCTCGGTGCGGCGACTCGCCGTGATGTCGCGGCCGTAGATGACGAGGGAGTCCACGCCGGGCACACCGAGCTGGTTGACGATCCACGACTCGATCCAGCGCCACTCGCCGGAGTCTCCGGGGATGCGGAGCACCACCTCGTGCTGGCTGCCGACCGGCGCCTCGCGTGCGGCCCGGAAGGTGGACCGCACCACCTCCAGGTCGTCGGGGTGCATCATCGCCGCCAGATCACCGATCGAGGTGGCACCACCGAGCATCTCCTCGCCCGCCGGAGAGGCGTAGAGCACCGCACCGTCGACCGATACCATCAAGACAGCGTCGGTCGACGAGGTGATGAGGGAACGGAAACGCTGCTCGGATTCGGCGAGGAGCGCCTCGGCGTCGACCTGGGCGGTGATGTCACGCCCGGTGAAGACGACCCCGGCGCTCGGTGACCGGCGGCTACGGGCGATCACGTCGTACCAGCGCCACCGGTCCGCGACCCGGATTCGTGCCCGCAAGCCGAGCGGGGAGGCGGCATTGCCGGAATCTCCCATCTCGACGCACCGGGAGAAGAGCGTGCGTAACGACTCGACGTCGTCGGGGTGCACCAGCTCGAGGGCCTCGACCACCCCCGCCGCGCGGCCCGCGGTGAGAAGTGATGTCGCCGCGGTGTTGCTGTGGACGATCACCCCGTCCCGGTCGAGGACGGCCACGATGTCAGGGCTGTCGTCGAGCAGGGCTGCCTGGTCGCCCGTGGTGAGCGCGAGCGCGGGGTTCGAGCCGCTGAGCGGTCCGTCGTCCTCGCTCGCCTCTCTCACTCGCACCTCCCCCACCGCAACGCCCGTGGACGACGGGCTCAGCTCTTCCCGGGAGCTGTCCGGGAAACTACCTGGTGGGAACGTCGGCGACACGACACGGGACATGAGCGCGGGACGCTACGGTCAGGGTCCTCGGCCGATCCGGAGGTGAGCCGATGCTGTCCCTACTCGTGCGCTGGGCGATCCTGACCCTGGGAATCGCCGTCGCGGCCCGCCTCTTCGACGGTGTCGAGGTGGCCGGCGGGTTCTGGAGCTACGTGTGGGTCGCCGCCATCCTCGGCCTCGTGAACATCCTCGTCCGACCGATCCTGCTGCTGCTGACACTCCCCCTCACCATCTTGACGATGGGGCTGTTCATCCTGGTCGTGAACGCCATGACCCTCGGCATCACCGACTGGTTGTCCAGCGCGATCGAGATCGATGGCTTCTGGACCACCCTGTTCGCCGCCCTGGTCATCTCGATCGTGTCCTGGCTGGTGGGCAAGATCAAGGTGTCCCCCGCCGCGAGGTAGCCTGAGGGCGATGTCCCACCCGTCTCTCGCCCCCACCCCGGTCCGACCGGACCTCGACGACGGGGACCACGACCGGTTCGCCCACTACGCGCGCAAGGCCGACATCGCCCGCGCCGCGGTGACCGGCGAGGCCATCACGGCGATGTGTGGCAAGAAGTTCACTCCCACGAGGGATCCCGAGCGCTATCCGGTGTGTCCGACCTGCGCCGAGATCCTCGCCTCCCGTTCGGGTTGAGGTGAGCGGCACCCGCCCGCCCGCCGGTGGACGCGAGCCCCTGAGCGCCGACCTCCGGCGGATCCTGTCGGATCTGAGGAGATCCCGTCTCGATGCCGGCGAGTGGGCCGAGGTCGCCGAGGCCCTCGATCGTGTCGACCCGCCTGGCTCCTCGGCGGAGGCCGGGGACACCGGCGCGACCACTCGACTGTCGAACCTGGCCTTCCAGGGCCGGGTTCGGCGTCGCCTCGCTCGAGACCGTGTCGAGGCCCCTGCGGTCGCCCCGACCAAGTCCACCCCTGCCCTGCCCCTCGTCGGAGCGGTGTGTGCCGTGCTGCTGCTCGCTCTCGGTTGGGCCATCGGGGGCATCGTCGTCCTCACCGCCACCGCTCTGCTCGCTCTCTTCGTCCTCGGAGTCGCCGTCGCCGGGACGCACACGGTGACCAACCGTCGGCGCTCCAGCGCCCCGGCGGACCCCAGCACGGTGTCGCCACCTCCCCCCGCCGTGGCGGCCCGGCTCGACCGTCTGATCCGCTCGGACGGGCCCACGGCGCCCGGACCCGCCGACTCGGGAGACGAGCCACCGGATTCCCGCACTGGTTTGTGACGATCAGCCGCCGGAGAGATTTCGGTTTGGTTACCGTTCGGCCGGGTAGGGCCGAGAACATGAACACCACCACGACCAACCATCCCCACCGTGGGCTCCGTGCTCGCGGTGGCCGCCTCCTCGCCGTCAGCGCCCTGGCCCTCGGCAGTCTGGGAGCCGCCGCGTGTGCCGATGACGATGATGACGATCCCTTCATGAACGGCACGAACGACGGCACCGAAGACACTTGGGACGGCACCGGCAACGACATGGACGGGACCGGAGACGACTTCGGCAACGACATGGACGGGACCGGAGACGACTTCGGCGAGGACGACCCGGGCGAGCCTGCCCCCTGATCTGACCCATCCGGGGCGTCCGACTCCCGAGTCGAGCGCCTCCCCCAACCCCATCCTCATGACGGGAGGGCCGGGCTCAGCCCGGCCCTCCCGCCGCGTCCGGGCCGCCTTCGCCGGCCGCGTCGAGCAACGAGGCGACCAGGTCGTCGAACTCCAAGGCCGGGCCGTCGTCGCTCCACCAGTTGTCCACGTGCATCATGACGCCGACCCCGGTGGACAGATCCACGACGAAGCTCCCGGTCAGGGCCGACAATCCGGCTCGGTTGGAACCGACTCGACCCTCATCGGAGACGCAGGGACAGATGGGAGCAATCCCGAGGCCGTAGAGGGGTCCGTCGGATCCGGGGGCGACCGAGGTCATGAGTCGGACGTCGTCCTCGTCGAGGGCATCCATGAGCAGGTGACGCAGGAGGTGGGCGCCGTCGAAGCTGGTGCCGTTGAGTCCGCCCGATCCCCACAGGATCCCCCGGTATGTCCCGTTCCCCGGGTGGGTCACCCGATCGCGGGGCGACAGCTCCTCATCGATGACGACCTCCACTCCGGCGTCGGTGGCCAGCTCCCGCATCGCGTCGGGCCAGCTCGTGCCACTCGCCTCCTCGAGCGCCCAGGTGAGCAGGTAGTACCCGACCCGTGAGTAGCCATAACCCTCGCCGGGTTCGAACTTGAGGTGTGGATCGGAGAGGAACGCCTCGATGTCGTCCACCGGACGCGCTTCGAGGAGGTTCCCGTCGAGCTCGGCAGGCAGCCCGGCTCGGTGTGATGCCAACTGCTCGAAGGTGAACCGGTCGCTGTGCGGGACGTCGGGGAGATAGGTGGCGACGGGTTCATCGAGTCGTATCGTCCCGTCGTCGACCAGGTCCATCATCCACGCCGCGGTGAACGCCTTGGTCATCGACATCCAGGGGTAGACCTCCCGGGCGGTGTCCGAGCCGTCGTCGGTCCATCCGAGGATCACCTCTCCACCGAAGGTGTCGACCACGGAGATCTCGACGAACGCACTGTCGAGCTCCTCGAGCAACCCCGCGTTGTCGGCGATCCACTCGTCGAACACCTCGCGGAGAGCATCCGAGTCGAGTGCCTCGGCGACGACTCCGCCGCGGGCGCCGAGGTCGCCCAGCGCCCCATCGGTGACCTCCGCCTCAGCCGCCCGGGCCATGATGACCTCGCCGGACGGAACCATCCGTGGCTCGTCGGGATCACCGAGCACCAGCGCGACGGCGACGAGAAGACCGGCGGGAGCGACGGCGACGCTGACCACCCAGGGTGCTCGCCGAGCGGGACGATCCGCGCTCACGTCCTCGAGCCGACCGAAGAGGGAGGCTGCGGCGAGGGTGACGCACAGGACGACCACAAGTCCCAGTCCGCTCGCAACCGGCGAGGCGAGGTCGAAGCGGTGGACGACCCGATCGGCGACGACGAGCCCGGCCCCGTGCCAGAGGTAGATGGTGAAGGCTCTCGAGCTCGACCACGACACGAATCGACCGATCCGCGGCCCCGGCGACGCCAACGGCCCACGGACCCCCACCAGGAGCCCGAGCGTGGCGATCCCGATCAGCAGGTGGAGGGGCAGCGAGGCGTTCACGATGCCGTCGGGCGCCCCTTCGACGAGATACCAGACGAGACCGAGCGCTGCTGCGGCCGCACCGATCGGGACCATGCGTCGCGCCGTCGGCTCGATCACGCCGAGCGTGGTGAGCATCCCCGCCATGACGAAGAAAGGGAAGAGCGCAGCATCGGCCACGGCGAGCGGCAGGCTGTTCCCCGACTGCTGCCACCACCAGGCGACCCCGGTGGCCACGACCGGCACGATCAACACCCGGAAACCGAACCGGCGGCACGCCCACGAGAGCGCCGCCCCCGCGAGCAGCACCCACAGGTAGGCCCGGAGATACCACAGGGGCACCCAGAAGCCTGGCGCGGCCGAGCTTCCCGCCGGATCGAGGATCGGAACGATCCACCAGGCGAACTCGTCGAGCCGCGGACGCCAGCCGCCGAGTGCCATGACCGCCACGGCAGCCGCCCCGTAGGCCCAGAACGGGACCAGGAGACGCCCGAGACGTCCGGTGAGCGTCGTCACGAAGCCGTGACGATCGATCGACTGCTGCAACAGCACCCCGGCCACGTAGAACATCGCCGGCATGGCCGCGAACCAACTCAGCCACGGCCAGGCGAGGGCGTGCCACACCACGACGCTCCACAGGGCGATCACCTTGATCGCGTCGAGGAAGCCGTCGCGACGGCGAGGCGGGCTGGTGGGGGGAGTGGCTGTCGTCGAGGCAGGAAGCATTCGTGGCAGGGGTTCCGCGTGGGAGGCGCGAACTTTCCATTGTGGTAGCTCGGGAGCACCGATCGGAACCACCCCGCGGTGAGCGCGCCATACTCGGCAGGTGAGCGCCCACCAGGATCTGGCCGACAGACGGCAGAGGGTCATGCCCTCGTGGCTCTCGATTTCCTACCGAGAACCGATCGCCATCGAACGCGGCGAGGGCAGCTGGGTGTGGGATGCCGAGGGAGCCCGGTACCTCGACTTCTTCGGCGGGATCCTGTCCACCCCCTGCGGTCATTCGCTCCCTGAGGTCGTCGAGGCGGTGCGGCACCAGGCAGGGCGGCTCCTCCACGCGTCGACGCTCTACCTCAGCGAACCGGCGATCGAGTTGGCCGAGCTCGTCGCCGAGGCGTCGGGGATCCCGGACGCCAAGGTGTTCTTCACGACCTCGGGAACCGAGGCCAACGATGCCGCCCTGCTGCTCGCCACCTCGTACCGGCGTTCGAACCAGATCCTGGCCCTGCGCAACGGTTACCACGGCCGGTCGTTCTCGACGGTGTCGGTCACGGGGCATCGGAGCTGGTCCCCGACGAGCTTCAGCGGTCTGGCGGTGAGCTACATCCACGGCGGGTACCGCCTGCGCGGCCCCTTCGCCCACCTCGACGATGCCGCCTACACGCGAGCCTGCGTCGAGGATCTCCAGGAGGTGATCGCCACGACGACCTCGGGAGACGTGGCCTGTCTCATCGCCGAGCCGATCCAGGGCGTCGGCGGCGTGGCCGTCCCCCCGGAGGGATTCCTCGCCGCGATGGCCGACGTACTCGAGCCCTACGGGATCCTGATGGTCGTCGACGAGGTCCAGACCGGTTGGGGCCGGACCGGCACGTTGTGGGGCTACGAGCATCACGGGATCATCCCGGATCTGATGACCTTCGCCAAGGGAGTGGGCAACGGCTTGGCGCTCGGCGGGGTGGTCGGGCGAGCCGACATCGTCGACAACCTCACCGCGCAGTCGATCAGCACCTTCGGCGGGAACCCGTTGGCGGCGGCGGGCGCGCTCGCCAACCTCCGCTACCTGCTCGGTAACGACCTCGCCGCCAATGCCGCACGTCTCGGCGAACGGATGGGCCAGCATCTCGACACCATCAGCGACCATGCGTCGGTCGCCGAGGTCCGCGGCCGGGGACTCATGTGGGCGATCGAGATGGTCGTGCCCGGAACTCTCGAACCCTCACCCGACCTCGCCGAGGAGATCCACGAACGCACCCGGGAGAGGGGCCTGCTCATCGGCAGGGGCGGCCTCTACCGGAACGTGCTGCGGATCGCCCCGCCACTCAACGCCACTCTCGCCGAGATCGACGAGGGATCCGCCATCGTCGTCGAGTCGGTCGGCGAGCTCGACCACGACCGGTGACCCTCGACGAGAACGGGCCGGCGACCCGGTCGGACGAGGTGGCTCAGGCCAAGGAGCGACTCTCCGCATCCCCGAGCAGTTCTCCGAACGCGGCGGCATCGACCGGGGCCGACCACAACAGTCCCTGACCGAGGTGACACCCGAGCTCTCGCAGCACACGACGTTGGGGCTCGGTCTCCACACCTTCGGCGATCACGAGCCGACCGAAGGAACGGGCGAGGCTGGCGACCGCCGCCACGATCTCGTAGTCGTCGGGACGACTGTCGACGCCGTTGACGAAGCCCTGGTCCACCTTCACTGCGGTGACGGGAAGTGCCTTGAGGTAGGCGAGGCTGGAGTACCCGGTACCGAAGTCGTCGAGGGCGACTTGGATCCCGAGGCCGACCAGTCCTTCGACCACCCGGAGGCACCGGTCGGGGTCGGCCATGACAGCGGTCTCGGTGATCTCCACGGCGAAGCGGGTGGGTGAGACACCGAACTCGTCGAGGTGGGCCGTGATCGACTCGAGCAGCCCGGTGTGTCCGATCTGATGGGCCGACAGGTTCACCGCGATGACGACGTCGTGTCCGTCGCGGTGCCAGCGGGAGAGCTGATCGACGGTGGCTCGGATGATCTGGTCGCCGAGCTCGACGACGAGACCAGACTCCTCGGCCACCGCGATGAACGTGCCGGCATCGAGGTCGCCACGAGTGGGATGGCGCCACCGGGCGAGCGCTTCGGCACTGGTGATACGACCGCTCTCGAGCCCCACGATCGGCTGGTAGTGCACTTCCAGGTCACCCCGATCGAGGGCGTGTCGCAGGTCGAGCTCGAGCCGGAGGCGGTCACCCGCCCGCGCCCTCATCGCCTCGTCGTAGACGGCCTGGCGAGCCCGACCCGAGCGTTTGGCGACGTACATGGCGGCATCGGCCTGCTGGAAGAGCTCCGAGGCGGACGTTCCCCTTTCCCCGGCGGCGATGCCGACGCTGGCGGTGACGTGAACCGGCCCCGCTCCGACCCCGGCGAGCTCGAAGGGCGACCGCAACGAGTGCTGGAGCCGATCGGCGATGACCTCGGCATGGGCGGCGTCGTTCACGTCGCGGCAGACGACCACGAACTCGTCGCCGCCGAACCGTCCGGCCATGTCACCCGGACGAAGCGCGTGACGGAGCCGGGCGGCGACCTGGGTGAGCAAGGCGTCTCCCGTGTCGTGCCCGTAGCTGTCGTTGACGAGCTTGAACTGGTCGATGTCGAAGATGAGGACTGCCGCTCCCGAGGTCTCCCCGAGCGCCTGCGCGAGTGCCTCGTCCAAGTGGGTCCGGTTGGGCAGCCCGGTGAGTTGGTCGTGCAGGACCCGATGACGGAGATCGGCCTCGGCACGTTTGCGATCGGTGATGTCACGCAGGTTGGTGACCACACCGGACACCGCCGGGTCGTCGATCATGTTCGTGATCGTCGACTCGACCCAGCGCCAGCCCCCGTCGGCGACCCGGACCCGATACTCCGCAGTCGTGTGCGCACCGGGATCGGCAAGGATCGACTCGAGGTCCTCGGCGAGACGACCGTGATCGTCGGGGTGGACCAGGCTCCAGCCGTCGAGCCCGACCAGATCGGCGGGGCTGGACCCGGTCAACAGGACCGCACCTGGGCTTGCGTAGATGACCGTCGCCTCACGGTCGAGGATCACCGAGACGTCCTTCGCTCGTTGGATCAAGGCCCGGAACCGGGTCTCGGACTCCCGGAGGGCACGCTCCCGGGCCCGAGGAAGGGACACGTCCTGCGCCGAGATCACCGCTCCGCCCACGGCGCCGTCAGGCCCCGGTACCGGTCGCAACGCGAGGTCGAGCCACACGCGCCGGCCGCCGGGGAGGACGGCCTCGAGCTCGAGCGACCGGTCGCCTCCGGCGAGCACCACCGCCAGGGCGGACTCCAGGCAGGCCTCGGCATCCACCGGGGCCATCAGCCCCAGCAGGGGCCGACCGCGGACCACCTCGAGATTCCCGCCGAGGAGCGCGACACCCTCGGGGTT
>SKKL01000259.1 GCA_007121465.1 Acidimicrobiales bacterium | reverse complement strand
TGCGGTGGTCACCGACACAGGTTCCCAGATCCGCGTGGAGAGGAGCGAGTGGGGCCCTCAGCGCTCGCCGAGGGGCACGACCGAACCGAGGGCATCGCGCAGGACGGCGAGGCGGGAGGCGTCGGCTCGGTACCAGGCCCACCGACCTCGCTTCTCCCGGGTCACCAGGCCGGCGTCGGTGAGAACCGACAGGTGGTGTGACACCGTGGGCTGGCTCTTGCCGAGCGGCTCGACCAGGTCGCAGGCGCAGGCTTCCCCCTCGCCGGCGCTGGCGATGAGCGAGAAGAGACGGAGCCGGGCCGGGTCGGCCAGGACCTTGAAGGCGGCGGCGAGCTCATCGGCCGCCTCCGCGGTGAGGGCGGTGTCGGTGAGGGGCTCACAGCACGCGGTGATCGGTTTGATCTCCATCTGGCCACGATACCCCGGGCGATTCGGGCATCGATGTTCGTCGATGTATTGACAGCCATCGATCCATCGACCATGATCTATTCATCGACCACGGTCGATGAATAGAACCCCATCCGCTCTTGTCTCAAGGAGTCCCCATGTCCCGGGTCCAGCTCGCCCTCAACGTCGACGACATCGACCGCGCCGTCGACTTCTACTCCCGACTCTTCGGTGTCGAGCCCCACAAGCGCCGCGAGGGCTACGCCAACTTCGCGGTCGACGAGCCGCCCCTGAAGCTCGTCCTCATCGAGAACCCCGGCTCCGGGGGAACGCTGAACCACCTCGGCATCGAGGTCCCCTCCACCGACGAGGTGACCGCCGCGACCCGCCGCCTCGCCGACGACGGCATGGACACCCTCGTCGAGGAGCAGACCGACTGCTGCTTCGCCATCCAGGACAAGGTGTGGGTCAACGACGCCGACGGCGCCAACTGGGAGATCTACACGATCACCGACGACGCCGGCGTCGCCGCCCCCGGCTCCTCCGGTACGACCGCCACATCGGCCGACGCCTGCGGGCCGGCCTGCAGCACCTCCCCGACCGAGTCGCTCGCCGACCCGGTCGGCCGCTGAACCACAGAGCGGTGATGCGCCGTCACCGGCACCAGCACGCGCCCTCGACCGGGTCGTGCTGGTGCTCGGGATGGCGACCATCGCCGCCTACGGCAGCACCTTCTACGCGTTCGGCGTCCTCGTCGAACCCATCCACGCCGACACCGGATGGTCCCTCGGCACCCTGGGAGCGGCCTACTCGCTGAGCCTCGTGCTCGGCGGGCTCGGCGCCTTTGCCGCGGGAACCGTCGTCGACCGCCTCGGCGGACGCCTCGTGCTGCTCGGCGGAGCAACGGTGGGAGCCGGCCTGCTCGCGTCGGCCGCGGCCGCTCCAAGTGCGACCTGGTTCGTGGGGCTCTGGGGAGCGGGCGCCGGCGTGGTCGGGGCGCTCGCGTTCTACCACGTCACCATCGTGGTCATGGTCCGAGCTCGGGGAGGCTCCGACCCCCGCGCCTACGCGGCGTTGACCTTTCTCGGCGGGCTGTCCTCGCCGATCTACCTCCCCCTCACCGCCCTGTCGATCGACCGGTTCGGGTGGCGTCCCACCCAGGTGATCCTCGGAGGGAGCCTTGCCGTCACCCTCGCCGCCAGCGCGACGATCGTGCCGGCTCGCCCCTCCTCCCCGGACTCGTCGGCCGCACAGAGCCGCGACCTCGGGGCGTTCGCCGCGCTCGGAGCCGCCCTCTCGGAGCCTCGCACCCGCTTGTTCGTCGCCGCCGTCGCCCTCGCCTCGATCGTCGGGACGGCCATGCACGCCTACCAGATCCCGGCCATGCACGCGGCCGGGCTCTCCCTCGCCGCAGCGTCCACCCTCGCGGCGATCCGAGGCCTGTGCTCGCTCCCCGGCCGGGCGCTGCTCGCCGTCGTGGTGCGCCGCACGGGGGCGACCGCAGCTCTCGGCGGCGCCTACCTCACCATGGCCGTCGGAACGGCCTTGCTCCTCGGGGGAAGCGGCGCGTTCGCACCCGCCTACGCAGTGGTCACGGGAATCGCCTACGGGTCCCTGCTCCCGCTGCAGGCTCTGGTCGCAGCCGAGGTGTTCCCCGAGTCACGCCTCGGCACCCTCATGGGAGCCCAACAGGGCCTGAACGGCCTCGTCGCCGCCGCAGCCCCGGTGAGCGCCGGCCTGCTGCTCGACCGCACCGGCTCCTACACGACCCTCATCGCCGTCGCCTCGGTGGGATTCGTCGTCGCCACCATCGGCATCGCCCGTCTCCAGGTGGGTCAGTGCCGACGCGACGGTCGAGACCGGTCGGCGCGAGCGAGCGCCAGCTTCTGGAGCTCCTCGTGGACGCTGAGACCCGCCGACCCCCGTCGCCGCTCCCAGGTGCCATCGGAGTCGAGCAGCCAGGCGAACTGGTCGTCGGCCAGGTTGAGGTCGAGCACGGTGTCGAGCCACTCGCGCATGTCGGCGCCCTCGACACCGACCAGAGCCTCGACCCGCCGGTTGAGGTTGCGAGACATGAGGTCGGCCGAGCCGATGAAGTAGGCGTCCTCTCCGGGCCCGGAACCGTTGGCGAAGTGGTAGATCCGGCTGTGCTCGAGATAGCGACCCACGATGGAACGCACCCGGATCGTCTCGGACAGCCCGGGGACCCCGGGACGCAGACAGCAGATACCCCGCACGACGAGGTCGATGGGGACCCCGGCCCGGCTCGCCGCGTAGAGCTCCTCGATCATGTCCGGGTCGGCCAAGCTGTTCATCTTCATGCGGATGCGCCCCCGCTCGGGACCCGCCGCCGCCTCGCCCCGGATCAGCTCGACGAGTCGGGGCCGCAACCGGTGCGGGGCCACGAGCAGCCGCTGATAGGAGACCTCACGGGCGTAGCCGGTGAGGAAGTTGAACAACTGGGTGAGGTCGGAGCCGAGCTCGTCACTGGCCGAGAGAATTCCGAGATCCTCGTAGAGACGGGCGGTCTTCGGGTTGTAGTTGCCGGTTCCGATGTGGCAGTAGCGGCGGATGCGGTCGTCCTCGTTGCGCACCACCAACAGGGTCTTGGTGTGGATCTTGAGGCCGGCGAAGCCGTAGGCGACGTGCACGCCCGCCTGCTCGAGGCGTCGGGCCCACCCGATGTTGGCCTGCTCGTCGAACCGAGCCTTGAGCTCGATGAGCACCGCCACCTGCTTGCCCTGCTCGGCCGCACTGATGAGCGAGTGGACGATCGGGCTGTCGCCGGACGTGCGGTAGAGGGTGAGCTTGATGGCCAGCACCCAGGGGTCGTCAGCCGCTTGACGGACCAGCTCCTCGACCGAGGTGGCGAAGGACGAGTACGGGTGATGGACCAGCACGTCGCCCCGAGCGAGCTCGGCGAAGATGTCGAACGGCTCGTCGTCGGCCCCGGCCAGGCGCGGTTCGGTGACCGGCACCCAGGCGGAATCCTTGAGATCGGGCCGTTCCAGGTCGAGCAGCGACCAGAGGCCCCCGAGGCCCAGCGGCCCGGCGTGGGGATAGACATCGTCGTCCTCGAGCTCGAGCTCGCGCTGGAGGAGATCGCGGATCGGCTCGGACATCGTGAGATCGATCTCGAGGCGGACCGCCGCCCCGAAGCGACGGCGCCGCAGCTCCATCTCCACGGCGGACAACAGGTCCTCGGCCTCGTCCTCGTCGAGGGTGAGATCCGCGTTGCGGGTCACCCGGAAAGGTACGTGGGCATCGATCTCCATGCCCGGGAACAGGCGGTCGAGATGATGGGCGATGACCTGTTCGAGGGGCACGAACCGTTCGCCGTCGGGCAACAGGACGAAACGGGGCAACAGGTTCGGGACCTTCACCCGGGCGAAGCGCACCTCGTCGGTCTCGGGATTGCGGACCACGACCGCCAGGTTGAGTGACAGGTCGGAGATGTAGGGGAACGGGTGGCCGGGATCGACCGCGAGGGGGGTGAGCACCGGGAAGATCCGCTCCTCGAACTCGGCGTCGAGGAACTTGCGGTCCTCCTCGTCGAGAGCGGAGTAGTCCGAGAACACGACACCCGCGTCGGCCAGCGCGGGAACAAGGTCGTCGAGGAAGGTCCGTTCCTGGCGGGCCACCAGCCCTTCGACCCGGTCGCGAATCTCGAGGAGCTGCTGGGCAGGGGTCCGACCATCGGGGGTGTGCGAGCCGAGCCCGGCGGCGACCTGCTCCTTCAGGCCGGCGACACGGACCTGGAAGAACTCATCGAGGTTCTGGCTGAAGATGGCGAGATACTTCGCCCGCTCGAGAAGGGGCAGGGATCTGTCCTCGCCGAGCTCGAGCACCCGGGCGTTGAACTCGAGCCACGACAGCTCGCGGTTGAAGAACCTGCGGTCTTCGGCATCGTCCTGCGACTCCACGGGACCACTGTACCGATCAGGCCCATGCGGGAACCGGCGGCGCACGCCACGATGGGGGCGATGCCCGACACCCACCACCCGTTCGAGCGCTCGGACACGACGCGCTTCCTCTTGTTCACCGGCAAGGGCGGGGTCGGCAAGACGACGGTCGCCTGCGCCACCGCGGTCGCACTCGCCGAGAAGGGGTCTCGGGTGTTGGTCGTGAGCACCGACCCCGCCTCCAACCTCGACGACGTGCTCGGCACCCGCCTCGGGCCTGCGCCCACCGCGATCCAGGGGATCGCCGGGCTCTGGGGCATGAACATCGACCCCGAGGCCGCCGCCCGCGACTACCGCGAGCGCACCCTCGCCCCCTTCCGCGAGGTGGTCCCGGCCGCCGAGCTGACCTCGATGGAGGAACAGCTGTCGGGACAGTGCACCGTGGAGATCGCCGCCTTCGACGAGTTCAGCCTGCTGCTGGGCGCTCAGACCGCCTACGACCACGTGGTGTTCGACACCGCCCCCACCGGCCACACCCTCCGGCTCCTCAGCCTGCCGGCCGCGTGGTCCGAGTACCTGGTCGGGTCGCCCGCCGGGGCGAGCTGCCTCGGTCCGCTCGCATCGCTCGAGGACAAGCGCCAGCTCTACGAAGACACCGTCGCCGCCCTGCGCGACCCCCACCAGGCGACCCTGACCCTCGTCAGCCGGCCCGAGCGGTCGGCGTTGCGGGAGGCTGCCCGCGCCGCGACCGAGCTCGCCGCCCTCGGCGTGACCAACCAGCGGCTCGTCATCAACGGGGTGCTCGACCAGCCGGGGGCGCACAAGTCGCACCGTGAGCCCACCCCCTACCTCGGCGGCCTGGCGGTCGCCGCGGCCTTCACCCTCACCGTGCTCGTCGGGGCGGCGCTGCGGCCGGCCGACGACGACGTCGCCCTCGCCTACACGCGGCGCCAGGCCGATGCGCTCCGGTCGATCCCCGATGGCCTCCACCACCTCCCCACCGACGAGGTCCCCCTCACCGCCTTCGAGATCACCGGGATCGAGGCGCTCCGCCACCTCGTGCGCGGCACCACCCCCGACGCTCCTGAGGATCGATCGCCGGCACCCGACCTCGAGCCGCTCACCTCGCTCGTCGAGGACCTGCTCGCCACCGGGCCCGGGGTCACGATGGTGATGGGCAAGGGAGGGGTGGGGAAGACGACCGTCGCCGCCTCCCTCGCGGTCGCGCTGGCCGGGGCGGGGGCCGATGTCCACCTGGCGACCACCGACCCCGCCGGGCACTTCTCCGACGTGACCAACGAGGGCTCCCTGCCCGAGATGGAGATCAGCACCATCGACCCCGAGGCCGAACGGCAGCGCTATGTGCAGGCCAAGCTGCGCTCGGCCCACGACCTCGAGCCCGACCAGATCGCCCTTCTCGAGGAGGACCTCCGATCACCGTGCACCGAGGAGATCGCCGTGTTCCAGGCCTTCGCCTCGATCCTGCGCGACGGGCGCCGCCGTCATGTGATCCTCGACACCGCACCGAGCGGTCACACCCTGATGCTCCTCGACCAGACCGGGTCGTACCACCGCGACGTCATGCGGAACTCAGCGGGGGTGGGCGGACGGGTGACCACCCCGCTCATGCGCATCCAGGATCCCGCCTTCACCCGCGTCCTGATCGTGGCCCTTGCCGAATCGACTCCGGTTCAGGAGGCGGCGGACCTCCAAGCCGATCTCGCCCGGGCCGAAATCAGACCCTACGGATGGGTGGTCAATGCCAGCCTGTCGGCCACCGGCACCCGGCACCCGGTGCTCGCAGCACGCGCGGCGAGCGAGCATCGCCACCTCGAACGGATCCGCACCGAGCTGTCCGACCGGACATGGCTCATTCCCTGGCTCGCCGAACCCAGCGTCGAGCGGGCCCTCGGCGGTTGAGGGGCGGGCGGCGGTTCAGCTGTCGTCGTCGGGGATGCCGAGGTCCCAGCGCAGGGTGAGGTTCTCACGCTCGGCGTCGCGGGCGACCCGCTCGCGGTTGCGCCGGAACTGAGGGTCGTGGGGAGGGAGCAGGAGGAGGCGGGCGCTGACCCGCGTGCGGAAGCCGTCGATGAGCTTCTCGTCGCCGAACTCGCTGCGGATCTCCCAGTGCGGGGCCACCGGACCGAGGTAGACCACCACCGCGCTGCCTCGTGGCGGCTCGTGCTGCTCGGCGATCTTTTCGGACATCAGGGCTCCTGAAGGTGGGAATGGCTGGCCCGACAGCCTACCGTGGTGTAACCGGTCCTGTGGGCCGGTCACGCCGGGCGGCACGTTTCGGCTGGAATCGGGAACCAGAAGCCCATCCGGTCCGTCTCAGAATCGATCGGAGGCGACATGGACAACGAATGGATGACCAAAGGTCGATGCAACGACCACCCACCCTCGCTGTTTTTTCCCAGCGACGGCGTCGGTGTCGACATCGCCCGCAAGATCTGTGCCGAGTGCCCGGTGAAAGACCCCTGCCGGGAGTACGCACTCGCGCATCGAATCGACCACGGGGTGTGGGGCGGCACCTCCGAGCGCGAGCGGCGTCGAATTCTGCGAGCGCGTCGCATCGAAGCGGAATCGGCCGACGCCACCCGCTGAGGCGGCGATTCACCCTCCCCCCGCTGTGGAAACCGAAGGTCCGCCCGCCCCTCGGGGCGGCGGACCGCTGCTCAGGCGTCCTTGGTGGAGGTGTCTTCGTCGGGGGTCGAGGGCGTGCCCTCGTCGTGGCCCTTGCGGAACTCCCGCTGGGCCTCGCCGAGCGAGCGCGCCAACTGGGGAAGCTTGGCTCCACCGAAGAGCACCAGGACGATGACCAGAATGATGGCGAGTTGCCATGGTCCAGGATTCACGTTGTCACCCTATCCTTCCCTGCGCCGTCGCTACGAGCATGCCACGTCGGACTGCCGTGCGTGCACCGCGGCGGCGTGAGCGGTCCTACGAGGAGGGTCCCGAGTGCTCGAATGCGTGGTGAACATCAGCGAAGGGTGTGATCTCGAGACGCTCCGTGCGCTCGACGAGTCGGTGGCTGGCGCCCTCCTCGACCGCCACACCGATCCCGACCACCACCGCAGCGTGTTCACACTGGTCGGACAGGACGCTCCGCGCTCGCTGGCTCTTGCGGCGGTGGAGCGACTCGACCTGCGCACCCACCGCGGCGCCCATCCCCGGATCGGGGTGGTCGACGTGGTGCCCTTCGTGGCTCTCGGCGGTTCGACCGAGGCCGACGCCCTCGCGGCCCGCGATGCCTATGCCGAGTGGTCCGCCACCGCCCTCGGCGTCCCGTGCTTCGTCTACGGCCCGGAGCGAACTCTCCCCGACGTGCGACGTCACGCCTTCGGCGAGCTGGCGCCCGACCACGGCGGGTCTGCTCCTCACCCCACCGCCGGCGCCACCGCCGTCGGGCAACGGCCGGTGATGGTGGCCTACAACCTGTGGCTCGCCGACCCCGATCTACACGCCGCGCGGTCGATCGCCCGGTCGCTGCGGTGCCCGGAGGTGCGGGCCCTCGGCCTCGCGGTCGGCGACCACGTCCAGGTGTCGATGAACCTCATCGCACCCGAGCGGGTCGGGCCGGCCGAGGTGTTCGAACGCGTGTCGGCCCGGGCACAGGTGGCCCGGGCCGAACTGGTGGGACTGATCCCGGCGTCGGTGCTGGAGTCGATCCCCCGCGGGCGGTGGGTCGAACTGGATCTCGACGAAGAGCGCACGATCGAGGCTCGCCTCGATCGCCTGGACCTCAGCCGACGGTGATCAGGCGCTGGCCGGCTTCACCGTGAGGCCGGAGTTGCGGGCGAGGGCCCGCTGCCGGCGGATGCGGCGACGTTCGCGCTCGCTCATCCCGCCCCAGATGCCGAACTTCTCGCCGTTGGCCAGCGCGTACTCGAGGCAGTCGACACGCACGACACAGCCCCGGCACACCTCCTTGGCCTCGCGGGTCGATGCTCCCCGCTCGGGGAAGAACAGGTCGGGATCGACCCCGAGGCAGTTGGCGAAATCCTGCCAACCCTTGTCGTCTGGTTCGTCGACAGTGTGCTCTCGCATGGTGTCGACCTCCTCCGGGTTCGTGCGGCCCATGGGGCCAGGTGGTGGATGGATGTGCAGCCCGCTGTACGTCCGGTTCCCCTCCAGTTGCCCCCGGCGACGTTCCGGACTGCTGCCCTATACCACAGGCGTAATTACAACGGTGTGATCATCCCCCACATCGGCAGAAAACGCAACCCCGACAGGGAATCTCGCAGATTTTCCTTCCCCGGCACCCCCGGGGCTCATCCCCCGTCGACCGGCCCGAGAGCGTCGGCCAGCGCGTCGGCCATCGCCGCACGGCCCGCCGGGGTGAGGTGCAACCCGTCCCAGGACCAGTCGGGATTGGCCGCGATCACCGGCGCCCAGTCGACCACCACCATGTTCGGCCACCGATCCACCGCCGCGCGGATGTCCTCGTTCATCTCCGCCCGCCCCGTGTTCACCTCCGGGACCGTCACCCACACCACCTGGGGGACGAACCACAGGTGGAGCATCATCGTGTCGATCTGGGTGGAGAACTCACCCCCCTCGCCAGGGATGTAGTTGTTACCCAGATGGATCACCACAGCCCCGCCGACCTCGTCCTTGCGCTCGACGATCAAGTCGATCGCCTGGGCCAGACGGCGGTTCCCCTCGGCGTCGTAGGTGACGACCCAGTCGGGTAGAGCGGCAGGGATCGCCGCCGCGGTGCCGATGAACACCGAGTCGCCGATGACCATCACGCTGTTGCGGCCCGGAGGACCATCGGGGTCATCGACGGGTCGAGGCGGATCGACCGGCTCGTCGGGGGTCGTCGTCGTGGTCGTGGGGACCAGCGGCAGGGTGGAGGGCGGAACGTCAGCGGGTTCGGCATCCTCGCCCGCAACGCCTTCGCCGTCTCCCGGGGGAGCGTCGGCCGGCGGGGTGGTCTCGGTCCGATTCGTGTCGGCCATCCCGGTGTCGGAGCAGCTGACGGTCAGGGACAGCCCCATGACCGCGACCACCACCATGGCGACGAACCGCCCTGTGGGTGGCTGACCTCGAACCAACGTCTCGCCTCTTCCGAGAGTACGCGCGACACGACGTCGCGCTCCGCCCGCTCCTGTGAGTCTAGGACCCTCCGCCCGGTTCACGGGCGCGGGCCCTCAGGCCCGAGCGCCACGTCCCCGCATCATCTGCTTCTTCTGCTCGATGAAGTCGACGAGCACATAGTCACCGAGGTTCTCGGGGGTGGTGAAGAACGCCCGCCCCTTGTTCATCTCGGTGAGCCGCTCGATGAAGTGCTGCAGGTAGCTGTTGGCGTCGAGCATGAAGGTGTTGATGCGGATCCCGTCCCGGGTGCAGCGCTGCACCTCCTGGAGGGTGGCGTCGACGGTCTCCTGCACCGGCGGGTAGCTGAAGAACGGCTCGCCGTTGGGCAGGATGTGCGCGGTCGGCTCGCCGTCGGTGATCATGATGATCTGCTTGGTCCCGGACTGGCGGGCGAGCATCTTGCGGCTCAGGGCGAACCCGTGCTGCATGTTGGTGCCGTAGACGAAGTCCCACGACACCTCGGGCAGCTGGTCAGCGGTGAGCTCGCGAGCCACCTCCGAGAAGCCGACGATGCCCATGAAGTCGCGAGGGAACTGGCTCGTGATGAGCGAGTGCAGCGCCATGGCGACCTTCTTGGCCGGCAAGAAGTTGTCGCGCATCGGCATCGACAGCGACAGGTCGAGCATGAGAACCGTCGAGGACCGCACGAGGTGCTCGGTGCGCTCGACCTCGAAGTCCTCGGGCGACAGGTGCACCGGGGTTCCGCCACCGGTGCGCTGGATGGCATTGCGCACCGTGCGCTCGATGTGGAGGTTGAACGGGTCGCCGAACTCGTAGGGCTTCGTGTCGTACTCACGCTCGTGCCCGCTGCCGCTGGCCTCGAGTTGGTGCCGCCCCATCTTGTCGGCGGCGAGCTTGCGGAACAGGTCACGAAGGGCGTTCTGGCCGAGACGACGGATAGCCCGCGGGGTGAGCTCGAGCTGACCCTCGTTGTTGTTGATGAGCCCGGCGTCCTCGAGCATCTTGGCCATCTCGGCCATGCGTTCGAGGCTCTGGGCGGCGTCGTCGCCGAGCAGGTCACGGGCCCGGTCGATGTCGACGTCGGCCAGTGCCCCAGGATTCGTGGCGCCTCGCAGCAGGTTCTCGAGCTGGTCGATGTCGCCCAGCTCCTGCATCATCTCGGCCGCCTCGGCGAACCCGAGGGGGTCCTGGCCACGGAAGTCGAAGCTGCGGTTCCAGCCCATGTCGGGGAACGCCGCCTGCAGGTTCCGTGAGAGCTGGTCGGCCTGGAAGGCGAGGTCCATGTCCTCGAGGAGCTGCTCGCTGAGACCCTGCAGCTGGGCCCGCTGCTCGGGGGTCATCGAGTTGAGCATCGCCTGCATGTTGGCCATGCGCTCGGCCATCACCTCGAGGAGCTCGTCGAGGTTCTGGGGGTTCTCGGGGAAGAAGTCGCCGAAGCGGTCCATGAACCCGTCGAAGTCGGGCTCCTCGCCCGCCTCGCGCTGTTCGAGCATGTTGTTGAGCTCGGACATCATGTCCTTCATCCGAGCCATGTCCTCGGGCGTCATGTTCTGCACCGCGCCGGCCATCTGGTCGACGTACTGCTGCATGAGCTGCTGACGGAGCTGGTCCATCAGCCCGTCGAAGCGCTCCTGGGCCTCGGCGGAGGTGAAGTCGTACTCCTGGAGCTGCTTCACCTGCCCGGCCAGGTCGGGGGGCAACATGTCGAGATCCATGTGCTTGCCGGCGACGGACTCCTCGACGACCTCCTGGCGGCGCTGATCGCCGGAGTTGCGGGCGTCCTCGGCGAGTTGGTCGAGGGCGTCGCGCTCGGCGTCGACGACGTCGCGCAGCTCCTGGGCGATGTCATCGTAGATGCCGCCGAGGTCGTGACGGTCGAGCTGGTCCTTGCGCCGACGCCGAAGCTTCTCGAGCATCTCGCGCACGCCCTGCATGCGCTCGCCGTTCCGGTCCTCGAACCCGGACTGCATCATCCGACGCAGGGCCGCGTTCAGGTCACCGTGGTAGAGGAGGTCGTCGGTGATCTCCTCGAGCACGTCGAACGCATCGAGCTCGAACCCGGTCTGGGTTCCGTCCCAACGGGAGTAGGAGAAGCGCGACCCGGGCATGGGTCAGGTCCGGCTCCGGTAGGAGGAGCGTGCCCCGGCGGAGTCCTTGTTGAGACGCTTGGAGAGGTGGAGGCCCTCGAGCACCAGCTCGGCAGCGCTGGCGACGACGGCCGGTGAGGCCTCGGAGCCGACGAGCGCCTCGACCGGGCCCCCGAGAGCGGGGACCGACTTGAGCAGGGCGACGTAGTCGGCGCTGGCGACGTCCTCACCGGCGTCGACGATCGCACCTTCCTCGAAGGCGTCGAGGATCGGACGGAAGTGCTCGGGGTCGACACGGTCCTTGAACACGGCGAGGACCGCGGCCCGCAGCAGGTGCTCGACGATCTGGCCGTCGCGCCCGTCGTCGAGGGTCTCGATCTCGACCTTGCCCGACGTGGAGCTGGCCAAGGCGTCGAGGTCGGACACGCGGGGCACGACCTCGGACTCGCCGGTGCGCAGGGCCCGACG
>SKKL01000182.1 GCA_007121465.1 Acidimicrobiales bacterium | reverse complement strand
CCGGTGAGCCTGCCATGCTGATCCCATGGGCGATCCATCGGGGCGCATGCTCCACCTCCTCTCGCTGTTGCAGACCCACCGCTTCTGGGCTGGCCCGGAGCTGTGCGGTCGGCTGGAGGTGAGTCCCCGCACCTTGCGTCGCGACATCGACCGGCTCCGCTCACTCGGCTACCTGATCGAGGGAACGCGTGGCATCGAGGGCGGCTACCGGCTCGACGCCGGCACCGACCTGCCCCCGTTGTTGCTCGAGGACGAGGAGGCGATCGCCATCGCCGTGGGCCTACGCAGTGCCGCCGACGGTCCGATCGCCGGGATCGGCGACGCGGCGCTACGAGCCCTGGCGAAGGTGGAGCAGGTGCTTCCGGCCCGACTGCGCCGCCGAGTCGACGACTTCGGGCGCAGCTGGGTCCCGATGGCGGGGCCGCCACCGCTGGTCGACTGGTCGCGGGTCGCCACCATCACCCAGGCGTGCCGTGACCGGGTCCGGCTCCGCTTCGACTACGTGGACCGCGCCGGCGTGGCGACGAGTCGGGTCGTCGAACCCGACTCGCTCGTGTCGTCCGGACGCCGCTGGTACCTGGTGGGCTGGGACGTCGCACGCACCGACTGGCGCACCTTCCGGGTCGACCGGTTCGGCACCGACCCCGAACCCCTCACCGGGTTCAACCCTCGCACCGTGCCCGGTGGCGACGCGGCCGCCTTCGTCGCCGCCGGCATCGAGACCCTCTACCGCCAGGTCGAGGGGTTCGCCCTCGTGCACGCCTCCGCGGCCGAGGTCGCCGAGGCGGCCGGTTGGTTCGGTGGACAGGTCGACGATCTCGGAGGAGATCGCTGCCGGATCCGCCTCCCGGGTGAGTCGGTCGAATGGGTCGCGGCCGCTCTCGGACTCCTCGGCGCCGATTTCGACGTCGAGGGCCCGCCCGAGCTCGCCGAGCACGTGGCGGAGGTGGCTCGGCGTTACGGGCGGGCCGTTTCCCCTCGGGACTGACCGAGGTCGGTCAGGGCGCGGGGACCCAGCTCCCGTGGAAGCCGAAGGGCACCCGGGCCGGCAGGTGGATGGTGGCCACCGGGGGAGCAGCGAAGTCGCGGGCATCGACCACGATGACGTCGCTGCGGTCGGTCGCCGCGTCGTACACCACCGACAGGACCCAACCGTCGTCCTCGGCCACTCCGTCGGGATCGGCGACGAACACGCCCTCGCCCGGCACTCGACCTGGCCCGGCGTGGTGGAACACGGAGGTGTCGGTCTCGAGGTCGTACTGCAGGAGCCCCTCGGCGTCGAAGCCGTCCTCGAGCTGCTTCCCCTCCCGAGCGGTGGCGTAGCCGTACCGGTACGGTCGGCCGACCAGGGCATCGGCAACCCGGGGGAACTCGCTCGGACGGTCGTCGAGCACGGTCTCGGTGACGGTGCCGGCGGTCAGGTCGATCGTCCAGCGCCGCAGTTCGGAGGGGTCGCCCTCGGGTCCGATCGTGGAGCGGTCGAACATGGTCGGGTACCGCACCACGTCGACCACCACCCGGTCGTCGCCGTCGTCGAAGGCGTTGAGGGGGTGGAACACGTAGCACGGCTCGATCTCGAACCACCGGACGTCGTCATTGGCCCCGTCGAGAGGCATGACCCCCAGGCGGGCTCCGGCGTCGGGCTCCCAGGCGAAGGGCATCGATCCCATCTGCAGCCGCTCGAAGGAGAACACGACGGGGAGGTCCATGAACACCGCTCGGGTGGCGGTGATGTTGAAGTCGTGCATCATCGTGGTGCGGGGGATGTCGATCACCTCGGTCGCCACCAGCTCGCCGGCCGCGTTGGCCCGGTGATAGCGCAGGTGGACGGGACCGAAGTCGTAGCCGAAGAAGTGGAGATCTCCGGTCACCGGGTCGAGCTTGGGATGGGCGGTCATCGACGTGAGCAGCTTCCCGTCGAAGGTGTAGGGCCCGACGGTGTCGAGCTCACGGGTCATCTCCCACGGGAGCCCCACCTCCCCGAGGGCGAGGACCCGCCCCGCGTGTTCGATCACATGGACTCCGCCGCCGCTGGGGTCCATCGCTCCTGCGGGAGCGGACCCAACGGCGGGGAGATCGGCACGGGCCTCGGCCACCGAGTCGGTGCGCACGAAGCGGTTCCGATAGCTACGTGCCCGGCCGCCGGAGATCTCGATGCCGTGGATCATGCCGTCGCCGCTGAACCAGTGGTGGTTGGCGTCGACGGGGCCGGCGGGATTGGGGCCGGTGCGCAGCAGATGACCGTGGAGGGCGTCGGGGAGCTGGCCGGTCACCACGAGGTCGTGGTCGGTGCGTTCGACCTCGACGGGGGCGTAGTTGCCCCGCATGTAGGGGTTGGGATGGTCGGTGCGAGCGTGGGCGGCGGTGTCGCCGCTGATGTCGGTGCTCATGTGGGTCCCCTCACGGTCCGAGTGATCTTGACACTGGCAAGCTACGCCGCCTGGGTGGCAGTGTCAAGATGTGAGGATGGCCGAACGTTCCGGGTATCACCACGGCGACCTACGCCGGGCCCTGCTCGAGGCCGCCGCCGCCGAGATTTTCGAGGTCGGACCGAGCGCGATCAGCCTGCGCTCCATTGCCCGCCGGGCCGGAGTGAGCCACGCCGCGCCGGCCCACCACTTCGGCGATCGTGCCGGCCTCCTGTCGGCGGTGGCGGCCGAAGGGTTCCGGCGGATGAACGAGACGATGGAGTCGGCGGCATCGGGCAGCGATGAGCCGCTGAACGCGATCGGGCGGGCCTATGTGGCCTTCGCTCGGGCCAATCCGGGCGAGTTCGCGGTGATGTTCCGCCCCGAGCTCTTGGACCCCGACGACGAGGTCCTGGCTGAGCACTCCGGATGGTCCTTCGCCCGCCTCACCGATGCGATCGCGTCGACGCCCGGTGCGGTGTGCGACGGCGAGACACCCGAGGTGGCCGCGGCGCGGGCGTGGTCGTTGGTCCACGGCCTCGCCACCTTGATGATCAACGGCTCGCTCCCCGACGACGACGACCTCGTCGACCAGGTCCTGTCGGGCTGACCATCCTTTGCTGCAACGGGGAGGCATGCGAGCCTTCCGCCTTGCCGTGGCGGTGACCGACATCGACCGCACGGTGTCGTCGGCGCTCACGCCGAGGAGCTGGTCGTAGAACGCCCGGGAGGTGTGAGCGCCGGGTCAGGACACCAGGCGTAAGCGTCGACGCTCGGTGCGGCTGGGGTGCCGCTCGCGCGACTCGATGCGTCGACGGGCCTCCTCCACGATGG
>SKKL01000257.1 GCA_007121465.1 Acidimicrobiales bacterium | reverse complement strand
TGGGGCATCCCCGCCACCAGCTCCTTGGTGCCGATGCAGGCCCCGACCGACTTGGCCTCGACCGACGCGCCGAGGCGCCGGCCGAGCCAGGCCGCAGCCGCCTCCCGGAACGCCGGAGTACCGATCGAGGGCGGGTATCCCCGTTCGAGGCCCGACTGGGCGAGAGCCTCGACCACCGCTGCCGGGGGCGGGTCGCACGGGGTCCCGATCGACAGGTCGACCACCCCACCGGGGTGGCCGTTGGCGATCTCCTTGAGCTCGTCGAGGCGGTCGTAGGGGTAGGGAGGGGGGACGAAGCCGGGTGCGGTCACCTGATCATGGAACCACACCCGGCTGGGTCGACGAATCATCGTCAGGAAACGATCGTCTTCGGGCCCCCGACGTGCACCTTGGTGGTGGTGATCCAGACGTCGACCGCTCCGTCGTCGTGGATCATGCAGGTGGCGCTCAGGGTCGGGCCGGCGGCGAAACCGGCCGGGTCGATCTCGAAGGCGACCACGACCGTCTCACCGGGGGCGAGCGTGCCCGACGGGGTGGCGGTGTGGACCTCGGGGCCTCGGATCCACTCCCAGTCGACGGGCTGTCCACCGGTGTTGGTCATCTCGAACGAGCCGCTGTAGGTGTTGGCGGGGAGCTGGATCTGCCCGTCCGAGACGCTCAGCTTGCCGTGCTCGGGAGCCGCCTCGGGCTCGGCGGGATCGCCGACTTCGGGCTCGGGCTGAGCCGGAGGAACGGTGGTCGGCGGGACGGTGGTCGGGGCCGCAACCGAGTCGACGGTGCGGTCGGAGATCTCCGACATGTCGATGCCGGAGATGAGGGCCAAGAGGCTGAAGAGAGTGCGGAAGACGAGAATCGGGATGAACATGGTGGGCTCCATGGGTCAGGTGGTGAGGTGCTGTCCCCCCTCCTGACCGACGAGCCGCCGGGTCCTTACACCCCTGTCACCGGCCTATCTCAGTCGTCGACGACGTTCCATCCGTCGGGCAGCGAGGGCAGGGCCCATTCCGCGTCGGGTCGCCACGACGGCCAATCGGCGTCGAACGGCGGGTGCCGTCCTTCGAGGTCGTCGATCACCGCCAGCGCCTCTGACATGACCTGGTCGGCCACCTCTCGGTCGAATATCCCGCGCCGCACGATCTCGTCGAACTCCTCCCGGTCCTTCCATCGCCACGACAGGTCGGGGTCGACGACGACATCGAGCATGAGGTCCATCGCCTCGAACCCCACCACGTTGCGACGCATCGGACGCTGCAGGTTGATGTACCACCCGAGGTGGGAACCGTCGGCCCGCCAGGACACCCAGGTCGAGTGCCATCGATCGGGGGTGAGGATCCACAGACTCGAGACGTCCCAGGTGTGGTCGCCCAGGACCCAGTCGCGATGGTGCAGGTTCTCGATCGTCCGAGAGTGCACGTCACCCGGGTCGAGCCGGTGCGGTGGTGTGATGGGCACCTTGCGGCGTGTTCCCTGGGGTATCCAGAGCAGGCTCCGCTCCTCGGAGTCCTCCACCACGATCAGTGGTCGAGCAGCCCACAGACGACCAGCCCACACCTCCTGGTGCACGATCACCTGCCCCCGCCTCCACATCGCCACGTCAGAACCTGGAAAGGTGCTGCGCGAGGTGACGGCGAGCACGGCATCGCCCTGCTGTTCGCATCCAGAGACCCCCATCCACGAGAGCTGTCGCCGGGACCATAGGCGCGCCGCGAGTGCACGTCTCCGGGATCGACGCGGTGCGGCGGTGTGACGAGGTCCTCGTGCAGGGGTGGCCGCGAATTCTCGTCGCACATTGGCGACACATGGGAGAAGATCACCGGATGGAGATCGTCCGTCAGGTCGTCGTGTTCGATGCAGCTGACCTCTCGGCCGAAAGCGGGTTCTGGGCGGGGATGCTCGGAGGCCGGGTTCTCGGCGACGATCAGTTCCAGTGTGTCTTCGACACCGAGGATCGGTGGGTCGTCGGAGTGCAGTACGCGCCCAATCACGTCCCACCCGATTGGCCCGACGGGAACCCCCAGCAGGTCCACCTCGATCTCCATGTCGAGCATCCGGCCGTGGCGCACGCTGAGGCCATCGCGCGCGGAGCTCGCCTGCTCCAGCCCGCCGACGATCTTGCCTCGGCTGCAGGCCACCAGGTCTACGCAGACCCTGCTGGACATCCGTTCTGCCTCGGATGGGGGCATCCCGACGACGAGACCATCCGTCGGATGCTGCGCGGTTCCTCCTGAGAACATCGAGCGATGGTGCCCCTGCCGGTCCTGGCGATCGGCGCGTCGATGAGAAGTTGCCTCAGCCGGCGTCTCAGTACGGTCCGGTGAACGGCAGCGGGAATCGAGGGAGAGCAACGAGATGAGACCACTCCGCTACGCGATCAACGTCACGCTCGACGGGTGCTGCCATCACGAGGCAGGGCTCCCGCCGGACGAGGAGTCGATGCGCTACTGGACCGCTCAGATGCAACGAGCCGATGCCCTGCTCTTCGGCCGGGTGACCTACGAGATGATGGAGTCGGCATGGCGGCAGCCGGCCACGGGCGTCTGGCCCAGCTGGATGGGTGAGTCGGAGATCCCCTTCGCCGAGACCATCGACCGGGCGCAGAAGCACGTCGTGTCGAGCACGCTGAGCGGGGTCGATTGGAATGCCGAGCTCGTGCAGGGCGATCTGGGGCAGGCGGTTCAGCGGCTCAAGGAGGAGCCAGGCGAGGGCCTGTTCGTGGGTGGGGTGACGCTCCCCCTGGCGTTGGCGAACCTGGGGCTGATCGACGAGTACGAGTTCGTGGTGCAGCCGGTCCTTGCCGGGCACGGCCCGACGCTGCTCGCCGGACTGAGTGACCGCATCCAACTCGAGCTGGTGGACCGCCAGGAGTTCACCTCGGGGGCGGTCAGCCTGAGATACCGACCCACGCTCGTCACGGCATGAGGTGATCTAGCTGGGATGGTCGCCGCCGCCCAGCGACGGAACGGGCCCATCGAGATGTCACCTGCGGCAATGAGGTCCCGGCAGAAGGTGCCCGATTCGGGCATTCTGTGCCGACACCGTGGAGGCTGGCGTCCTCGAGCGACTCGACGAACGACTCGGCATCCATGGCCTGCAGTACCTGACGGCCTCCAGCCAGCCTTCTCACCGGAACGGTCTTTCGGCTCTACCCGCGGGGATCGCCGGATCCGAGACTGGTGCCTGGCGAGGAGGAGGAGAGCCACGATGTCGAGCCCGGAGAGCCGTCCATGGAGACTGGTCCTGCTGGTCGGCGGGCTACTGGGCGCGGTCACCGCCGCCGTGGCAGC
>SKKL01000096.1 GCA_007121465.1 Acidimicrobiales bacterium | reverse complement strand
CGAGCGCGACGACATGAGCGCGTCGAAGGACCGCCCGGGCGCGGTGCACGGCCGGACCGGCGAACCGTGCCCGGTGTGTGCCGACACGGTGCGCGCCGTCGAGTACTCGGGCTACACCGTGAACTACTGCCCGACGTGCCAGACCGGCGGCAAGGTGCTCGCCGACAACACCACGAGTCGCTTCTTGAAGTGACGGCGGTTCAGCCGCACTCGAGGTTCTCCTCGTAGAAGTGGCCGGGGGTGTCGCCGAACACCTCGTCCTGGTAGGCCGGGCCGCTGTTCTCCCGGAGGTCGGGCTGGCCGGTGACCAGGGCGACCTGGGCGTGTCCCGACGTGCCGGGCGTGCGGAGCTCCTCGAGTGATCCGCCCGCGCCGGCCCACCAGGCGAGGGTCAACAAGAACTCCTCGAGGTGCGGCGACTGGCTGCGGACCACGTTGTGGCCGCCGTAGGCCGGCCCGCAGTGCGTGTAGAGATTGAACGCACCGGTCCAGTCGATGAGCAGGTCGCCCTCGTTCGGCCCGTTGGCGGTGAGGTCGGCCTGCATCACGTCGCGACCCCATCCACCGTAGATCCAGTCCACGCCCTGGTGGTGCTGGGCGTCGGTCTCGATCAGTTCGTCGGGCCGGTCGGGGTGGGCGTAGGGCTCGGTGGCCTCGAACCACTCGCCGGGGTCGATGCCGGGCCGGGGCCGGTAATCGAGGATCGAGTTCCCGCGCCCGCCGAAGAGAACGTCGATGACGCTCGTGCTGGTCGGGTCGTCGGGGTCGCCCTGGCCACCCCACATGGCGTTGTCGCCGGTGCCGCCGAAGAGGACGTCGGCACCCGAGTCGCCGTTCAGCAGGTCGTCGCCACCGCCGCCGTAGAGCACGGTGTCGCCAGGGCCACCGCGGAGCAGGTCGTCACCGCCGTGCTCGGGCTCCCAGAACTCGAGGAACGTCTCGGTGTCGAAGTCCGGCACGCCGCCGTGAGACACCGGGGCGCGGTCGACCGGGTGGTGGAGGTCGACCCGGCGCCACATCTCCCCGGCACCGAAGGCGTCGAAGTCCCGGAAGGGAGCACCCCTGCTGGTGAAGGTGAGCGGAGCGGGCACCAGACCGGCATCGGCGCGGGCCGGGTCGAGGTGGATCTCGACGACCGAGCCCCGGTCGCCGATGAGGACGTCGTCGCCCTGCTCGCCGAAGAGATGGTCGTCGCCGAGGCCGCCGATGAGGTGGTCGTCGCCGGGACCGCCCCACAGCTCGTCGTCGCCGTCCTGGCCGTACAGGACGTCGTCGCCGGGACCGCCGTCGAGGAAGTCGTCGCCCCACGGACGCACGGCGACCGGCAGGTCAGGGTCCTCGATGGAGGCCCCGACGTCGTGCTCGACCACCGTGCGAACGATCGGGTCGTCCGCGCTGAGCACGTGGCCGACCGGGTACCGCTCGTCGTAGCGTTCGTACAGCTGTCCCTGGTCGTCGGCCTGGGCGATCAACTCGCTGTAGTCGGCTGAGCGGGACCCCAGGGCGTTGTCCATGAAGTGCGCGAACTCGGTGGCGGGCTGGAGGACCTCGCGGACGATCTCGGCGTTGTCGCCGGCCAGCACGTCGTGGCCGCCGTCGCCGTAGATGACGTTGTTGCCCGCGGGCTCGCCGGGGATCGAGCTGCCGCCGATGAGGTCGTCGTGGCCGTGGGTGCCGGGCCGGCCCTCGACCGAGGAGAACCCGGTGACGTGGGCGCCGAGGCCGTGCGCCGAGGCCCGGTTGCGCAGGGCCAGCAGGGACCTGGGCATGCCGGGGACCTCGAGGGCTCGGTCGACGACGGTGTTGGTCTGGCCCTCGCTGAAGGTGACCAGGGCGGTGTCGGGGCCCTCGGGGCCGTCCTGGGCCGGGTGGACGGCGATGCCGAGCTGGCGGTCACCGAAGATGACGTCGTCGCCGGCGCCGCCCTCGACGTAGTCGTCGCCGCCGCCCGCGGAGATCCAGTCCTCGCCGCCCTGGCCGAACGCGAGGCTGTTGCCGGGCCCGGCGGAGATGACGTCCCCAGCGACGTGGTCGGTGCCGACGCCGGCCGCGTCGAGATCCTCCCGCAGGTCGAGCAGGTCGATCCAACGGTCCTGGCTGAACCCGACGAAGCGGCCGTCGGTGGCGAGATGGACGTAACCACCGGGGTCGGCGCGCCGGATGCGGGCGTTGTCGCCGGCGATCACGTTCTGGCCGGAGGAGCCGAAGATCCAGTTGGTCCCCGACGCGAAACCGACGCCGTCGCCCGGCTCGACCTCCTGGTAGCCGCCCCCGACGAGGTCGTCGTCGCCGGGGCCACCCTCGATCCAGTCGTTGCCGGGACCGCCCAGGGCGTGGTCGTCACCGGTGCCGCCGACGATGTAGTCGTCGCCGGGCCCGCCGTACATCCGGTTGCGCCCGGCGATGCCGATCAGGATGTCGTCGCCGGCCACCCGGTCGTAGTCGTCGTGGCGATCCAGGTCGTAGAGCGTCACCTGGCGGGCGTGACCGCCGGTGATCGGGTCCGGCGCCCACTGGGTGCCGTCATCGGTGGTGGGTCGTTCGACCTGGGCGTTGTCGCCGATGATGACGTCGTGGCCGGCGCCGCCGACCAGGATGTCGCCTTCGTCGTCGGCGCCGGTCGTGGCGGCGTCGGGGTGGGCGTCGGAGCTGCCACCGATGAGGATGTTCTGGCCGTGGACGGCGCCCGAGGTGGCGTCGAAGGTGGCCCCGGACGCGGCGACCTCGGGTCGGTACCCGTAGAGGACGTCCTCGCCGGGGCCGCCCTCGAGGTAGTCGTCGCCGGGGCCGCCCTCGAGGTGGTCGTCGCCGCCGCCGCCGTAGAGGTGGTCGTCGCCGGAACCGCCGAAGAGACGGTCGTCGCCGCCGGCCTCGACGTTGTTCAGCGTGACGTCGTAGCGCGGGGCACCGCCGGGCCAGTGGCTGGCGCTGCCCTGCTCGAACGGCGTGGCGCCACCTGGCATGGCGTCGAAGACCAGGTCGAACCACGCCGGCTGGTTGGAGGGGCTCCAGTCGTCACTGGTGGGCACGACGGTGGCGTCGTCGCCGATGAGCAGGTCGTGGCCGGCGTCGCCGTGGATCGTGTCGTCGCCCGGCCCCTCGTCGGCCCAGGGGCCGTCACCGGTGAGGCCCTCGTCGGTGTGCCAGGCGGGCGGCTCGGTGGCGCCGGGGCTCCGGGCCGAGTACACGTCGGCGGCGATGCCCGAGCTGCCGCCGAGGGCGATGTCGTCGCCGCCACCGCCACGGATGGTGTCGTCGCCGGCGTTGCCCTCGATCCAGTCGTCGCCGGGGCCTCCGAAGATGACGTCGTCACCGGGGCCACCGAAGATCACGTCGTCGCCGGCGTCGCCGAACAGCCAGTCACCCTCGGGGCCACCGAAGATGACGTCGTGGCCGGGGCCGCCCCGGGCCAGGTTGGTGCCCGGGCCGGTGTCGATGACGTCGTTGCCAGCGCCGCCGAAGAGCTGGTCGCCGCCGGCGCTGCCGAAGATGGCGTCGTGGCCGGCACCGCCGAGCACGCAGCCGGCTCGCGGCGCCTCGCCCTCGACGCCCTCGACCCGGCTGGCGGCACCGTGGAGCACGCCGCTGAAGGGGACCCCGCCGGCTCCGAGGATCACGCCCTCGTTGACGGGATGGTCCAGCAGGAGACCGGAGAGCGGCTCGCCATCGGGTCCGTGGACCAGGCCGTCGTGGACGGCGAAGCCGAGGAGGCGGCCATCGAATTCGACGAGGCCGTTCTCGATCTCCACCGAGACGAGGCCGTTCTCGATCTCCACCGAGGCGACACAGTGCACGGTGCGCCCGGCGTCGGCATCGATCTCGCGGTCGAGGTTGAACACGGTGCGCTCGAACGGTCCAGCTGCAGGATCGCCGTCGCTGACCCAGCCGTGGGCCTCGAGTGGCGAGCCGTCGGGGGCGGTGACGGTCGCGCTGCCCGCGATCAGCAGCGCCCCGCCGTCGTTGCCGACGAGCAGGTTGGCGCCGCCGTGGGTGCCGTCGCTGGCGTCGGCCGCCAGGAGGTTGCCGCCGACGAGCACGTTGTTGCCGCCGCCGGCCTCGAGGTGGTCGTCACCGTCGCCGCCGACGAGCAGGTCGTTGCCCGGTCCGCCGAAGATGCGGTCGTCGCCGGTGCCGCCGTGCAACTCGTTGTGACCTTCACCGGCTCGCAACGTGTTGTTCCCCTCGTCGCCGAAGATGCGGTCGTCGCCGGTGCCGCCCTCGAGCACGTCGTTGCCCGGTCCGCCGTGGATCAGGTTGTCGCCCTCGTTGGCGAACACGGTGTCGTCGCCGGCTTCACCGAAGATCTCGTCGTCGCCGGCGCCACCGAAGATCGTGTCGTCGCCCGAGCCCCCGAAGATGAGATCCCCGTTGGGCCCGGCGAAGATCGTGTCGTCGCCGGCCGCACCGTGGATGGTGTTGCCCTCCTGGCCGTCGGTCGGCTCGCTGCCGCCGCCGCCGTGGATGAGGTTGTCGCCGGCCGTGGCGTGGATCTCGTTGCTGCCACCACTGCCGCCGTCGATGGTGTCGTCGCCGAAGCCGCCGATGATCAGGTCGTCGTCGGCGCCACCCACGAACGTGTTCTCCCCGACGGAGAAGAGCGCCGAGAAGCCACAGCTATAGCCGTCGAGCCCGACGTCGCCGAACGAACCATTGATCACGTTGGGTCCGTCGCCGCCGTGGATGGTGTTGCTGCCGCCACCGCTGCACAGGTGCGCGGGCAGCACGAAGGGGTGGCTGGCGTCGCCGGCACCCGAGGTCGGGTCCTCGGCGACCACGCCCGCGAGGGCGTCGTCGCTGACGCCGGGCAGCAGGCGGATCGTGTCGTCGCCCGTACCGGCGTCGGCGAAGATTCGGTTCACCCCGTCGAACGTCTGGCTCAGGCCGTGGGCCAGCACGCGGACCTCGTCGGGGCCGATCTGGCGGACGGTGAAGTGCTCGTCGCCGTCGGCGTCCATGATCGTGTCGGGGCCCATGTGGAGCCGGAGGATGCCACCGGGGTCGAGGGTGGCCAGGTCGGGGGGCTCCTCCGCGTCGCCGCCGCAGAGCCCGCCGGTGAGGTCGGTGGCCCGGTACAGCTCGACCGCGACGAGCCGCTTGGTCCACTCGGGCAGGCCCCGGATGTCGAGGAAGACCTCGAGGAACGCGTTGATGACGCCTTCGACGTCGAACAGGCAGATCGGCCGGGTGATGTGCGGGCGGATGTCCTCGAGGCGGAGCCGGCCGTCGGGGGCGTCGGCGAAGTCGAACTGGATGGAGCCCTCCAGCCCACCGGTGACGCCGCCCTTGGCCAGCGTGACGATGACCTTGATGCGACCCTGGGCCTTCACGGTGGCGCCGGTGGTGAGCTCGATCTCGGGGACGTCCACGCCGTCGCGCAGGTCGGAGAGGTAGATGCCCTGGAACAGGGCGTCGGTGATGTCCACGGCGCTGTTGTCGAGGGTGTCGTCGCCGAGGATGCGCAACGCCTGACGGACGCCGTAGGTGTCGTAGCCGGCCTCGAAGTGGCCCCGCACGGTGGCAAACCCGCCGAACTCGACCTCCAGGCTGAGCGGGCCGAGGGTCGCGGCGGGGATCGGGGGCAGGGCCATCGAACGGGTTGCCTCGAGCACCCCGGCGTCCCACACGAGCAGGTCGACGTCGCGGCCGAGCAGGTACTGGAACACGGTCATCGGGCTCTCGAACATCGGGATCGACAGTCCGGCGCCGTCGATTGCGCCCCCGAGGCCGACGACCTCGTCCTGGAGGTCGTCGAGGGGGGTGTCGTTGTTGTTCTTCGGCTCGATCATCTGGCCGATCTGCGATTGCGACGGTGGCGGTCCGGAGGCGCCGACCACCTCGAACGATCCGAGGTCGATCTCGCCCTCCGTGTCGCTGAGCTCACCGAGGAAGGAGATGAGGGCGCCGAAGCGACGCAGCATCTGCAACTCGTTGTCGGCCCGCGCGGCCAGCAGGTCGAACCAGGTGGGCGGGTCGGGGATCCCGAAGAAGTCGTAGATGTCGGAGATGACCGGGACCGGGGCGAAGATCTCGTCGATGACGGGCCGCATCGGGTCGAGGTAGCGCATGGCGTCGCCGAGGATCGGGTCGAGGAAGTCCCGGGTGAACGAGCCCACGTCGATGCGCACCTGGTTGAAGGCGACGGTGGGATCGCTGTCGCCGAGCGCCGACAGGGGCTCCGGGGACTCGCAGTCGGCGAACGGCCACGTGATCTCCAGGTCGGCGAGGATGCCGGGCACCATCGGGTCGCCGGTGGCCGAGCCGCCGACGACGATCTCGCGGTTCAGGTCGAGCCCGCCGCAGATCCCGGCCGAGACGCGTGGCCCGGTGGCACCGGCGGACGACACCAGCTCGGCCAGCGACAGGCGGCCGGAGCCGGTGCTGTCGTCGAGGGCGAGGCGCAGCCCCAGGTCGAGATCGTTGCCCCCGGAGGAGCCGGTGATGCTGGTGGGGATGAACGCCAGGGAGGCCTGCACGTCGGGAAGGTTCGCGTGGGCATCCAGGGAGAAGCCGGTGGCGAAGCCCTCCTCGCCGCCGGTGAGGAGGTAGAAGCCCTCGGCGAGATCGATGCCGAAGCCGACGTCGAGGTGCCAACCACCGAGGAAGTCGAGCGACTGACCCTCGGCGGCCTGGAGGCGCAGGCCCGGCAGGCCGAAGTCGATCGGCGCGCTGGTCGAGAGGCCCTCACCCATCGCGAAGCGGACCTGTACGTCGACCACGTCGAGCAGGTTGTGGTTCTCGTCGCAGTCCACGGCGGCTGGGCCGCACAGGGCGCGGACCTCCAACGTGTTGTCGATGAGCAGACCGCCGAGGGCTTCCTCGAGCTCGCCGGAGACACGATCGGCGAGCGCGTCGGGGGCGATCTCGGCGTTCTCGAGCTCCTCCACGATGTCCTCGAGGGGCGTCAGCACCCGCTGGTCGAACTTCGCGACCACGTCGGCGCCGGCGTCGAGGGCATCGCCCACGAGCGGCACCTGGGCCCCGTGGGCGCCGTCCTCCAGGAGGTCCCGCAGCAGGTCGGAGAGCTGCCGCATCCCGTCGATCAGCAGGGCCCAGTCGAACTCGCCGGCGAGCGCCTCGATCACGGAGTCGACGCCGTCGAAGTGCCACGTGCCGGTGTCGAGCAGGTCGATGGCCTCGAAGACGATTTCGTCGCCCATCTTCTGATCGCCGACGTAGACGGGGATGCGGGCGCAGGCGCCGAGGTCGGTGTCGTCGTCGGTGTCGTTGCAGCTCACGCCGTCGCCCGCGATGTCACTGGGCAAGAGGTTGCTCAGCCAGGCGGTGAGCTCGTCGCTACCGAGGGGCAGACGCGTTCCGTCGGCATCCTCGTCCTCGAGGGCGAGGCGAGCGTCCAGGCGGGCTTCGACGAGGTCGCGGTCCTCAGGGTCCTCGGCGTCGAGGCCGAGGCTGACCTTGAAGGGCCCGACGTGGGCGCCGATGCTGTCCTCGAGGCTGACCCGGGCACCGGCGACCAGGCCGGTGCGGTCGGTGATGAACGGGACCGGGGCGCCGTCCACCACCTCGGGGAGCGCGCCGGGCTCAGCGGAGAGGTCGACGTCGGGCAGCTCGACACCGATCTCGAGCCGCAGAGCGGCGTCGTAGTCGAGACGGATCTCGACGTCGCCCTCGGTGCCGACGATGCCGCCGGCACCGTCGAAGCCGAGCGAGAACGACACCTCGGGCGCATCGAGCAGCGCCTGGCACGGATCGGACGCCTCGGCGTCGGTGCACACGGAGAGGTCGAGGCTCATCACGACCGCGGTGGGCAGGTCGTCGCCCACATCGAGGCGCAGGCCGAGCATCTCCGCGGCGTCGGCCGCCGAGACGTCGAGCAGGTCGGCCAGCAGCTGGCGCAGGCTCAGTTCGAGACCCTGGAGGCTGACCGCCTCGTCGTCGACGAGCAGGTCGTCGAGACGTCCGGTGAGCTCGTCGACGAGGTCCACGATCTGGCTCAGACTGCGGCCCACGACGGGCAGCGGGGCGTTCCACGGGCCCTCGTCGCCGCCGATGGCGTCGAGCTCGCGGGCGCCGGTGCGCAGCGCGTCGACGATCATCCCGAACAGGGCTCGGGGGTCGCTCGTGTCGAAGTCGAACGCCAGCAGCTCGGTGGCGAAGTCGGCGTCGGGCGTCAGCACGAGGGTGTCGGGGTCGGTGATGTCGGGCCACTCGATGGTGAGCTCACCGGATGCCAGGGTCTCGCCGCCGGCGGTGCGGGCGGTGACCGTCAGGGTGGTCGCCGGCACCTTTGCGTTGATCGAGATCAGCTCGGAGAGGTCCTCCACGGGGCCGTCGAAGAGCTCCCGCAGGGTGAGCACCTCGCCAGGGCCGCCGCCGAAGCCGATGGTGACCATCGGGGTGTCATCATCCGCGCGCGCCAGGAGCTGGCCCGACCCGATGGACTCGATGCCGACGTCGAGGAACCCGATGCGGCCGGAAAGGTTCAGCGCGCCGGCGATGCCGAGATCGCCGGACAGCACGTCGCGGTCGGCGGCCAGGCCGATGCGGTGGAAGACCTCGGCGTCGCCCTCCGGCACGACGATGGTGGAGGGGTCGTCGTCCTCCTCGGGGACGGCGCGGCGCAGGTCGATGTTCAGCCCGAGGTCGAGCTCGAGATCCGGCGTCACGCCGAGGCTGCCGCTGGTGCGCACACCTCGCAGGCCGGCGGGTCGAAGCAGGTCGCCGACGCTGACCCCGACGGGCTCGGTGACGGGGTCGCCGCCGATCGGGATGTCCAGCCGGAGCTGCTCGGTGTCGGTGTCGTAGACCACCGGGATCTCATCGAGCCCGAGGAACTCGGCGAGCTCGTCGACGAGGCGTTGGAGGGAGTAGCCGTCGGCGTCGTCGGGGTCGAAGACGAGGGGGTTGACCTCGGTGGCCAGGCCGGCGTCGAGGAGGAACTCCCGCAGCTTCCTGCTGGAATCCGCGATCCGGTCGAGCCGGTCGGCCAGGAAGGGCAGGCGGACGCTGGTGGCCGACTCGATGGACTCGAGCGCGGTGACCAGCTGACCCAGGCCGCTGACCAGCTGTTCGGGGAGGAGCCGGCCGAAGGGCGTGAGGTCGCCGAGGTCGATGTCGATGTCGGGGGGAGATGCCGGGTCGCAGGTGTCGGCGGTCACGGTGATGGTGCCGCTCAGCGGGGCGCCACCGGGCACCGCGCCGGTGAGGGTCGCGTCGAGGTCCACCGGGGACTCCCGGCAGTCGAGGTCGAAGATGCCCTCGGCGCCGAGGTCGCCCCACTGGCCCGAAGGGATGGCGCCGGCGCCGTCGGGGTCGGTGACGGCCAGCGCGACCGTGCCCTCGGCGCTGGCGGTGCCCGAGACGTCCACGCCGAGGATGCCCAGCTGCAGGGGTGCGGTGACCGTGTCGAGGTCGCCGTCGAGCCGGTAGGTCAGCTCGACGCCCGACGTGCGCACGACGGGCTCGGTGTCGTCGAACTCGTCGGGGTCGAGGGGGTCGAGGCCGCGGGGGACCATCAGGTCCTCGAACTCGGGGAGCAGGGCGAAGCGCTCCCCGCTCGGGGCCAGCGGGTCGAAGCGGAAGGCGGCATCGAAGCGGAACCCGTACTCGGCGTCGAGGTCGAAGCCGAGGAGCTCGATGTCGCCGTCGTCGAAGTGGAACGGCACGTCGTCGTCACGCTCGCCGACCAGCGAGAGCTGGAGCTGATAGGTGCCGGAGACGACGTCGGGCACCACCGCGCCCTCCAGGTCCATGCGCATGCCGCCGAAGGTGCCGTCGTCGGTCGGGTCGCCGTTGCCGTTCGGGTCGGAGAGGAACTCGTTGAACGCGCCGATGGAGGACTGCGGCAGCTCCTGGACCTCGACCAGACGACCCTGCAGCCAGGTCACCCACTCGTGGGCGGGTTCGAGCACGTAGGTGGACAGCGCCGCGTTGCCGTCGGAGATCAGCGGTGCCTCGGCCAGCTCCTGGAAGACCTCGAGGGAGTCGATGAGCTCGGTGGCACCGATGAGGCCCTCGACCAGGTCGGGCACCAGCGGGTGCGGCTCGTCGGGCGGGGCGGGCAGGCTCTTCAGGTCGGTGCCGTAGGCCGTGTCGAAGGCCTTGATCATCGCCTCCTCGATGCGCACCCCGTAGCTCAGGCGGTGACCCTCGGTGTTCGGGTGGAACGCGCCGAAGACGTTGGCCTGCATGAGCCCGGACTCCTCCAGCGTCCGGGTCCAGCGCTGCCGGGCGCAGTAGCCGTGGGTGGCGAAGTCCTCGGCGATGCCTTCCACGGCCGTCCAGCCGTGCTCGGTGGCCGCGTCGCTGACCTCGGCGTTGAGGCCGGGGACCACGACGGTGCCGGCCCACTCGGACTCGTCCGCGTCCAGGCCGATGGCGGGCACGCTGCACCAGCCGTGGGCTTCGCCGGCCTCGAAGGGCGGGGTGCCGTCGCCGCCTGGGTCGGCGGGGTCGAAGTGGTCGTCGGTGGTCGGGTCGAAGTAGTGGGTGATGAAGACTCGGTCCTGACTCGGCAACAACCCCCCGCCGACCAAGTGGTCATCGATGACGGCGGCCAGGGCGCTGTAGTTGCCCTTGTCGGCGGTGCGCTCCTCGCCCGTGACGGGGTCGGCGAAGGTGACCTCACCGTCGTTCAGGATCTCGATGTTCTGCTCGAACACCACGCCGGCGTCACCATCCCCCAGGCCTGGGAACGGCCCGGTGAGCCCGCTGTCGTAGCACTTCTCGAGCAGCAGGCAGAGCTTGACGATGGTGGAGAACTCGAGGTCGTTGGCGCCGATGGAGACCAGCAGGGCGTCGATCTCTCGGTCGCCGAGGGGCAGGTCGACGATCTGGGCCAGCTGGGGCCGGATCAGGTCGTCGTGCTCGCCCTCGGGATCGGCCTGGGTCGGGTCGGTGCCCTCGGCATCGGGGACGATGCCCTTGAACGGCCCGACGAGGCCCTCGAGGATGGTGGCGCCCGAGCAGGCGAGGTGCACGAAGGTCACCGACGACCTCGGGTCGCGGCGCTCGAGGCGCCGGGCGGCCTGGGCCGGGCCGGCCAGGGCGGTGCGCTGGCAGCGGGCGTCCTGCCACTCGGGGGTCCAGCCGGGGAACGACCCCTCGGGCACCAGCCGGTCGGGGTTGCCCTCACCGGAGGCGATGGAGTCCCCGATCGAGATCACCAGGAAGTCCCGCACGTCGATCACGAGATCGGTCGCGCCGGTGCGGGCCTGGTCGTCGGTGACCGTGAGGGTGGCGTCGTACTGGCCGAGGGCCGGGAAGGCGTGGGTCACCTCGCAGGCGGCGTCGCTCACGACGACCTCCTTCGTGCCGTCGCCGTCGATGTCGATCTCCCAGCGGTACTCGACCAGCGGGCTGGCACCGCTCGAGCCGCAGGCGTCGAGGGTGACCGGCCAGCTCTCCGGGTTCAAGAACTCGGCGCTGCGGTCGTAGTCGACGAGGCCGTCGCCGTTGCTGTCGAGGCCGAAGCGGTCCGGCATGCGCCACGTGCCCACGGCGTCGGGGTCGTCGGTGGCGGCGACCTCCGTCCCGGAGCTCGTCGGCACGACGACGAGCACACTGGCCACCAGCCCGACGGCGGCGGCGGCGATGCCCAGGCGGCCGGCCGGACTGTGCCCGCTCTGATCCGGCCGGAAGGTGCGGCGCACCCGCTCGCCGACGCGCGCAGCGGCGCTGTGTTCCATGGCTCCAACCCCCATCGTCTCGGCATCAGGCACACGTCCGCCGGTGCCCCCGGACCTTTATGGGCACTACACCATAGGAAAGGGTGATCTGGATCGCAAGGTCTCCCCCACGTCGCCCAGGTCGCGCAGGCTCTCGGGATGGCACGTGCCGCCGACCTGCAGCACCAGGAGCGGCGTCGATGGGCGGTCGCCCGAGTGACCTGCTGGGCCGGTCCCGCCACCGGACTTCCGCCCGGCAACGTCGGGCAGCGCGAGGGCGGGTCAGGTCCGGGCGAGCCGCCGGAGCGGTGGCTCGGTGGGCGGCGGTGCCTTGCGCGGTGGGAGGACCGCGAGGAGCTCCGCGGTGATCGCGGCGATCTCCTCCACGGCGCGTTCGAT
>SKKL01000160.1 GCA_007121465.1 Acidimicrobiales bacterium | reverse complement strand
GGTGGGCTGCTCGCCCTCTGGTTCGTGCGCTGACCTGCGGTCCTGGTCTCAGAGGTCGCCATCAGGGAGCAGACTTCGGCCCTCCTGTTCGAAATCTCGCGGTTGCGTCACCGCTGCGGTGCTCCAACCGCGAGATTTCGGGGCGGGGCGGGGCGGGGCTGCAGCGGTCCGTACGGTTGGGTCGCTACTCGGCGACCGCGACCTCGATGCGGTCCTGCTGCCACTCCCGGGCGTTGGTGAGCGCCTCGTCGGCCAGCGCGATGAGGCTGTCGCTCGAGAAGCCGTGCGCCGGGTAGCAGGCGACCCCGGCCCACAGGGTGAGGGTGGGGTCCTTTTCGGCCATGAAGCGGCGGATGCGTTCCACCGTCCAGATCGCCCCGTTCTCGGGGGTGTCCTCGAGCAGGAGGGCGAAGCGGCCGTCGGTCCGGCGACAGGCGGTGTCGGCCTCGCGGAGGGTCTCGCGGACCGCGTTGGCCACCTCGGTCGGTTCAGCGGGACGGACAGCGCCCTGGCGCAGCCCGTTCACCACCTCGAGGACCACCACTCCCACCGGACGCAGGTGACGGCGAGCGGCCGCGACCCGTGCCTCTATGGCGACGCCGAAGTAGTCCTCGCTGAACAGGCCGGTGACCGGGTCGATGAGGAGCGGTGACGACGGACTCCCGTTGCTCGTGGCCGGTGCCGAGGGGCTCGTCGGTCCGGCGAGAACGCTCGCGCTCACCGGCGCCGACTGCTCGGCCGATGTCGTCGATGCCGCCGTGTCGGATCCTGCCGGTTCCGGGGGAGGGACGGTCGGAGAGGTCCTCGGCGTGGTGACTCCGGTGATGGCCACGGCGGCAGCCGCCACTGCCCCCAGGGCCGCGACGATTGCTGCGGCAGGGGTCCAGGCCACTGCCAGCACCGCCCCGAGCACTCCGAGGACGGCTCCAGCGACGGCAACGACGGTCCGGGGCTCCTTCACTGCCACTCCATCGGCTCAGCAGCGACCGGATCAAGCGTCTGGGGTCAAGACTTCCTTACGGACTCCACCAGGTCGACGATGTCGCCCATGATCGCGGCCAGTTCGAAGTCCTTCGGGGTGTAGACGGCGGCGATTCCGGCCTCGATCAGGGGCTCCCGGTCGGCCTCGGGGATGATGCCCCCGACCACGACCGGTGCGTCGACCCCCGCTTCGCGCACGAGGCGGACCACCTCGGGGATCAGCTCCATGTGGCTGCCAGACAGGATCGAGAGGCCGATCACCTCGACGTCTTCGTCCCGGGAGACGGCGGCGATCTGCTCGGGTACGAGGCGGATTCCCTGGTAGATGACCTCCATCCCGGCATCGCGGGCGGCGACGGCGATCTGTTCGGCGCCGTTGGAGTGTCCGTCGAGACCCGGCTTGGCCACGAGGAACCGGGGAGGCCCTCCGGCCAGGCCCTTCACCCGTTCGGCCACCGCTCGAAGTCCGTCGCCCATGCCACCCCTCCCTGCTGCGGCCGCGACCCCGGTGGGGGCCCGGTACTCGCCGAACACCTCACGCAGCGCTCCTGCCCACTCGCCGGTGGTGCCCCCGGCGTGGGCGAGGTCGATGGTGGGCGGCATGATGTTGCCTCCCTCCTCGGCGACGCGGCGCAGCTCGTCGAGGCTGCGCTTCACCGCGTCGTTGTCGCGCTGGGAGCGCCACTCGTTGACCTCGGCGATGGTCTGCTCCTGGACCGCCGGGTCGACCCGCAGGATCGATTCTTCGCCGCCGAGGGGGGAGTCGGCGGTCTCGGTGAACCGGTTGACCCCGACGATCGGCAGGTCGCCGCTCTCGATGCGCCGCACCCGCTCGGAGTGGGAGGAGACCAGTCGGCCCTTCAGCTCCTCGATCGCCTCGAAGGCGCCGCCCATCCCGAGGATCTCGTCGAGCTCGGTCTGGGACTCCTCGATCAGCTCGGCGGTCTTGGCCTCGATGACGTGGGAGCCCTCGAAGATGTCGTCGTACTCCAACAGGTCGGTCTCATAGGCGAGCACCTGCTGGATCCGCAGCGACCACTGCTGGTCCCACGGGCGGGGCAGGCCGAGGGCCTCGTTCCACGCCGGGAGCTGGATCGACCGGGCCCGGGCGTTCTTCGAGAGACTCACGCCGAGCGCTTCGAGGACGATGCGCTGCACGTTGTTCTCCGGCTGGGCCTCGGTGAGTCCGAGGCTGTTGACCTGGACCCCGTAGCGGAACCGACGCAGCTTGGGGTCGGTGACCCCGTATCGCTCGGCGAGGAGGCGATCCCACATCTGGGTGAAGGCCCGCATCTTGCAGGTCTCCTCGACGAACCGGATGCCCGCGTTCACGAAGAAGCTGATCGAGCCGCACACCTGGGCGAAGCGATCCTCGGGAACCTGCCCCGATTCGCGCACCGCGTCGAGCACGTCGATGGCGGTGGCGAGGGAGTAGGCGATCTCCTGGACGGGAGTCGCGCCGGCCTCCTGCAGGTGGTAGCTGCACACGTTCATCGGGTTCCACTTGGGGATCCACTCGGCACAGAACGCGACCATGTCGACGATGAGACGCCGGCTCGGCAACGGCGGGTAGATGTAGGTGCCTCGCGACAGGTACTCCTTGACGATGTCGTTCTGGGTGGTGCCCCGCAGTTGCACCGACTCGACGCCCTGGTTCTCGGCGTTGGCCACGTAGAGACCCAACATCCACGCAGCCGGGGCGTTGATGGTCATCGAGGTGTTCATCTCGCCGACGGGGATCCCGTCGAGGAGCTGTTGCATGTGGCCGAGGTGGGCGACGGGCACGCCGACCTTGCCGACCTCGCCCGCCGCTTCGGGAGCGTCGGGGTCGTACCCGGTCTGGGTGGGAAGGTCGAACGCGATGGACAGGCCGGTCTGTCCCTTCGCCAGGTTGTTGCGGTAGAGCTGGTTCGAGGCTCGGGCGCTGGAGTGGCCCGAGTAGGTCCTCATCAGCCAGGGGCGGTCGGCAGTCATCTCACCATCATCCGTTCTGTCGGCAGGTGCTGTCACGTGAAGATGCGGGGGAGCGGCGCCTCGAGGGCGACCGCCAGGTCCTGCAGGTACCGGTTTCGTGGCCGCTCGACCACCCCGAGGGTCGCGAGGTGACCGGTCGACCACTGCACGTCGAGGAGGCGTCGGTCGTCGCCGTCGGCGGTCAGCTCACCGACCAAGTGGACAAGCGCCACCTTCGAGGCGTCGGTCGCCCGGTGGAACATCGACTCCCCGGCGAACAGGCCCCCGACCGCCACCCCATAGAGGCCGCCGACGAGGGTGTCGTCCTCCCAGGTCTCGACGCTGTGGGCCCAGCCGAGGTCGTGGAGGCGCTGATAGGCGACGAGGATCTCGGGGCTGATCCACCCGTGGGGCCGGTCCGGAGCGGCGCAGGCCTCGATGACCGCATCGAACGCGCTGTCGACTCGGACCTCGAAGCGACGACACGAGCGCCGCAGAGATCGCGACACCCGGAGTTGGTCGAGGGGGAGAACTCCCCTCGGGTCAGGCGACCACCACCCGATCGGCCCGGTTCGACCCACCGGCATGGGGAACAGCCCCTGCCGGTAGGCCGCGAGCACCGTGCCCGGTTCGAGATCCGCCCCGACCCCCACGATGCCGTCGGGGTCGGCGCTGTCGGCCGGGGGGAACCCCCACACCGATGGCGGCGGCTCGACGGGCACGCCGAACCGCTCAGTAGTCGTAGAACCCGGACTTGGACTTCCGGCCGAGCTTGCCCGCCGCCACCATGCGCCGCAGCATCGGCTGGGCGGCGTAGTTCTGGTCGCGGAACTCGTCGTAGAGGGCGTCGAGGATCGACAGCGACGTGTCGAGGCCCACCAGGTCGAGGAGGGCGAAGGGCCCCATCGGGAAGTTCGCCCCGCCCTTCATGGCGGTGTCGATGTCGTCGCGGGTGGCGGTGCCCGACTCGAGCATGCGGATGGCGTTGTTCAGGTACGGGAACAACAGGGCGTTGACGATGAACCCGGCCCGGTCCTTCACCAGCACCGGCTCCTTGCCGCACGAGGTGGCGAACTCGGTGGCGAAGGTGATGGTCTCGGGCGAGGCGGTGAGCGGCTCGACGATCTCGACGAGGCTCATCATCGGCGCGGGGTTGAAGAAGTGGACGCCGCACACCTTGTCGGCCCGCTCGGTGCGGACCGCCATCTCCACCACGGGAAGGGTGGAGGTGTTGGTGGCGAGGATCCCGTCGGGCTTGACGATGCTGTCGAGCTCGGCGAACAACGCCTGCTTGGTGTCGAGATCCTCGACGATCGACTCGATGACCAGGTCGCAGTCGGCGAGGTCCCCCAGCTCGGAGGTGGCGCTGACGAGAGCCATGGCCTCGTCACGGGCCGACTCCTCGAGCCGCCCCTTCTCCACCTGCCTGTTGAGGGACTTCTCGAGGCCGGCGACCATCGCGTCAGCCGACTCCTGCCTCCGGGAGCGGAGGATGACCGTGTGGCCCGCTTTGGCGGCCACCTCGGCGATCCCCGAGCCCATGATCCCTGATCCGACGATTCCTACCGTGTGCTTCCCCATGGGGTGAGGCTACCGATGGGTCACCCCGCGGCACCAAGTCGGCCCGCCGTCGCACCGGTGGGGGAGCCCGGGTGCTCTACCGTGATGGGTCGTGACCACGGCGCCGCTCACCCCCCGAACCCCCACTGCCCGGTGGGAGACCGCGCCCCTCGTCCCCGTCTTGCGTCGGCGCCGAGATGCACTGGTCGAGTCGGCCACGGGCGCAGAGCCGTCGGGCGGAGACCCGATCGTCCTGACCGGTCCTCCGGCGGTGTGGCCGCCACAGGCCCCCCGGCGGTCGGCGACGGTCGTCACCGTCGGATGGTTGGCGGCGGCCGACGATCTCGATGCTGCTCTCGCCGAGCTGCTCGACCGACTCGCTCCCGACGGGTGGGTGCACGTTCTCGAACCGACGACGGGCCCACCCCGACTCGCCCGGCGTCAACGACTCGTGGCGGCCGAGGGTGAGGCGGCGACCGGATGGCGTCTCGGGCGGGATGTTCCCGCCGCGCTGAGGAGGAATGGCCTGGTGGTGACCGATCTGGAGAGGTTCTCGATGCCCACATCTGCGTTCGCCCTTCGTCCCTGGGTCCAGGCCCGGGCCCGTCGACGGGCTGCTGGCCTCGTCGAACCTGGGCCCGTCTCGACCGAGGGGGTGGGGTCGTGACGGCCGGGCCTCTCGCTCTCGTCGGTGGCGCCGAGTGGACCGACGGCTGCTCGTTCGACCGTGACCTGCTCGCCGAGAGCGGAGCCGATCGCGTCGTCATGTTGCCGACCGCCGCCGCCTACGAAGGTCCGTCCACCCTCGTCGACCGGGCGCGCTCGTGGTTCGGCGAGCTCGGGTCCGAGCTGGTCGATCTCCCGGTCCTCGGTCGTCCCGACGCCTTCGACGAAGCCTCGGTCCGAGCCGTGCGCGACGCCCGCTTCCTGTACCTGTCGAGCGGGTCCCCTATGCACCTGCGCTCGGTGTTCAAGGACACCCCGCTCTACGACGCCCTTGTCGACGCGTGGCTCGACGGGGCGGTCCTCGCCGGTGCGGCGGCCGGGGGAGCGGTCCTGTTCGACCACATGGTCGACACCCGAGGTGGAGCCTTCACCGTCGGCCTCGGTCTGCTGTCGGGGTTCACGATGATCCCCCGCTACGACACCTGGTCCCACGACAAGGTCCACCGCACTGTCGATCTCGCTCCTGCCGCGATGCCCGTCGCCGGCATCGAGGAGCGCACCGCTCTCGTCTACCGGGACGGGCAGGGGTGGGCCGTGGAGGGAGCGGGCTCGGTCCACGTCTTTCTCGGCGGTCGCCCCGCCGATCTGTCGGCCCTGCCGGAGCTCAGCTCTCGATGATGCGGATGGTCTCGACGATGGGCACCGGGTCGGGTTCGCCTTCGCCCGGGTCGCCGGTGTCGACGTGGGTCGCCATGATGGCCTCGAGCACGTCGAGACCCTCGACCACGCTGCCGAACACCACATAGGGGCCCGGCGCCAGTCCGGAGGTTCCCGGGCCGGTCGAGAAGAAGTACTGGGCCCCGGAGGAGTTCGGTGCGGGAGTGCGGGCCATCACCAGGTCACCGGGGGAGTATTCGAAGAACTCGCCCTCGTCGGCGATGGTGTACCCGGGTCCCGGGTCGGCATTGCCCTGGGTGTGCGGGGCTCCGCCCTGGAGGATCTCGATGCCGGTGTTGGACCGGAACATCGCGGTGCCGTCGTAGTAGCCCCAGCGGGCGAGGAACACGAAGTTGTTGGCCGTCTCGGGAGTGGTCTCGGTGTCGAGGGCGACGCGGATGTCGCCGGCGTCGGTCACGAAGACCGCCTCGTACTCGACGCCGTCCTCGAGACAGAACGGCGGGGCCTCGGTGAACTGGGTGACCCTCTCATCGGCCCCGTCGGTGGGCGGGCACTCGGGCTCGACCGGGTCGCCCTGAGGGATCGTCGTGGGCGTCGTCCCCGCGGCGGCGTCGTCGGTGGCCTCGTCGTCGGCGGGCGATTCGGTGGTGGTGGGCGTGTCGTTGTCGTCGCCTCCGCCCCGGATCACCGAGTAGGCGAAGGCGAACCCGAAGGCGCCGATCACCGCGACGATGCCGATGATGATGTTGCGTCGGCGCTTGGCGCGGGCCTGTTGCACGGCACGAGCGGCCCGCGCAGCCTGCTCACGCTCCTTCTGTCGTTGGCGCTTCTCGGACGGCATGAGCGGCAACGGTAGTGGAGCGGGGGCGTGGGGTTGGTAGCGTCTCCGGCCGTGGCTCTCGTCGTTCAGAAGTTCGGAGGCACCTCGGTGGCGGACGCGGACCGCATGCGCGAGGTAGCTGACCACGTCAAGCGGACCATCAAGCACGGCACCGACGTCGTCCTCGTCGTCAGCGCCATGGGCAAGGAGACCGACGACCTCCTCAAGCTGGCGGCCGAGGTCTCCGACATCCGCCCCGGCCGTGAGATGGACATGCTCATCACGGCGGGCGAGCGCAAGGCCACCGCGTTGATGAGCATGGCGCTGTTCGACATCGGAGTTCCCGCCGAGTCGTTCACGGGCAGCCAGGCAGGGTTCCTGACCGACACCACCCACACCAACGCCCGGATCCTCGAGATCCGCCCCGATCGGGTCCGCGAGTCGCTGGCCGCCGGCCGGGTTCCGGTCATCGGCGGCTCCCAGGGAATGTCGACCGAGCGCGACGTCACCTTCCTCGGTCGGGGTGGCTCCGACACCACGGCTGTCGCGCTGGCCGCCGCGCTCGACGCCGACAGCTGCGAGCTCTACACCGACGTGTCAGGGGTGTTCAACGCCGACCCCCGCCTCGTCCCTGGCGCTCGCCGCGTCGACAAGATCAGCTTCGAAGCTCTGCTCGAGATGACCGCGACCGGCTGTCCCAAACCGGCCATGCGCTCGGTCGAGTTCGCCCGCAACCACGGCGTCACGCTCCACGTCCGCTCCGCGTTCACCTGGGAGCCGGGCACCTGGGTCGTCGAGGAGGACCCCACCATGGAACACGCACTCGTCACTGCCATCACCCACGACACGAGCGAGGCCAAGATCACCCTCGCCAACGCTCCCGACGAGCCGGGGGTCGCCGCCACGGTGTTCCGGAGGCTCGCCGAACGTGACGTCAACGTCGACATGATCGTGCAGAACGTGTCCGCTCAGGGCCACACCGCCATCTCGTTCACGGCCCCTCACCGCCAGGTCGACATCTGCCTGGAGATCATGCCGGCGCTGAGTGAGCAGCTCGGCAGCGGCGAGGTCACCGTCGACCAACACATCGGCCGGGTCAGCCTGGTCGGGGCGGGCATGCAGTCCAACCCGGGCGTCGCCGCCCGCATGTTCGAGGTCCTCGCCGAGGCCGGGATCAACATCGAGATGATCTCCACCTCGGCGATCCGGGTCAGCTGTGTGGTTCGCGAGGACCGGGTCGAAGACGCCGTCCAGGCCCTCCACGCTGCGTTCGAGCTCGACAAGCCGCTCGTCTGAGGCCCGCCCGTTCGGTGGGCGCTCGAATGGCCTCGTGCCCTCGGTGGTCGTCCCGGTACCCTCGATGGCATGAAGATCGGCATCGTCGGAGCAACCGGACAAGTCGGTGGGGTCATGCGCAGCATCCTCGCCGAGCGTGACTTCCCCCTCGACGAACTGAGGCTGTTCGCCTCGGCTCGTTCGGCGGGTCGCACCATCACCTACGAGGGAACCGAGATCACCGTCGAGGACGCCTCCACCTCTGACTACACCGGTCTCGACCTCGCCCTCTTCTCCGCCGGTGGCTCCACCTCCAAGGCCTTGGCGCCCACCGTCGCCTCCCAAGGCGTCACCGTCGTCGACAACTCCTCGGCCTGGCGCATGGACCCCGAGGTGCCACTCGTGGTCGCCGGGGTCAACGACGGCGCGCTGGACTCGATCCCCAAGGGCATCGTCGCCAACCCCAACTGCACCACCATGGCCGCCATGCCGGTGATGAAGGCCCTCCACGATGCCTACGGCCTGCGCTCGATGGTGGTGTCCACCTACCAGGCGGTGTCCGGCGCCGGTCTATCGGGTGTGGCCGAGCTCGACGAGCAGATCCGCAAGGTCGGAGAGCGCGGCGCCGAGCTGACCTATGACGGGTCGGCGGTCGAGTTCCCCGCCCCGGACAACTTCGTGGCCCCCATCGCGTTCAACGTGGTGCCTTTCGCCGGGAACCTCGTCGACGACGGGATGGACGAGACCGACGAGGAGAAGAAGCTCCGCAACGAGAGCCGCAAGATCCTCGACCTGCCCGACATGCCCGTCACCGGTACCTGCGTCCGGGTGCCGGTGTTCACCGGGCACTCGCTGTCGATCAGCGCCGACTTCGAACGGCCCGTCAACCCGGCCAAGGCTCGGGAGACCCTCGCCGGTGCGGCTGGGGTGGTCCTGGCCGACGTGCCCACTCCTCTCATGGCTGCCGGTGCCGATCCCACCTATGTGGGTCGCATCCGCCGCGACGAGACCCTCCCGAACGGGCTCGCTCTGTTCTTGTCGAACGACAACCTCCGTAAGGGCGCGGCGCTCAACGCGGTCCAGATCGCCGAGTTGCTCGCTGGTCGCTGACCGCGTCCGGTCGGTGAGCCGCTGGTTCGAGCCCCAGCGGCTGATCGGAGCCGCCGGACTTCTCGGGCTGGTGACCCTCGGGGTGGCCGCCGTGGCGACGGTGGTGCTCACGATCCGGTACCGCCCCCTGCCGTCGTCGGCGACCGAGGCGTGGCTGGTCGTTCATCAGACCTCGGCCGCCATGGCGGGGATGGGTGCGTTCGCCCTCTTCCTGCTCCTCGTGTGGCCGACGGGTCGGCCCTCGCCGTGGCGTCGGCCGGCGCCGGTCGCGGCTGCCGGTGTCGCCACTCTGGCGATCGCCGCCTCGATCCTCACTCGCGATCCGCTGGCGTGGGACCTGATGGCGCTCGACGTGGTCAGCCCCGGCCTGTCGGGCTACTGGCCGGCGGCCTTCGACGACCGGGTCCGCTTCCTCGTGGTGGAGGGCCGCCATGTCGCGCCCGGGACCTACGCGCAGGCCCTGGTCGTCCACCTCGTTTCGTTGCCGGTCGCGGCCGGTGCACTGGCCGTCGCGCGTCGCTCGATCCGTGCCCTGAGCCTGGCCACATCGGCCGAGTCAGGGGTCTGAGGCCGGCTGGGCCGTCCGGCTCAATCGGGGCGATACGGCACCGCGAAGCGTCAACCCGGACCGGTGGCGGTCGATCACCAGAACGTGACTGCCGACACTCCAACCACGGGATGCGCTATCGAGGACGAGTTCGAATCCCTCGCGTCGGAGCCCCGCGCCCTCGTCTCTGCTCTCGACGACGACGGCTTCTTCGTTCCGCTTCCCCCGAGCTATCGAGTCGATAGGTCACGGGTCCTGCAGGGGCGCACCGCCCTCGACTTCGTCGTCGCCGATGATCGTGGGCTGGTCATCGACACGTGGTACGCGACCAAGGACACCGGTTCCTGCCGGGCCGAGGTCCGTCTCGCCGCCGCCCCCGACGAGCTGACCTCGCTCGGGCTGTTCGACCTACGGGCGGTGCACGGGTGCTACTTCTGCGTGCTCGTCATGCCCGAGTCTGCGGCCGACGTGCGCCCCGAGACCGTCGAGGGCATGGCGCCTCGAGTCACCTGGGCCACCAAGTCCGACCGGGCCGAGTTCATCGACGTCGACCCCGCCCTGGAACGGATCCTCGGGTGGACCATCGAGGATCTGGCGGGTCGGCCGTCGCGCGATTTCATCCATCCCGAGGACCAAGAGCTGGCGATCGACAACTGGTTGGCGTTGTTGGGCTCGGGAGACGACGGCAAGCGGATTCGCCTCCGACACCTCCACAAGGAGGGTCACTACCTCTGGATGGAGATCACCAACCAGAACCATCTTGCCGCCGACGCCCCCCACGTGATGGCTCAGATGGTCGACATCTCCGAAGAGATGGCGACCCAGGAGGCGTTGCGGGAACGTGAGCAGCTCCTCAACCGCCTGGCTGAGGCACTGCCGAGCGGTCTGCTCCACGTCCTCGCCGACGGCAGCGTGGTCTACACGAACGAGCGACTCCACGAGATCGTGGCCGTCCCCGCCACCGACCGGGTCGAGCGCCAGCTCGCCACGATCCTTCGGAGCGACTGGCCGGCCTTCCACGAGGGCTTTGCCGCGGTACTTCGGGGTGACGACACCGATGTCGAGGTGCGTCTCCAGCTTCCGGGAGAGCCCGACACGCGCCTGTGTCGCCTGGCCATGCGGTCGTTGTCGGAAGCCGACGGGACGGTCACGGCGGCGATCATCTCGGTCGATGACGTCACCGAGGCGGCGAGACTCCGCAACGAGCTGCACGAGCGGGCCACCGTGGACGCGCTCACCGGCTGCTTCAACCGGGCGACCGTCATGGCCGCCCTGGAGGAACGCATCGCCGACGGCGACGAGGCCCTTGCGGTGGTGTTCCTCGACCTTGATCGGTTCAAGGCCATCAACGACGAGCTCGGACACGCGGCGGGCGACGAGCTGCTCGTCGTGGCCGCCGACCGGCTTCGACGTTCGGTGCGGCCCGGAGACATCATCGGCCGTCTCGGAGGCGACGAGTTCCTCGCCGTCTGCCGGGAGGTCGTCAGCCCGACCGAGGCGATCGCCATCGCCGAGCACGTGGCGGCATCGATGGCCCGTGAGGTCGAGCTCGATGCCGGGGTGATCGAGTTGAGGTCGAGCGTCGGTGTCGCCTGGGCATCAGCGGGTGAGGAGGTGAGCGCCGACGAACTCGTCGCGCGGGCCGACACCGCCATGTACGAGTCGAAGCGTCGAGGCGCCGGTCGGGCGGTGCCCTACGCCGAGGCGCTGCGCCGTCACGAGTCGAACCTCGACACCGAACACGAGTTGCACCTCGCCATCGAGCGTGGCGACCTGCACGTGCGGTTCCAGCCCATCGTCCGGATGACCGACGGTGGCGCCGTCGGCTACGAGGGACTCGTCCAGTGGTCACGCCCCGACGGGAACGTGACCGCCTCGGAGTTCATCGAGGTGGCCGAGGACACGGGTCTCATTCACGCTCTCGGCCAGGCGGCACGCTCCGAGTTGATGTGCACTGCGGCCCGCCACACCGATCCGACGGTCGACGGGTTCCGGTGGTTCACCAACCTGTCGGCGCGCGAACTCCAGATGCCGGGAATGGTCGGCTCGATCCTCGAGACGATCGACGGATCGGGTCTGACGCGAGGTTCGGTGGTGGTGGAGTTCCGTGCCGACCTCGGGGTCGACGAGCTGGCCCGGATCACGCGGTCGCTCGGCGAGTTGCGAGCTGGTGGCGTCGCCTTGGCCATCGACGACTTCGGGGCTGGATGGACGTCGCTCGAACTGCTCCAGGTGGCCGCCCCCCAGTGGGTGAAGCTCTCCTCGGCGTTGACGCGCTCGGTCTCCGACGACCCCGTCGCCCACGCCATGGTCCGGGCGACGGTCGACCTCGCGACCAGCATCGGAGCGACACCGGTGGCCAAGGGCGTCGAGACGGCCGAACAGCGCGACGTGCTCGTCGGTCTCGGCATCGAGCTCGGCCAGGGGCACCTCTTCGCCCCCGCCGGCCCGATCGG
>SKKL01000071.1 GCA_007121465.1 Acidimicrobiales bacterium | reverse complement strand
TCTCGGCCCGCTGCGCATACGGAAAGCGATCTGTCGTGGTGTAGCCGTCGATCACGTAGAAGATCGCCCCATCGGAGACGACGGGGTAGGGGTCGTCGTCGAAGGCGATGAACGGCGCCACCGTGCGCACGCGGTCGCGCACATCACGGATGTAGAGGATCTGCGCGCCGTCGCCGATGAACCCCGAGATCACCGGTTCGATCTCGCCGAAGCGCAAGGCGAACGCCACGCGTCGGATGATCGACCCGGTGGGCACACCGCCCTCGCCCTCGTAGGCGGTGGTGAGGTCCTCACGGAACGACACCTCGGAACGGTCGGTGCCGACGATGGCATAGCCGGGCAAGTTCTCCCCGAAGTACACCTCGGGACGCTCGAGGTCGATGCCGAGCTCGTCGTCGACCCGCACGGGCAGGTCGCCGATCACGAAGTTGGGTCGGCCCGACGGGTTGATCGCGCTCGCAGGCGCCATCGCCAAGCCGTAGCCGTGGGTGTAGACGAGGGATCGGGCCTCCCACGAGTCGGTGGGAATGCCGCCCGGGTTGAGCTCGCGCGTGCCGAGCACCACCTGGGTGAGCTGGCCGTCGATCATGTAGCGGTCGACGTCGAGGTCGTTGAAGACGTAGTAGCCACGCTCGGCCTGGAGACGTTGGAAGGTGTCGTTCACCACGCCCGGGTCGAGGAGCCGGATGTTCCGGATGGTCTGCTGGTTGTTGAGGATGTCGTCCTCGTCGAGGTCGGTGTTGTAGTCGAAAGGCAAGGTCTCGACGTCGTGGAGCCCCATGGCGAAGCGGGTGGCCTCGATGTTGCGCTCGATGAACTCGGCCTCGCGGCTCGACTCGGCCGGCTCGACCTGGAAGCGCTGGATCACCGCCGGGTAGATGCCCGAGACGACGATCGAGACGAACCCCCACACGCCGACCGCCACCACCGGGAGCACCCAGCCACGACGCCAGATGTTCACGAGGAACAACGCAGCCGCGGAGATCGAGATCAGCAGCAGCAGATGCAGTGCAGGGAGCTGGGCGTTCACGTCGGTGTAGAGCGCACCGTCGACGTGTCCTCGGGTGGACATGGTCAGCTCGTAGCGGTCGAGCCAGTAGCCGGCGGCCCGCACCAGAGCCATGACGGCGAGCAGCACCGACAGGTGGCCCTTGACCTGGGGGGTGGCCCGCTCGCCGACGGTGTTCACCCGGATGCCGCCGTTGACGTAGTGCGCGGCGGCGGTGATGAGGAAGATGGTGACGAGCGACCCGAACAGCCAGCTCGTGAGGAACGACAAGAACGGCAGCTGGAAGACGTAGAACCCGATGTCGGTGTCGAACAGCGGGTCGGTCAGCCCGAACTCCTGGTGGTTCGTGAAGAGGATCCACGACTCCCACTGGCCGGCGGTGCCGACTCCGGCGATGAGTGCGAACAGTGCCGCCACCCCGAGACGCACCCAGCCCTGTCGCGGGCCGATCACCTCGTGGTAGCGCTCGATGACCTCTTCCTCGGGCCCGCTCGGGCGGAACCGTGGCGCCATGCGGTCGGCGAACCACAAGTTGATGTACATCAAGGCGAAGAAGAGGCCGGTGAAGATCACCGCCAGGGCCACTTGGGCACCGAGGATCCCGGTCCAGACGCGGGTCAGACCGAGGGCCTGGAACCAGAGATAGTCGGTGTAAAAGCCGGCGATCCCGCGCAAGGACGTGAAGAACACGAACAGTGCGACGATCGCGACGACGAGGATGATGCGCCCACGGTTCGAGGAGGATCCCGACGAACGCCTGGGCATCTGAGTTGGCGGCCGCATGATGGACGAGCCTACAGAACCCCTGGAACCAGGAGACATCGGCAGCCCGGGTGGGCCGGCGGATGGAGGTGCCCGGTGGGGAACTCGGTGCCCCTCGGGACCGGCCCCTCGAGAGCGTTGTCCTCGCCGTCGGGGCACGGACCAGCGCCGGGGTCGACCACCCAACGGACCGGCTCACCGTCGGGAACCGCCTGGTAGACGCCCCGATTGAACGCGGTGTGCACGAACTGCGACGAGAGCTCGCCCAGGGTGCCCCGCCACCGGCGGTAGCACGCCCGCACACCATCGAGCGCGTCGTCGGTCGAACCCTCGGTGAGCTCACTGACACGTTCGCGAATCGGCGACAGCAACGTGTCAGCCAACTCGACCGCGAGATCCTCGACCGCCTCGGCCGAGACCTCGGGTGCATCCTGTCCATCGCCGGCGGAAACGACCCCCCGCCCGGCCACCAGCGCGGCGACCAGGGTGTCAGAGGCCGCCTCGACGAAGGTCTGGCAGTGCACCTCCAGCGACGGCAGCACCTCGGTCACCACACCCCTCGTGGGACGCCGGCGGATGAGGTCGAGCTTGTCGTTCTCGTCGTCGGCCAACTGACGCTTGAGGACGCGCGCGAGCTGAGACTCGAGATCCCCGATCGCCCGGTCGCGCCGCTCGAGCATGACCTCGTCGGGATCCTCGTCATGGTCCTCGGCTTCGGCTACCGCAGCGGGGGCCGCGTCGTCGGCATCGGCCGTCTCGTCGGTGACACCGTTGGCCACGAGCTCGTCGGTCAGCTCTCCCGCGTCGTCTGGACCACCGGCCCCGACCTCGGGCGCGTCCTCGATGTCGGGATCAGGGTCGGACTCGGGCTCGGGTACCTCGGAGCGCAGCCGGGCAAACAGATCGTCGACCACCCGCGGCGTCGATGCCGCGACCTCGAGGTCGATGTCGATCTCGTCATCGAAATCGAGCTCGTCATCGAGACCGATCTCGTCGTCGGCATCGTCGACCTCCTCGGCCGTGGCCGCGACACCGGCATCGACATCGGGGGCCGGGTCAGTCTCGACATCGGCGACGTCGACGCCCCACGGGTTGTCGGGATCACGAACCAGCGAGAGGATGCGCTCCGGCACGTCCTCATCGGCGTCCTCGTCGACCTCCTCGTCGGCACCGTCCACCTCCTCCTCGTCGTCCGGATCGTCGAGGTGGATGTCCGGGCCGATCACGATCTCGTCATCGAGGTCGTCGGTCTCGCCCTGGTCGGGCGCCGCGGCGACCTCGTCGGCCGGCTCGGGCTCGGGCTCGGGCTCGGGCTCGGGGAGATCCTCACGGGCGACCGGCTCGGAGTCGAGCACGGGCGGCTCGGGCTCGACACCGGCGCGAACTGCGGGTACCTCACCCGTGTCGAGCAACGGCACACCCGCGACCCGACCCATGTCGAGCTCGGCCTCGATGGCCTCGACCGACAGCTCCTCGTCGTCGGCCTCGACCCGCCGACCGGCCGCTTCGGCCGCGAGCTTCGCCTCGGGGACCACGACGC
>SKKL01000025.1 GCA_007121465.1 Acidimicrobiales bacterium | reverse complement strand
GACCTCACCGTCGACCGCACCGCCGGGACACTCGCGTCGCTGTCGACGACGATCGCCGACCTGCACGAGATGGGTGTCGCCCATCGGCGGGTCTCCACCGACCACGTCCTACTCGCCGGCGATGGCCGACCCGTGTTGTGTGGTTTCGGGGAAGCGGCCCTGGATGCCTCGGCCGACGACCGAGCGGCCGACGTGGCGGCCTTGGGGTGCCTGCTACGAGACCTGATCGTCGACGGCGACGAGCTCGTCCCCTTGCCGGGTCAGGCGCGAGGCGGCCGCCGCGGGTGGAGCGGGTACCAGCGTCGGGCGTTGCTCAACCTTGCCGACCTCGCCACCGCCGACGATCCGGCTCGGCGCCCGTCCGCCCGGCAGTTCGCCCACCAACTCCGCTCGGCGGTTCCCGACGCCTCTCTCACCGACGGAACCGGCGACACCGGCCCCGAGCCCCACGACGATCGCCACCGGCGGGGGGCAGCGATGCCCCGGCTCGCCGCCATCGCCACCGCCGCGGCGGTCGTGGTCACCGTCGTTGGCATGGGCCTCGCTCGCGCCCTTCCCTCCGGCGGCAACGCGGCCGAATCGACTCACGCCACGGCGGAGGTGGTCGACGAGGGGAGCGCCGACGATCCCGCAGACTCCCCAGTGGCGGGCGACCGGGCAGCCTCGCCCGTCGACCCCTCTCCTCCACCGAACCAGACCGAGACCTCCGACCACCTCTGGGAGGACGTGACGGGTTGCTCGACCTCGGTCGGCGGGGCCACGACACGGCGGGACGGAACCGACTGTCCTGGCAGCCTCGCACTGGAGTCGGGCGTCTTGACGGTGGGCGAAGAGGTCTTCGAGTTGGACGTCGGCGACGCCATCGCCGCCGTCGGTCGCTTCAGCTGCGGCGAGCCCCGGGCCGCGGTTCTCGACCTCACGTCGGGCGGGATCTTCATCTTCACGGAGTGGGCCAGCACCGACGCCCCGACCACCGCGGAGAGGGCTGCTCACCTGCTGGGGGCTCGTCGCCTCGTCGTCGAGCCGTCCGACGGCCAGCGCTGCGACCGCCTCGTCGCCCTCGACGAGTACGGCATCCGCCACACGATCGACATCCCCTCCCGAGGAGAACCATGAACCACCGCCTCCGTCCTGTCCTCGCCGTCGCCGGCCTCATCGGAGCCACGATGGTCCTCCACCGCGCCGCGACGACGGTCGCCTCACCACCGCTCGACCCCACGGTCGCGCTGACCTGGTGGACCGGCACCGATCCGCTGGAGGCTTTCGTCGGCACGGCCCGGCTGCTGGCGTTGGCCGTCTGCTATTGGCTGATCGCGGTGACCGCCCTGGACCTCGTGGCCGGAGCCGTCCGCGCTCGACCTCTCGAGCGACTGACGGTCCGCCTCGTACCCGCAGCGTGGCGCACGCTCGTCCTGCGGCCCCTGGCAGCGACGGTGGTCGTCGCTCCGCAGGTCATGGTCCCCGTCGCCACCATGTCGACCGTTGCCGCGGCGCCGGACCCGATCGTCACCGTCGCCGCCGACGAAACCTCGACCACCGAGGCAGAGGGGCCGCTGATGCTCGAGATGCGGCGGTCAGGCCCTCCCCCTTCGCCCCTCGAGACGTCGCCTGGTCCCGCCCAGGAGACCGAGGAGTCCGAGCCGGACGCTCCCTCGACCGGCGAGCCGGACCACGTCGATCCACACCCTTCGGATGCGGTGGTTGAGCACGACCAGACCGAGGATCTACCCATGCTCACCATGCGCTCGGGGAGGGGAGCCGACGTGCCGCCCCACCCCGAGCCCGCGCCCGCTCCGGATAGCGAGGACACCAACGACGAGGAGTTGGTCGACCCGTCCACTTCCCACCGCGATCCGGCGGCCTCGGAATCGCCGCCAATGATGATGCAGGTGCCCGACGCGGCCCCCCACACGCCGCCGGAGGGCTCCGGGCTGAACCACGTCGTCGCGCCCGGCGAACACCTGTGGGCGATCGCCGAGGCGCGACTCACCAGCGCGGGCCAGAGTCCGAGCGCGGCGGAGATCGTGCCCTACTGGCAGGACCTCATCGCGCTCAACCGGTCGGCACTGCCGGATGCGGCCAACCCCGATCTCCTCCTGCCCGGCATCGAACTGCAGCTGCCACCCATCAGCTAGCGCCTCATCTGGCCGGCCCCGTTTGGCCCCCGGACCGAATGGGGTAGGCCACCGATGAACCTGAACGCGACCATCAGGGAACTCCATGAGCAGTGCTCATGCCTCGAGGATTCCGGCCGCCCTCCTGTCGCTCATGCTGCTCTTGGGGGTGGCCAGTGCCGCTCCCGTCCACGCCCAGGTGGAAGGTGGCGGTGAGATCCTCTCAGACTTCGGTGAGGCGCCGACCCTCCGACCCGGCGCCGACTTCGAGGTCGGCCCGGAGACACCCGTGGTGGGTATGGCGACCACCCCAGACGGCGACGGGCTGTGGCTCGTCGGCGAAGGTGGCACCATCTTCCGCTTCGGAAGTGCCTCGTTCCTCGGCTCCACGAGCGGGGACACGCTCGACGAGCCGATCGTGGGCATGGCCGCCTCGCCCACCGGCGACGGCTACTGGCTCGTCGCCTCCGACGGCGGAATCTTCACCTTCGGCGACGCCGACTACCACGGCAGCACCGGCAACATGAGCCTCAACGAACCCATCGTCGGCATGGCCGCCTCGCCCACAGGCGACGGCTACTGGCTCGTCGCCTCCGACGGCGGAATCTTCACCTTCGGCGACGCCGACTACCAGGGTTCCGCGGCCGACGGACGGCTCGGCAGCGCGGAGGCCGTCGCCGTTGCACCCCACCCTCGGTCAGGCGGGTACTGGGTCGCAGCCGGTGCCGGTACCGGCGAGGCCGACGACGGGCCGCTCCGCTATGAGCCCGACCCTGGCCATGTCGCCCTTACCTTCGATGACGGTCCTGACCCGACCTGGACGCCGCAGGTGCTCGACGTCCTCGCCGAAGCCGGAGTCGAAGCGACCTTCTTCGTCGTCGGTGAGGCGGTCGAGGACCATCCCGGCCTGACCGCGGCGATCGTCGAGCAGGGCCACTCCGTGCAGAACCACTCCCAGACCCACGCCGACCTCACGACGCTGTCGCCGATCGGAATCGAGTGGGAGCTGCAGCACGCCAACGACGCGATCATGGACGCCGGCGGCACGCGGAGCGCCTGCTACCGGCCGCCGTACGGCGCCTATGACAGCAGCGTGAGCCAGGTGGCCGAGAACCTCGAACTCGAACCGATCCTGTGGGACCGCGACACCAGAGATTGGACCGCGCCCGGCGTGGCAACCATCGTCGACCGAGCCACCCGAGCGACCAGCGGCGACATCGTCCTCCTCCACGACGGGTCGGGCAACCGCCGACAAACGGTCGAGGCCCTTCCCTCGATCATCGACAACCTGCTGGCGCAGGGCTACGAGTTCCAGCGGCTCTGTGTCCCCGCAGGGCCCACCACAGGTGATGCAGAGTCGACGTCGTGACGCGACCCTCGGTGCTCGTTGCTGATCTCGTGCTAGTTGTTGAACAATCCGAGGCCGGCGAGCTGGGTCTCGGCGTGCTCGGGATCGATCCCGAGGATGCAGGCGATGGCCCGGAGATCGTCGTGGCGGATGGTGAGCACCCGACCGTTGAAGTCCTGGCGCTGAACTTGGATCGAGGCGAGGAACCGGTTCAGCATCTGGGCTTCGGGACCGGTGAGGGTCTCGAGGCGGGTCAGGTCGATGGTGAACGAGCTGCGTCGCTCCGGCGGAGACGACACCAGGTCGACCACCGAGGTGTCGGACCCGAAGCCGTTGCCGTCGCCCCGGGGCAACAGCTGGTCGACCGGCACGCCGTAGAAGGAGGCCAGACGCTGCAGGCGCGGCACCGAGATGGCCCGCTCGCCGCGCTCGTAGGCTCCGAGCACCGACGCCTTGAACTCCTGGGACGAGGCTGCCTCGACGTCGTGCAACGACATGCGCTTCTGGCGGCGGATCGCGCGCAGGCGTTCGCCGACGGCACGTCCGTACTCCGACAGGTTCTCGTCTGACTCAGGGGTCATGTCGACATCCACACTCATGCGCATCGCTCCACGGTTTCGGGACCGGTCAAAGATCGCCCCTCCCTGACCGTGAATTGGGGTCTCCTGAACCATAACCGCGTTCGGTGGCAATATCAATCACCCTGAGCGTCAGAGTCGTTCACCATGGGACTATCGCCCGCCACCCGTCCGGCACGCAGCGCGGTGTAGAGGACCGTCGCGGTGATCGCCGCGGTCTCGGCTCGCAGCACGTGGTCGGCGAGGCCGACCGCCGTGGGGACCAGCCCGCGCTCGACGTCGGTCCAGCCGCCTTCGGGTCCGACGACCACCAGTCGGTCCCCCCGCTCGGGCCGACGACCACCCGCCTCGGCTCGCACGATTCCCTCCTCGCCGGAGACCTCGCCCAGCGGGAACACCCCGTCGATCTGGGGCAGGTGACACCGCCGGGACTGCATGGCCGCCTCCCGAGCCACCTTGGCGAGGCGCTCCAGGTGGCGGGCCGCCCGATCGCCCTCCCATCTCACCACCGACCGCTCTGAGGACAACACCACCAACCGGTCGACGCCCAGCTCGGTGCACTTCTGCACCACCCACTCGGGCCGGTCGCCCTTCACCGGTACGAAACCCACCGCCACCGGCATCGCCGGGCGCGGGACCTCCACGACCTCGCCCACCGGCTCGAGTTCGTCGCCCCAGCGGCACGGCCGCCACCGGCCGGCCCCGTCTGACACCGTCAACGGATCGCCCCGCCGTAGCCGAAGCACGCGCTCGAGGTGATGCCGGTCGTCGGCCTCGGGAACCGGGGCATCGAGATCGGAGACGAACACGTGCGGCCCGCCCCGCCCATCGGGCCCCACCGGCGGTTCGCTCTCGGGTCCCACCGACGCCTGCCCGGCTACTTGAACGCCGAGCGGATCTTGGCGAAGAACCCCTCGCCAGACGGGGCCACCACCTCGCCCCGCGCCTCGGCGAACCGACGCAGCAGGTCCTCTTGGTCGTCGCTCAGGTCCTCGGGCACATCGACGGCAACCTGGACCAGCAGGTCGCCCCGGCCGCGTCCGTCGACGCTCGGCACCCCTCGGCCCCGTAGGCGAAACACCCGGCCGGGCTGGGTGCCCCGCGGGATGACGAGGTCCTCGGCTCCGTCGAGGGTCTCGAACTCGATGTGGGTTCCGAGGGCGGCCTGGGCCACGCTCAGGTGCAAGTCGTGCACGAGGTCGTTGCCGACCCGCTGGAACCGATCGTGGGCCAGCACCTCGAGGTGCACGTACAGGTCACCTGCGGCTCCGCCGCGCGACCCGACCGCGCCACGGCCGGTGAGGCGCAGCGTGGAGCCGGTGTCGACCCCGGCGGGCACATCGACGTTGAACTGCTTCTCGACGATCCGACGTCCGTCGCCCTTGCAGTCCGGGCACGGGTCGGGGATGACCTCACCCTGGCCGCCGCACGCTCCGCACGGCCCGGCGGTGACCACCTGGCCGAGGATCGACTGGCGCACCCGGCGAACCTGACCGGCACCGCCGCACTCGCCGCACACGTTGGCCGACGAACCCGGTGCAGCGCCGGTGGCCTCACAGCTCTCACACGCCACCGCAGTGCGCACCCCGACCTCGGTCTGGCAGCCGAACATGGCGTCCTCGAAGTGGATCTGGGCGACCGCTTCGAGGTCGGGACCTCGACTCGGACCCGACGCACGTCCGGGACGACCGCCGAACGGGCCGGCGCCACCACCGCCGAAGAAGGCGTCGAAGATGTCGGTGAACCCGCCGGTGTCGAACGGCGACCCGCCTCGGGAGCCGATGCCCGCCTCGCCATAGGCGTCGTAGCGCTGGCGCTTCTCGGCGTCGCTGAGGACCTCGTAGGCCCGCGCGACCTCTTTGAACCGGGCCTCGGCGTCGGGATCGGGGTTGGTGTCGGGATGCAGCTCACGGGCGAGACGCCGGTAGGCCTTCTTGATCTCGTCGGCCGACGCGGTGCGGCTCACCCCGAGGGTCTCGTACAGCTCCGCCATCAGCCCTCGCTCAGGCGATGTCCGAGACCCCGGCTGACCACTGCCACCGCGGCCAGAGCCTGTGGGTAGTTCATACGGGTCGGGCCGAGCACACCGATGGTGCCGACACCCTCCCCGTCGACCGAGTAGGGGGCAACCACCAGCGAGCACTCCGAGAGGGGCTCCATGCCTGTCTCGGAGCCGATGGCCACGCTGAGGCCACGGTCGAGCACGTCGCGCAGAAGCGTCACCACGACGATCTGTTCCTCGAGGATGGTGAGAACCTGGCGGACGCTGTCGACGGCATCGAACGAGCCTGCCATGAGCGAGGTCCCCCCGACGAAAACGGAGTCGGGGTCGTGGTGGTCGTCGGTCAGGACCGACAGGGCGGTGGCAACCAGCGCATCGGTGTCGGGGGCCCCGGTGGCCGCGGCGGGGTCGACCGAGGCCAGCGTGCCGCCGACCAGGTGCTCGTTGAGCCGGGCCGACGCGGCCGCGACCGACTCGTCGTCGATGTCGGAATCGAGGTCGATCGTGTGCTTGTCGATCGCGCCGTTGGACAACACGATCACCATCAGCACCACCCGTGGATGGAGACTCACCAGCTGCACGGACCGGACGGTGGCCACTTCGTGGGGCGGCCCGACCACGACCGCGGCCTGGCGGGTGATGTTGGACAGGAGCCGGCTCGTGTCGGCCAGCATCGCCTCGAGCTCACCGTGGGCCTTGGCGAAGAACTCGCGCACCAACTGGGTCTCGGGCGCGCCGAGATGACCCGGCTGGCTCAAGCTGTCGACGAAGAACCGGTATCCCTTGTCGGTGGGGATCCGACCGGCGCTGGTGTGGGGCTGCACGAGATATCCATCGGTCTCGAGCTGGGCCATCTCGTTGCGGACCGTGGCGGGAGACACCGCGACCTCGGGAGCGGCGGCCACGTGGCGAGAACCGACCGGCTGAGCGGTCTGGATGTACTCCTCGACCACGGCTCGCAGGATCGAGGCTTTCCGTTCGTCAAGCATGGTTTCCATCAAGCATGGCGTTCGTCGTGCATGGTGGTGATCGGCTCGGATCGGGTCGAAGGTGGGGCTCACGACCATCATCGGCCGTCGTTCGCACTCGATGATACCGAGTGCCAACGGGGGGACCCATGACGCCTCGCTCGTTCAGTGCTCCCGGCGCTCCCTGAGCTCCTCGTAGCGGGCGAGGGCCTCTTTGCGTTCGACGTCGTGATCGACCATCGGCGGCGGGTAGTCACCCGCTCCCCCGTCGAAGAGATCTGCTGCCACGGTCCACGGTTCGTGGATCGTCGAATCGTCGAGGTGGGCGATCTCGGGAAGCCACCGTCGCAGGTAGGTGCCGTCGGGATCGAAGCGCTTGGACTGGGTGATCGGGTTGAACACCCGGAAGTACGGAGCGGCGTCGGTGCCGGTTCCCGCCACCCACTGCCAGCCGTGTTGGTTCGAGGCGAGATCGCCGTCGACGAGGTGCTCCATGAACACCCGGGCGCCACGGGTCCAGTCCAGGTGCAGGTCCTTCACGAGGAAGCTGGCGGCGATCATCCGCACCCGGTTGTGCATCCATCCCTCGGCCCGCAGCTGGCGCATACCGGCGTCGACGATCGGGTAGCCGGTCCGCCCCTCGACCCAGGCGGCGAACGCCTCGTCGGTCTCGGGGCCCTCGTCGAGCTCCATGGCGGACATGTGTTCCTGGAATGCGGCGCGGGCCGAACCCGGATGGTGGAACAACACGTCGGCGTAGAACTCCCGCCACGCGACCTCCGACGCGAACACCGACTCCCCCTTGGTGTCACCCAGGCGGGAGAGGATCTGGCGGGGATGGAGGCAGCCCCACTTGAGGTGAGGCGACAGACCCGAGGTGCCCGGCTCACCCGGAAGGTTGCGCCGGTCGGCGTACCGCTCGACGTGGGTCCGCAGGAAGTTGTCGAGACGGCGGCCGGCGGCCTCCTCCCCCGGATCGGGCATCTCGTCGGCGGTGGGCTCGACGTCGGGCAGCTCATCGGAGTCGACGCCGCTCGCCCACGAGGGGTCGCTGGGGCGAGGCACGGGGCCCGGCCACCCCACCTGCCGCCATGCCTTGGAGAAGGGGGTGAAGACCTTGTAGGGCTCGCCCTCCTTGTTGAGGACGGTGCCCGGCTCCACCGCGTAGGAGGAGCCCTCGCACACCAGTTCACGGTCGTCGGCGGCGAGGGCTGCGGCCACGGCCTCGTCACGCCGTCGGCCGTAGGGGCCGAAGTCCGCGGCGACGAACACCGAGCGGGCATCGAGGTCCCGGGCGAGGGCCGGGACGACCTCCGCTGGATCGCCGTGGCGCACCACCAACGCTCCACCCATGTCCTGGTCGAGAGCCCGGAGACACCCCACGAGGAAAGCTCGCCGGTTCTCCCCCGCCGGATCCCACAACGCTGGGTCGATCACGAACAGTGGGACCACCTCGTCGCCGGTCCGCAACGCCTCCACCAGTGCTGGGTTGTCCGACAGCCGCAGGTCACGCCGGAACCACATGATCGTCGGTGTGCTCACGTCACGAGCTTCGCGGGCCGGACGCGGGTTTCCCCAACGCGGGCCGGTTCGGGACCTAGGCCAGGACCTCGACGTATCCGTCGGTCCCGCTGACGCGGATCTGTTGCCCGTCCTGGATCGTCTGTGTGGCGTGCTCCACTCCCACGACAGCCGGCAGGCCGTACTCCCGGGCGATCACCGCCCCATGGGTCATCAACCCTCCCACCTCTGTCACCAGGCCGGCGATCGTGATGAACAGTGGTGACCAACTCGGATCCGTGTACGCCGTGACCAGGATGTCACCCGGTTCGAGATCGGCATCGGCCATGTCGAGGATCACACGTGCCCTCCCCTCGACCGTCCCGGTGGAGACGGGCAGACCCACCAATGCACCCAAGGGCCCGGCGTCGCGTCGGTACGCCCCGATCACGGCCTCCCCGTCGGAGGTGAGCACCCGAGGCGGGGCGAGGGCCTGATGGGACCGGAACGACTCCTTGCGTCGAGCGATGAGCGCTGTGTCCACCTGGCTCGTCTGCACGGCCTCGCGCAACTCCTCGAACGTCAGGAAGAAGATGTCCTCCCGCTCCCCGAGTCCGGCAGTCCGCACGAGTCGATCCGCCTCGCCGAGCAAGGCCTGCTTGTAGATGAAGTAGCGGCGGACCATGCCGTACTTGGGGTACTCCCGATATCCGATGAAGGTCCGGACGATGTCGATCATCCGTTCGGTCGCGCCCGCCTTCTGCTCGCCGTCGGGCAGGGCCCGCAACCGCTCGAGAAGCTGCCGTTCCCACTCCCACGCCTCCTGGCGTCCGTGCTCGAAGCGGCGCTCCCCGGCACCGTGCTCGAAGTTCTTGATGTTACCGAGGATCACCGGCACGAGCGCGGACGGACACTCGCTCCATCGAGGCCGGGTGATGTCGATCTCGCCGACGCACCGCATGCCGTACCGGTCGAGGAACGCTGCGATCGCGTCCCGGGACGAGGGCCCACCCGTCAGTTCGGCCATCTCGTCTAGGAAGTCATCGGTCTCGATCCGTTGGAGGAACTCGATCACCTCCGGATACGGCCGGATCGCATCCGCGACGTCGAGGAGCGCCAGCCCCATCTCCGAGGTCACGTTGTTCGGCACCGACTGGGTGAGCACGTCGCCGGCGTTCTTCTCGCCCAACCACTCCTGGAGCTGGTCGTTCAGCCACGACGTCGCGTCCATCGCCGACATGTACACCTGGCTGCTCTGCGGATCGAACATGAGCCGCTTCAGCTCCTCGATGTCGGTCAGGACGAAGTCGAACAGCGCTGCGCCGGACTGCGTCCGGATCTCGCGCTCCAGCGCGGCGACCGACGCCTCGTTGTCCTCGACCAGCGCTGCGACGATCGTCGGGTCGGGATCGATCGGGGCGGGCGCGTGGCCATGGGCCCCGGTGGTGGGCCCCTTGTCGGCGAGCGACGGGAGGAAGTCGCCGCGATCGACGACGGCCTGCAGCGCGTCCCCGATGAGGGGATCGGAGGCGCCGAGCACCTCGATGACCGCATGTCGACTCGCGGGCGACGCCAGAGGCGCCGTGACGTCGACGAAAAGCCTCCCGCCGGCCTCGTGCATCGGCGGCAGGGCGGTCAGCCGGAACAACGAGAGGCCGAGCGGGGTCATCGCGTCGGTCATCATCTGCTGATGCCCGACCGAAACGTAGACGTGGTTGTCTGCGTCGGCAGCCGTCGGGATGGGGAACAGTGTGGTGATCGGGCGGCTCTGAACGAGAAGGATGTCGTCGTCGACCAGGCACCACTCGATGTCCTGCGGGCAGCCGAAGTGCGCTTCGACCTGGCGTCCGAGCCCCGCAAGTCGGACGACCTGCTCCTCGCTCAACGCCGGCTGGTCCTGTAGCTCCGGTTCGATCGGGTGCTGCACCGTGCCTCCACCAGGCGCGGCGCTCGCAGCCAGCAGCTTGGAGGCGATGGAACGGGTGGCGACTGCTCCGTCGCGGACCGTGTAGACGTCCGGACTCACCACGCCGGAGACCAGTGCCTCGCCGAGGCCGACGGTGGCCTCCACCGACACGACCGTGCGGTTCGAGCTGACGGGGTCGGCTGTGAAGAGGACCCCGGCTGCCTGCGGGGAGACCATCTGCTGGACGATGACCGCCATCTGCACCTCCCGATGGTCGAGACCGTGGCGGAGGCGGTAGGTGAGGGCTCGTTCGGTGAACAGCGAGGCCCAGCATCGGCGCACGTGTTCGAGCACGGACGCCGGCCCGACGACGTTCAGGTAAGAATCGTGTTGGCCGGCGAACGACGCCGAGGGCAGGTCCTCCGCCGTGGCACTCGATCGGACGGCAAAGGTGGTTCGCTCGTCGAAGCCGGTGAGCGGGCGAGTGATCGCCTCGGCGACCTCGGCCGGGACGGGGGCACCCTCGATGATCCGTCGGATCTCGGTGCCGTGGGCGCGAATCGCGTCGCGGTCGTCGGGGCTCAGCGACGAGAGCCGGCCGAGGTGGTCCTCGAACGACGCTGCGTCCAACATGACCCGCCGGAACGCTTTCGTCGTCACGCAGTAGCCCGCAGGAACGCTAACCCCGTCGATCCGAGAGAGCTCCCCGAGATGGGCTCCCTTCCCGCCGACGAGGTCGACCTGTGTCGCGTCGACCTCGCCGAGACCTAGTACGAAGCTGTTCATGTCTCCACCGTCCTTTGCCCAGACCCCTCGGGCCCGTTTCGTCGTCATCGTTTGCGGCCCAGCGAGCGGGGCCTACGGCGTGCTCTGCTGCAGCCGGGGCGGTCGATCAGGAACCGGCACTGCCGGAATCGTTGCGGTCCTGCGTGGGCTCGCTCGCGAGGATCGCGTAGAGCTCCCTCTTGACGTCCTCGAGCAGCGCGGCCGCCCGTTCGACCTGATCGGGCGAACCGAACCGTCGGATCTGGCGGGCCTGGCCGGTGATCTCCGACGGCAGGGCCCGGAGCGCCCCGTGGCCGTCGCCGGCTCGCCACGGCTCCGGTGTGGGGTCGGCGGCATCGACATCGACAGCCTCTTGGGCCTCACGGCCCAGGTCGGTGAGCGAGAACGACCTCTTCCCGGCGACCTCGTCGGCCTCGATCAGACCGTCTCTCTCCATTCGTGAAAGTGCCGGGTAGACGGACCCTGGGCTCGGACGCCACCGCCCTGAGGTGCGTTCCTCCAACTCGGTCATCAGCTCGTATCCGTGCATCGGGCGCTCCGCGAGCGCCATGAGCAGGGCGTCGCGCACCGCCCCACGACGTGCTCGCTGTGATACCCGCTCGCCACTACCGCCTCGCTGCCCCATGTCTCGCCTCTCGCCTGTCCCCGCCTCGGTGCGGGAGTGATGATAACGATATATCGCTAAAAGTCAACTGTGCGCAGTCCCGCGGGTGGTCTTCCGTCGAGGCGGCGCCGACCGACCAGGTGTGGGGCGCCCGGGAGATGACGGTCGAGGATGCCTCGGGCAACGTGCTCGATATGAGCACACCGTTCGTGGCGAAGTCGGACTGACCGGGGCCGACCGACCTCAGTCGTCGAGCTTGAGAGCGGAGATGAACGCCTCTTGGGGGATCTCGACCCGCCCGATCGACTTCATGCGCTTCTTGCCCGCCTTCTGCTTCTGCAGCAGCTTGTTCTTG
>SKKL01000278.1 GCA_007121465.1 Acidimicrobiales bacterium | reverse complement strand
CGTGGCCCGGCGGGCCGTCACACCGAGTCCCGCGCCCCGGCACGGTCGTCTTTCGACGGCGGTACCAACGCCACCAGCAGAGCCGGGGACGCCGCGACGAGAAGGGCGGAAGGACGCCCCACGTGGGCGGCCAGCACTCCGAACAGGCTCGGACCGATGATGAAGCCGGCGGCGATGCACACGATGGTCAGTGTGAATCCGGTCGTGGGTCGGTCGTCGAAGACCTGCTGGCTCCAGATCACCATGAGGGCGAATCCCGTGGTGAAACCGATACCGAACAGCGCCGCTGACCCCAGCGCGGCGACCAGCGCGCCGGGCGCGACGAAGAGCACGAGGGTCGATCCCGCGAGGACGAGGAGCGTGGCCGCCAACGGCCCGCGAAGCCCGTATCGGTCGGCGATCCCCCCGCCGAACGCTCCCGACGCCGCCCCGGCCAGACCGAGGGCCGCCCACATCGCCGGGCCGGTCCAGCTGGCCAGCCCGGCGTCCTGGGCCGTGTCCGGTGCATACGCGAAATAGGCACCCGAGGTGACCGACGCCCCCAGAGCGACGATGAGCAGTCGCGCCGACCGGGCGTTGAGGAACCACCCGAGCGGGGGCCGCGCCCCATCGCCCTTCGGATCCGCCGCCGCACGGGGCGACAGGACCCTCCAGGCGGCCACGGCGGCGACCAACCCGACAACGGCGAATGCCCACCACGCGAGCCGCCAGCGATCCCCGGCGACCAACACGAGGCCACTGGCGACCAACAGGCCGACCGGAGCACCGTCGTTGACCAGCGCCAGGGCGTGTCGGCTCCCTGAGGTCGGGACCTGGTTCTTGACCGCATCGGAGAAGGGGCCCCACGTTCCGCCGGCGCTGGTGCCCGCAGCGATGACCCCCAGAGCCAGGAGCAGCGGGCCGGTGGCCGAGGCGGCCAGGGCTGCTCCGACGGCCAGGAGCAGGCATCCGGACGTGACCGGAACGCGAGGGCCGAGACGCGCCGTTAGGACACCGGTGGCCACCGTCGCGACCAGGTAGCCTGCCTGTGCCGCGCTGGCGTAGTAGCCCAGCACATCGACCGAGAGGCCGAACTCCTCTCGGAAGGTGGGCACGAACAATCCGTACGCCTGCCGGCCGATCCCATAGGTCGCCACCAGGGCCAGGAGACCTGCCCCTCCGACGCGGGTCGTCTGACTGATCTGCATTCACGATTCCTCTGCCCGCGCGGCCTACTGGACTGTATCTCTCACGTTCCCGCACTCTCACGTTCCCGCTCGAACACTTGGCCAAGCCTTCGGCGGAGGGTGTTTGCGTTCGTCGCGTCGGGGTAGCAGCACGCGCATGGATGCCATCACCCTCCTCCGAGACGACCACAAGTCGGTCGAGAAGCTGTTCAAGCAGTTCGAGAAAGCCGGCGACCGAGCCTTCGTGGAGAAACGGAGGATCGTCGACAAGATCATCGAGGAGCTCTCGGTGCACGCCGCCATCGAAGAGGGAATCTTCTACCCCGTGGTCCGGGCGACGGTGCCCGACATGGACGACACGGTGCTCGAGAGCCACGAGGAACACCACGTCGTCAAGTGGCTGCTCGACGAGCTCACCGACCTCGATCCCGAACACGAACGTTTCGACGCCAAGGTCTCGGTCCTGATCGAGAACGTTCGCCATCATGTCGAGGAGGAGGAAGGTGACTTCTTCTCCAGGGTGCGTGACGAGATCCGCCGGTCCGATCTCGTCGATCTCGGCGAGCTGATGCTCGAGGCGAAGAAGACCGCACCCACCCGCCCTCACCCCCGCATGCCGGACTCAGGCCCGGGAGTTCCCGTGGTCGGGGCGATCGCCGGCGTGGTCGACCGGGTCACCGACAACGTGAGCGGGGTCGCTCAAGGCACCGTCACCGCCGTCCAGGACCTGATCGCCCGCATCCGTGGCCAGGAGCGGCCAAAGGTGTCACCGACGGGGTCGGGCGCCGCCCGGAAGACCGCCAAGGATGTGCGGACCACTGCCGGAGCTGCCGTGGAGGGTGTCGAGGACACCATTCGCAGCATCCAGTCGGCGGCGAGCGAGACCACCGATGCAGCGACCGCAGGGGCCAAGGGCACCGCCACCGCGGCCAAGCACTCGGCGTCGTCGACCAAGACCCAGGCCAAGCGGGCGGCGACCACAACGGGCCGGACTGCCAAGGAAGGCGCCAAGAAGGCCTCGAAGACCGCCAAGCGCGGGAAGTCGGCGGCGACCAGCTCCTAGCGAGCCCTCCGCCGGAGGAACCGCCGACGCTCAGGAGCCCGTAGAGCTGAGCTCGGCGGAGTCGAGGGTGCGGTCGATGATGGCGGCGGCGATGTCGACCAGGCGCCGGTTGTTGTCGCGGCTGTACCGGCGAAGCACATCGAAGGCCTGATCGGTGTCGAGATCGAGGTTGTGGGCGATGGCGCCTTTGGCTTGTTCGATGATGACACGGCTGCTGAGGGCATACTGGAGTTGCTCGCTCAGCAGGTCCGACTCGGTCGCTGCCCGATGATGGAGGATGCCGATGGTGGCGACATCGGTGAGAGCTTGAGCCGCGGCAATGTCGTCGTCGGGGAGCACACCGGGCTCGACCCGCAGCAGGTTGAGGGCCCCGATCGTCTCGTCGCGCAACCGCATCGGCAGGGCATGGGCGGAACGGAACCCGGCGTCGAGCGCAGCCGTCGCGAAAGAGGGCCACCGCCCGGTGGCGTCGCGCAGATCGGCACACTGGACCGGCGCACCCGTTCGGTATGCGTCGGGACAAGGTCCCTCGTCGTGCTGGAGCTCGAGCAGCTCGAGGAGACGCATGCCGTGGCTCGATGAGGCGGCGAGCTGCATGTGCCCCTCGGCGTCGACGAGCATGAGACCTGCCTCACCGGCGTCGAAGAGGTCGACACAACGACCCGAGAGCATCGACAGGAACTCCACCACGTCGAAGTCCTTGACCATCGTGTCGGCCAGAGTCACGAACGTCTCGGTGAGCAGCTTTTCTCTTTGCACCATGGGTGCTCCTTGTGCGACCAGATGTACCGGCCGCGAGTTGGTGGCTCAGTCGAGCCGGTACCGGCGCTCCACGATGTCTCGGGCCACATCGTTCACCGGTCGATTGACAGCATATGCCTCGGCCCGAATGCGAACGAAGGCCTCGGCGACGGAGATGGCGAGCTGGGCCGACACCATGCCCGAGGCTTGGTGCACGACCGCGTGATGGTGGACGGCGTCCTCGAGCTCCCCGGGAAGGCCGCCCTGAACTGCGTCGGCCTGGAGGGCGAGCACCGTGTGCGAGATCAACTCGGCCATCTCCGCGGCGTCGCTCAGTTGCTCGGTGCGCAGGTCGCCCGGATGGTCGAGGTAGAGGT
>SKKL01000201.1 GCA_007121465.1 Acidimicrobiales bacterium | reverse complement strand
GTCACGGGTCGGCTGGGGTCGGTCGGTGGTCGAGAACGAGGGGCGCGCTCCACGTGACCGCGACGAGCGCGAGCGCGAGGAGCAGGGTGGGGAGCGACCAGTCCAACCACAGGATCGCAACCGCGGCTGTCGTGCCGCCGGCGAGTCGCACGCCGTCGCGATGGGTGAGCACGAACTGCCTCGGTCCACCAGCCTCGGTGAGGCGAGATCGCAGTCTCGTGCCTGTCTCACCCGGACCAGCGAGCCACGCCGCGATCACCACGATGGCACCGACCACGATGATCACCTCGGAGAGATGAACCAGGCCACTGCCGAGGTTGGTGACAAGATGCGCCGCGGCGCGCCGTGCCTCTGGGTCCTCGACCAGACCGGGGATGGCGGCGACCAACCGTCGGCTGATCACGACTGCCACCACGCCGATTCCCGCGACGACCAGCCCGAGGTGCAGGCCGGTCCGGCGACGGTCGGTGCTGAGGAGTACGGCGGCGACGGTGAGGAGGATGGTCGCCACGACCACGAGGGTCACCGCTCGCTCGAACACAGAGAGCGCACGTCGCCCCGTGTCGAGCAGCAGGCCCGCTTGCTCGACCGCGCCCGAGTCGAACACGACGACCGTGCCGAAGTCATCCGGCACCGACACGTCGAACGCGGCCTCGACGGCGGCCTGGAGTTGCTCGGCGGTCACGACGTCAGCGGCCACCCCGAGTCGGTTGCCCTCGGGGATGACGCCGCGGTCCTGGAGCTCGTCGATGCTCAGCACCAACAAGCCGCTGAGGTCGATGGCAACTTCACTCCCCTCGACCCGCATCGGGCCCGTGGTGAGTACACCCTCACTGCGGAGAACCTCCAACGTGAGGCGATGGGTTCGAGACACCGCCGCGTCGAGTAGCGCCTGGGACCGGTCGCTCTGGAGCATCTCTGCGACCTGGTCCTCTACGGCGGGACGCACCGCTGCGACCAGAAGCGGGAGGAACGGTTCGACCTCAGGGGGTACGCGATCCGCGACGACCCGACGGTCGGCAGCGACGAGGACGACCTGGTCGACCAGGCTCGACGCGATGGCGTCGGTCACCTCGGGGGTGTTGGTAACGGACATGAACGTGGCGGTGAACCGGTCGGTGTCGAGCACGTTCCACCTGGCCCAGACGCCGAACACGGACGCCGATCCGCCGATGGCGATGAGGACGAGGAGCAGGCTCGCGGTGAGTCGTCGCACAACGGAGGTCTAGCAGCCGTTTCAACTCGGCAGGGAGTAGCGTTCCGCATCTGGACGAACAGCGGAGGGCGCGATGAACACGATGGCGATCAGGATCGCGCGTGGATTGGTGTGGTTCGTGTACGCCTGGGTGGTCGTCACCATGGTGTTGCTGTTCCTTGCGTTCGTTCTGCAGCTCTTCGGCGCAAACCCCGAGGCGGGCTTCGTGGAGTGGGTCTATCGATCGGTGGAACGGGCAATGGCGCCGTTCCGTGGCATCTTCGAAGCGGTCGAGATCACCGATCGATCGGTGCTCGATGTCTCGCTCCTCTTCGCCATGGTCGTCTACATGTTCGTGGCCCTCGGGCTGAACACCGCGGTCGACTGGATCTCGCGCCGGTTGCACCAAGCCGAGATCAGCGATCGCCATCGCGCCGACATGCAGGCGCAGGTGGCCGCTTCAGCTGCCCCGATCGGTGCCGCGAGGATCCTCCAGCTCACCGCTCCGTCCGGCGCCAGCCTGTCCGCGGTGCTCACGCCGCACTCCTGGGGGACCGGGATCACGCTCGACGGTGCCGGTCTCGACCTCGGCCGGGCCTACACCGCGTGGTTCGAGGCAGCTCGCGGTGGCCGGGTCGAGGCGGCGACGTTCCGCCCCGAGTCCGACGGCACGGTGACGGTGGCCGTCAACTCACCGGTGGTGCTGGCTGACTCGGTCCGCTTCGGGCTCGCACAGAGCCCAGGACCTGGCGATCCGGCAGCGACCGATCTGCTCACCGCCAACCTGCGCTGACCCCTGTGCGTCGCCTGCTCGACCGGGTGCTGTACACGCTCGCCCGGATCGCGGCGCTCGGGTTCTTCCGCCAGGTCGAGGTCACCGGCCGCCACCACGTTCCGGGCCGAGGTGTCCCGTGTCTCGTCGTCGCCAACCACTTCAACGGCTTCGTCGACGCGCTGCTCGTCGTTCGTGGCGTGGGGCGCCTTCCTCGGTTCCTGGCCAAGGCCACGCTCTGGAACGTGCGCCCCGCGCGTCTGTTGTACGCCGCTGTTGGCATGGTGCCGGTGTACCGGCGGGCCGATGCGGAGCTCAGCGGCTCGACCTCGACCGAGTCCGGGAACCAGTCGACGTTCCGCCGAGCCCATCAGGTATTGGCGGAGGGCCAACTCATCGCCATCTTTCCCGAGGGCACGACCCACGACGAGCCCCGCCTCGCAGAGATGCGGACCGGGGCGGCTCGCATCGCGCTCGGCGCCGCGGCCGAAGGGATCCGCAACCTGCAGATACTGCCGGTGGGGGTGGTCACCGAGGACAAGCTGGAGACGCGGTCGCGAGGTCTGGCCCAGATCGGCGCACCGATCGACCTCGACCGCGAACTCGCCGCCGCTGGGCGTGCACTCGACACAGGTGAGGACGACCGGGAGGCGGTCAGGCTGCTGACCGATCGCATCGCCGATGAGCTGCGGGCCATCACCCCCGACTTCGACTCGGGGCGTGAGTACGGAGCGCTCACTCTGGCTGCCGAGATGATCGCCCGAAACCCGGGTCGCAGCGTCAAGGGCGAGGTGCAGCTGTCCGTGCGTGAACGCCTCGCCAAACAGCTCGGGAGCCTCCCCGCCGACGAGCAGACAGCAATCCGCGCCGCGGTTGCCGACTACCAACTCGACCTTGCGCTCGCCGGGGTCCGCGACTCCGAGGTGGTCGCCGGTCTAGCTGGCCGGAGCGTGGCGCTTCGGCTCGCCCGCAGTGCGGCAACGCTGTTGATCCTGGCCCCGATGGCGCTGGTCGGAATCGTCGTCAATCTCCTTCCCGCCCTACTGGTCGTCGTGGCCGGCCAGCGGCCCGAGGCACCGGTGTCCAAGGGCACGACCCGGGTCCTGGTCGGGCTGGCGGTCTTCCCGCTGACCTGGTGGGCGGTGTCGTTCGCCGCCACGGACGGGTGGCTCCGGGTCCTGCTTGCCATGGCGGGGTTGGCGCTGTGCGGGCTGGCTGCTGCGATGTGGGCCGAGGTCGCGAGCTGGTCGTTGCGGGACCTGCGCGCCTGGCGGGCGATCCGCAATCGGCGTGCGGTGATCGCGCCCGTACGCGATCACCGCGCCGAGCTCGTCGACCGACTCGAACGGCTCGCCGGCGATGCCTGAGACACCTCGGGCGCTCCGACGCCC
>SKKL01000119.1 GCA_007121465.1 Acidimicrobiales bacterium | reverse complement strand
CTCGGCGTAGAACAGCGGCTCGCCGCCCTTCCACAGCGACTGGTGCACGTGCATGCCCGACCCGTTGTCGCCGAAGATCGGCTTGGGCATGAAGGTGAGCGACTTGCCGGCCTGCCACGCCACGTTCTTGGTGACGTACTTGAAGGTCATCAGGTTGTCGGCCATGGCGAGCAGGGTCGAGAAGCGGATGCCGATCTCACCCTGGCCACCCGAGGCGACCTCGTGGTGGTGCAGCTCGGTCTGGATCCCGACCTGGTGGAGCACCGCCGACATCTCCGAGCGGAGGTCCTGGTAGTGGTCCATCGGCGGCGCCGGGAAGTAGCCCTGCTTCGTGCGGGGCTTGTAGCCGAGGTTGGGGCCCTCGTCGGTGCCGGTGTTCCACTGACCCTCGACCGAGTCGACCATGTAGAACGACGAGTTGCCGGTGGTCTCGAACCGCACGTCGTCGAACACGAAGAACTCGGGCTCGGGACCGAAGAAGGCGGCGTCGGCGACACCGGAGGCGTAGAGGTGCGACTCGGCCTTCTGGGCGACGTAGCGCGGGTCGCGGGTGTAGCTCTCACCGGTGACGGGATCGGCCACGAAACAGTGCAGGACCGCGGTCTTCCGCGCCCGGAACGGGTCGATGTAGGCGGTGTTGGGATCGGCGACCAGGACCATGTCGGATTCCTGGATCTCCTGGAAGCCCCGGACCGAGGATCCGTCGAAGCCGTGCCCGTCCTCGAAGTGCGAGTCGTCGAGCAGGTCGGCGGGGATCGAGACGTGCTGCATGACCCCGGGCAGGTCGGAGAAGCGGAGATCGACGAACTCGCATCCCTCCTGTTCGACCAGCTCCAGCACCTCGGCGGGCGTTCGCTCCTGCATCGGACCTCCCATGACGCGGACTCACCGGAGCATAGAGGTGCGGGGCCCGGGCGCCCAACGGAACCCCAGCCTGGCCACCACCCACGGCGCCCAGACGCGCCGCCAAAAGCGCGCCGGGCTCCCGGCGCCCGCCCCACGATGTGGGAACGGGCACCTGGGAGCCGGGCGGAGGACGACGCCAGTGAGGCTCAGGCCATCTTGGACAGAGCGCTGCAGCAGGTGTCGGTGATCATGCGGGTCACGACGTAGGGGTCGCAATTGGCGTTCGGGCGACGATCCTCGATGTAGCCCTTCTTGTCGACCTCGACCTGCCACGGGATGCGCACCGAAGCGCCGCGGTCGGACACGCCGTACTTGAACTCGGTCCACGGGGCCGTCTCGTGAAGGCCGGTGAGGCGCTTCTCGACACCGGGGCCGTAGTTCTTGATGTGCTCCTCGGCCTTGGTGCCGAGCGCCTCGCAGGCCGCGATGATCGGGTCCCAGCCGTCACGCATGGCCTGGGTCGAGAAGTTGGTGTGCGCACCGGCACCGTTCCAGTCACCCTGGACCGGCTTGGGGTCGAGGGTGGCGGCGACGTCGAAGTCCTCGGCGATGCGGTAGAGCAGCCAGCGGGCGACCCAGATCTGGTCGGACACCTCGAGGGGGCCGGCCGGGCCGATCTGGAACTCCCACTGACCCATCATCACCTCGGCGTTGGTGCCGGAGATGGCGAGTCCGGCATCCATGCACGCCTTGGTGTGAGCCTCGACGATGTCGCGGCCCCAGATCTCGTCGGCGCCGACACCGCAGTAGTAGGGGCCCTGGGGACCGGGGAATCCACCCTGGGGCCACCCGAGCGGGTGGCTGTCCTTCAAGAAGGTGTACTCCTGCTCGATACCGAACCACGGCTCCTGGTCACCGAACTTCTCGGCGATCTCCTGGCACGCGGCCCGGGTGTTGGAGGGGTGGGGGGTCATGTCCGGCAGCAGCACCTCGCACATGATGAGGAGGTCGTCACCGCCCCGGATCGGGTCCGGGTAGCTCGAGACCGGTCGCAAGACGCAGTCCGAGTTCGCACCCGGCGCCTGGTTGGTGCTCGAACCGTCGAAGCCCCAGATGGGGGGCTCGACGCCGTCGGGAATGACCTTGGTCTTCGACCGAAGGCGCCCGACCGGCTCACTTCCATCGATCCAGATGTACTCAGCCCGGTAGCTCACGCGTCACTGTCCTCTCAAACGGTGTGATGGAGGGCCCTCGTGGCCCGTCGGATAGGACGGTAGAGATGCGCCGTTTCTCCGCCGTTGCGCGTTTGTGAACGCTATGTGAACGCGCCGGCGGTCCGGTGAGACAGCAGCTACTGACGTGGCAGGATGACCCCCATGGAACGTCAGCAGGACTATGTGTTGCGCACCGTCGAGGAACGAGGGGTCCGGCTCGTCCGACTCTGGTTCACCGACGTCTTGGGCCAGCTCAAGTCGTTCGCCATCTCCCCCGCCGAGCTCGAGACCGCCTTCGACGAGGGAATGCACTTCGACGGCTCGGCCATCGACGGCTTCTCCCGGGTGCAAGAGAGCGACGTGTTGGCCCGCCCCGACCCCAACAGCTTCGAGTTGTTGCCCTGGTCGAGCGAGGACGGCAACTCGGCGCGCATGTTCTGTGACATCGAGAGCCCCGACGGGAGCCCGTTCGAGGGCGACTCCCGACAGGTGCTGCGCCGCAACCTCGACCGGGCCCACGACCGTGGCTACTCCTTCCTGTGCGCCCCCGAGATGGAGTTCTTCTACTTCGCCGACGGCAACCCCAACACCGCACCCGAGCCGCTCGACACCGCGTCGTACTTCGACCTCACCACCGCCGACGTCGCCGGGAACATCCGGCAGCGCACGATCCACATGCTCGAGGCGATGGGCATCCCCGTCGAGTACTCATTCCACGAAGATTCGGCCAGCCAGCACGAGATCGACCTGCGCTACACCGACGCCCTGTCGATGGCCGACAACGTCATGACCTTCCGTCTCGTCGTGCGGGAGATCGCGATGGAGCACGGCGCCTACGCCACCTTCATGCCCAAGCCTCTGGCCGGCCAGCAGGGCTCGGGCATGCACACCCACCTCTCGCTGTTCGAAGGCGACACCAACGCCTTCTACGACGCCGACGACCCCTACAAGCTGTCCACGGTCGGCAAGTCGTTCATCGCCGGACTCATCCGCCACGCCCCCGAGATCACCGCGGTGACCAACCAGCTGGTCAACTCCTACAAGCGGCTCATCATCGGCTACGAGGCCCCGGTGTTCGTGTCCTGGGCCCGCAACAACCGCTCGGCTCTCGTGCGAATCCCGGTCACCAAGCCCGGCAAAGCGTCGTCGACCCGGATCGAATACCGCTCCCCCGACCCGGCCTGCAACCCCTACCTCGCCTTCTCGGTGATCCTCGCGGCGGGAATGGCCGGGGTCGAAGGCGGCTACGAACTGCCTCCCGAGGCCGCGACCAACGTGTTCGAGATGACCGACCAGGAGCGCAAGGCCGCTGGCCTGCGGGCGCTGCCACAGTCCCTCGCCGAGGCGCTCGACGAGATGGAGCACTCCGAGTTGGTGGCCGAGACCCTAGGTGAGCACATCTTCGAGTGGTTCCTCCGCAACAAGCGGTCGGAGTGGGCCGACTACAAGTCCCACGTGTCGCAGTTCGAGCTGAGCCGATACCTCCCCAACTGGTAGACGAGGCCGATCCCCCATGGAACCCCTCCTGTTGTTCCCCGACCCGGCGCCGCCCGAGCTCGCCCAGGCACTCGACCTCGGTGGCTACCCGTGGAAGCCCGTCACCGATGACCGCGCCGCGGAACGACAGGAGCCACCCGACGGCTGGGCCGGAGCGGTCGTGTGCGCGGACGTCGACCCCGAGACCGCCTTCGCGGTGTGCCGCACCATCCGCAAGCGTGACGTACCTCTCGAGCCGCTGCTGTTGCTGATCTCGGGCACCCAGCTCGGCGAACTCGAACTGCGCGACGACCTGTTCGACGACTTCTTGCTCACCCCGTTCCACCCGCGCGAGCTCGAGGCTCGTCTCAAGCACCTGTTCTGGCGCACCGGTCGTGGCACCCGTCCCGAGCTCATCGAGTACCGGGACCTCGTCCTCAACCTGGAGACCTATCAGGCCGCCATCTCGGGACGACCGCTCGACCTCACCTACATGGAGTACGAGCTGTTGAAGTTCCTCGCCGCTCACCCGGGCAAGGTCTTCACCCGCGAGACCCTGCTCAGCCGGGTGTGGGGCTACGACTACTACGGCGGCGCCCGCACCGTCGACGTCCACGTGAGGCGCCTGCGGGCCAAGCTCGGTGAGGAGCACGCCAACCTCATCCAGACGGTGCGGTCGGTGGGCTACAGCTTCGGTCAGTCACGCTGGTCCAGCTGACCGAACGCGAAACGGCCGCCCCGAGGGGCGGCCGTCGTGATCTGTGTCGACGCGGTTCGCTCAGAGAGCGCGGACGTCCTGGGCCTGATCGCCCTTGGGGCCCGAGGTGACCTCGAACTCCACCGCCTGTCCCTCCTCGAGCGAGCGGTAGCCCGACCCCTGGATGGCCGAAAAGTGCACGAACACGTCAGCCCCTCCCTCACGGGAGATGAAGCCGTAGCCCTTCTCTGCGTTGAACCACTTGACGGTACCGGTAGCCATGACCGATCCCCTTTCTCTGCTGGGGTCGGCATGCGCCGGAATCCCACTCGTTGAAGCGCCACCAAGGTAGCCCACCGTCGGGGCGTTGCGCAGGGGTCCGCGAGTGGAGTGGGTCAGTCGTTGATCTCGATGAGCTCGCTGCCCTCGTGGACGGTCTCACCGTTGCGATGCAACGCCCAACCGAGGCCGGCGGCGATGACCGCACCGGTGACCATCACCCCGACGGGCACGAGGACCAACAGCCACAGGACCATGAGGATCTCACCGATCATGGCTGCGATCCTAGGCGACCCGAGCCCACGCTTCGACTTCGACCAGTGCCCCGACGGGCAGCTCGGCAACTCCGATGGCCGACCGGGCCGGCCGGTGGTCGCCGAAGAAGGCGATGTACACCTCGTTCATCAAGGCGTAGTCGCTCATGTGGCGGAGGAACACAGTGGTCTTCACCACGCTCTCCTTGGTTGCTCCCTCGGACTCGAGGAGCGCCTCCATGTTGCGCAGAGCCTGTTCGAGCTGACCGCCGGTGCCGCCATCGACCAGCTTGCCGTCGACGATGCCGACCTGGCCCGACACGATCAGCCAGTCGTCGGCTCGCACGATCGGTGTGTAGGGACCGACGGGAGTGGCCATGAGATGCTCCTCGACTCGAACTCGGGTTCAGCGGACCCGAACAGTCTGGCCCGTCGGCCACTGCCCGGGAAGCCCCTGGTGCCGCCACACCGCGGCGGCCACCGCCGCGAACACGGCATCGGAGCCGTTGACCGGAGGCCCGTCGCCGGCCTCGACCTCGACGACGATCGAGGGGGTGTCGACCGCGCGGGGGATCCCGAACGACCGGACGGTGAGGTCGTGGACCTCGCCATCGGCGTCGACGGCCAACCCTTCGGAGGTGACCCATCCGAGGGCCATGTGGGCGGCACCCACGCAGTAGGACCGGAGCACGACATCGTCGAGCGGTTCCCCACAGGTGACCCGCACCCGGATCTCACCGTCGTCGGCGACCTCGGCGGTCGCGGTGCCGCCAGCCGGGGCGCTCACCGAGACGGGGCCCTCGGGGTCGAGAGCCGCCAGCAGCACGGCGGCCTCGGCCCATCCGGCGGCGCGCACCGAGGCGGAGGTGGGCGGGCCGGCGATGTCGATCTCGTCGACCTCGAGGCTCGGCGCGACGGACCGGATCGCTTCGGCGATGCCCGGGGTGCGGGCCACCCGCACCACGCCGGTGCCGTCGGCGCGGACCCCGGCGGCGATCGGCGGACGCTTGGGTCCGAGGCGAACGGTGTCCTCGCGGCTCAACACGACTCGGACCGCCCGGCCGTGGCGGTCGGCGAGCAGGCGCGCCGAGTCGGGCGCGGGGCTGGTGAGCTTGCCGCCGAACGCGCCCCCGTTGGCCAGCGGGGTGACCGGCTCGCCGCCGGGTTCGCACCAGGAAGCGTCGGTCTCGAGGTAGGCAGGTTCGATCCACGATGTGCGGAGGGTGAGGGCCCACTCGCCGGCGGGGAGCTCGATCGGCGGTTCCGGCTCGACGGTGGTGCGTCGACCCTGGACCTTGCCGGCGAGGCGCCGGGCCTCGGTGAGGGTCTCGGCGACGACCCAGTCGCCCTCTCCGTCGGGCACCGCCACGAGGGCGTCGGCGGGCGAGGTGTCGTCAGCGAAGCCGCCCGCGCCCCAGGCGACCGCCGGGCTCACGCTCTGGACGGTGTGACCTTCGATCTCGGCGCGTCGACCGGCAGCCTCGGGATCTCGGCCGGCGAGGCCACCGGGCACCTCTCCCGAGGTGGCGAGCTCCCAGGCGTCGAGGATCGTGCGCCACCCGGTGCACCGACACAGGTGGGCCTGCAACGCCCGCTCGACCTCGGCGGTCCCGGCGTCGGGCTTCTTGGCGGCGAGCCCCTCGAGGCGAACGACGATGCCCGGCGTGCAGAACCCGCACTGACTCGCGCCGGTGGCACAGAACGCCTCGCCCCACCGCTCACGGGCCTCGGGCTCGAGGCCGTCGAGGGTGGTGATCGCCCGCCCTTGGACGCGCCGAGCAGGGGTCACACATGCGACCCGTGGCTGCCCGTCGACCAGGACCGTGCAACACCCGCACTGGCCTTGGGGGCTACATCCGTCCTTGGGCGAGCGGATCCCGAGGCGGTCGCGCAGGACTTCGAGGAGAGACGCGCCGTCGTCGGCCACCTCCACCTGGTGACCGTCGACCTCGAACTGGAGCGTCAGCTGAAGGACGAACCGCAGCCGCAGGTGCGGCTGGCGTTCGGGTTGTTGATGGCGAACCCGGCGTCGGAGATGCCGTCCTTGTAGTCGAGCGTGGCGCCCTCGAGCAGCTGGGCGCTCGACGGGTCGGACACGACCCGCACACCGGAGTAGTCGGTGGCGAGGTCGTCGTCGGCGAGGTCGGTGTCGAAGAACATCTCGTAGCTGAAGCCCGAGCATCCACCGGGGCGAACCGCGACGCGCAGAGCGAGCTTCGGGTCACCCTCGGCCTCGATGAGCGACTTGACCTTGACGGCGGCGGTATCCGTGAGCGTGATCACGCGGGGTCCTCCTGGAAACGGTGTTCTGGGACAATGGTATCGGCCCGAGGGCGTCACGCGCCCGTCAGGCGGGTGAGGGGAACTCGACCCGACAGGGGTTGCGGTCGACGAGGGTGTGGAACTCGAGGGGGCAGGGACCGCCGATTCCGTCGAGGAAGCCCTCGACCATCCCCCGGTGGAGCGAGCAGACGACGGCGGGGTTGGCCTCGGCGAGCTCCCCGAACGGGCAGTGAGCGAAGGCGATGGTCGCCACCTCGTCGGCGATGGCCACCTCGGGGTCGAAGCCAAGAGCATCGAGCTCGGTGAGGAGCGCCTCGACCGGCGGGGCGCCGTCTTCCCAGCGCCGAGCGTCGAGCTCTCCCTGGTCGCGGCCGGCGCCGATGACGACGTCGGTGTCGAGGTCGGCGGCACCGGCGAGTGCGAGCAGCATCCGGGCGATGGTCGGATAGGGCGACGGCTCGAGACCGAGCGACGGCGCGTCCGCCGCGAGCGAATAGAGGTGCTGAGGGCGGCCGACCCCGCCGCGTGTCTCGCTGCGGAGGTCGAGGAGACCGACCTCACGCATGCGCTCGAGGTGGGGACGCACCGTGTTGACGTGCAGGTCGAGCGAGGTGGCGATGTCGGCGGTGGACATCGGCGACGGAGACCGGGCCAGCTCGAGGTAGATGGCGTACCGGGTGTTGTCGCCCAGCGCCTTCAGGATCGCCAGCCGGGCCGGTCGGTCGGCGTTGCGGGGAGCGGTGCCCGTGGGGGTACTGGAGTCGGGATCCGTGGCCACACCGACAGTTTACGACCGGGACGTCCTTTTACACGGCCGATCCCGGTAAAATCACCGACATGCCCTCCACCGACACCTCCCCCACCCAGGCGTCCGCCGGCGGCACGCTCCCCACCGAGGGAGACGTGATGGAGGTCCTGCGAGGGGTGATCGACCCCGAGCTCGGCAGCGACATCGTCGACCTCGGGATGGCCAAGGGTGTCCGGGTGGGCGACGACGGTGAGGTGCGGGTCACCATCGCCCTCACCACTGCGGGATGTCCGCTCCGGGGCCAGATCCAGCGCGACACCCGTGCCCGGGTCGAGTCGATGCCCGGGGTGACGTCGGTCAGCTTCGACTGGACCGAGCTCAGCCCCGAGGAGAAGGCGGCGACCATGAGCCGGGCTCGGCTCAACGCCCAGGGCGACGCCCCCGACACCATGATCCCCTCCACCACACGAGTCGTCGCCGTTGCGTCGGGCAAGGGCGGCGTCGGCAAGTCCTCGGTCACCGTCAACCTCGCGGTGGCCATCGCCTCGCGCGGCTACCGGGTCGGCGTGCTCGACGCCGACATCTGGGGCTTCTCGGTCCCGCGCATGATCGGGGTCGAGGGTCGGCTCGCCGGCGTCGAGGGTGAGGTCGTGGCCGAGGGCGAACGTCCGAAGATCGCCCCGGTTCTCCGACCGGTCGGCGACGGCGTCCTCGAGGTGGTCTCGATGGGTCTGCTCGTCGACGACGAGGAGTCGGCGCTCATGTGGCGCGGGTTCATGCTCAACCGGGCGGTGCAGCACTTCGTCGAGGACGTCGCCTGGAGCGACGACCTCGACTACCTCTTCATCGACATGCCCCCCGGCACCGGCGACGTCGCCATGGGCCTCGCCCGGATGCTGCCCCGCACCGAGATGCTCATCGTCACGACCCCGGCCCTCACCGCCCAGAAGGTGGCCATCCGCGCCGCCAGCATGGCCCGCAAGAGCCACGTCAGGGTGGCCGGGGTCATCGAGAACATGAGCGCCTTCGTGTGCGACCACGGCGACAGCTACCCGCTGTTCGGCGCCGGCGGCGGCCAGCTCCTGGCCGACGACGCCGGGGTGCCTCTCCTCGGTCAGATCCCCCTCGAGTCCTCGGTGGCCTCCGGGGGCGACATCGGCGAGCCCATCGCCCTCGGGGACGGACCGGCCGCCGAGGCGTTCATCACGCTGGCCGACCGGATCGTCGACGAGGCGATCCCGCCGGTGGAGATGGCCGGGTGCAGCGCCCGAATGCTCGACGCCGCCACCGCCGCGCTCGACGACCTCGACCTCTAGCCGAGCTACCGGCTGAGGCGGCGGCGGTCGGACTCGGTGAGGACCCGCTTGCGGAGCCGGAGGCTGTGGGGCGTGATCTCGACCAGCTCGTCGTCGGCGATCCACTCGATGGCGGTTTCGAGGGTGAGCTCGCGCGGCGGGGTGAGCTTGATGGCGTCGTCGGCGGCGTGGGTGCGGATGTTGGTCTTCTGCTTCTCGCGGCAGACGTTGACGACCATGTCGCCGCCCCGCGACGTCTCGCCGATGATCATTCCCTCGTAGACGTCGGCTCCAGGGCCGACGAACATCTCGGCCCGCTGCTGGAGGTTGTCGATCGCGTAGCCGGTGGACACCCCAGAACGGTCGGCGATCATCGCGCCACCGTTGCGGGTGGGCAGCTCGCCGGCCCACGGGATCCACCCCTCGTGGTGCTGGTGCATCAGCGCAGTGCCGCGGGTGGCGGTGAGCAGGAGCGACCGGAAACCGAGCAGGCCCCGCGAGGGGGCTTCGAGGGTGACGATGGTACGGCCGGTGTCGCCCTGCCGCAGGTCGATGACCCGGCCCTTGCGGGGGGCGACAGCCTGGGTGACGGTGCCGACGTGGTCGTCGGGAACGTCGACGATGGCGAGCTCGAGGGGCTCGTGGCGCTTCCCGTCGATCTCTCGGATCAAGACCTCGGGACGGCTGACCTGGAGCTCGTAGCCCTCCCGACGCATGCTCTCGATGAGCACCGCCAGCTGGAGCTCGCCTCGGGCGGCGACCTCGATGATGTCCGGGGATCCGGTGTCGCCGAGTCGGATCGACACGTTGCCGAGGACCTCCCGGTCGAGCCGCTCTCGCAGGTGGCGGGAGGTGAGGTAGGTGCCGTCCTTGCCCGCGAGGGGCGAGGTGTTGACCCCGAAGGTCATGCGCATCACCGGCTCGTCCACGACGAGGCGCGACAGCGGCTTGGGGTGGGCGGGATCGGCGAGGGTGTCACCGATCTCGACCTCGGGGAAGCCGGCGACGACGAACAGGTCGCCCGCCCGACGCTCGGATACCTCGACCCGGCCGACGCCCTCGACTCCGAGGAGCTGGCTGAGCTTGCGCTTGATCGGCGCGGAGGCGTGCTCGTCCTGGCACAGGGCCACCTGCTCGCCCTTGCGGAGCGTGCCCTGGATCACCCGACCGACGGCGAGGCGGCCCAGGTAGTCGGAGGCGTCGAGGTTGGTGACCAGCGCCTGCAGGGGCGCGTCGGGATCGCCGGTGTGAGCGGGCACCATGTCGACGAGCGCCTCGAACAGAGGGGTGAGGTCGCCGGACGGCTCAGGCATTCCGATGCCGGCCATGGCGAGACCGTCGCGGGCGACGGCGGAGATCACCGGGAACTCGATGTGGTGGTCGTCGGCGTCGAGATCCATGAACAGCTGGTAGATCTCGTCGAGGACCTCTTCGGGTCGCGCGTCGGCGCGGTCGACCTTGTTGATCACCACCACGGCGGGCAGGTCCATGGCCAGGGCCTTGGACAGCACGTAGCGGGTCTGGGGGAGGGGTCCCTCGGCCGCGTCGACGAGGAGGAGCACTCCGTCGACCATGGTGAGGGCCCGTTCGACCTCGCCGCCGAAGTCGGCGTGGCCCGGGGTGTCGACCATGTTGATGCGGACGTCGCCGCCGGTGCGGGAGTCGGGCCAGGTGATGGACGCGGCCTTGGCGAGGATGGTGATGCCTCGCTCGCGTTCCTGGTCCTCGGAGTCCATGACCCGGTCGACGACCTCCGCGCTGGCGCGGAAGGTGCCGACGCTGCGGAGCATGGCGTCGACGAGGGTGGTCTTGCCGTGGTCGACGTGGGCGACGAGGGCAACGTTGCGGAGGGTGGGGGTGGTTTCTGGCACGAAGAGAAGATCCTACCCGCGCTCGAGCAGTTGACCATCGGCAGGCGCAACCGCTCGCAACCGTCGCAGCCGGCGATCGACGAGAAGTTTGGATTCGAGATCGGAGACGACGTCGCCGGCGAACAGCACCCGCTCCTCCTCGAGGAAGAACAGGGCACGGGGCTCGGGCGCTCCGGGAGCGCCGAGAGTGACGAGCCGGAACTCGGTGCCGAGCACGGTGTGGTCCTCCCCGACGGTCTCGTGGGCATCGGCGGGGCCGACCCCTTCCATGGCGAGGACCTCCGCCCCGGTTCGAGCCGCCAAGCCCTTGATGCCGGCCTGGTCGCCGGTGCCGGTGGTGAGGATCCACCGGATCCGGTCGCCACCGCATCCGGCGATGGCGTCGAGGTGGCTGTCGAGATCGGGGCCGGGATCGATGACCGCGATCTCGTCGATGCCGACCAGATAGGTGTTGGGACCGACCGCGCCGCCGAGGTCGACCGCGATGCGCCGGATCAGGGGGCTGAGGGCGCGGGCCACTCCAGGGACGATGGGGGCGGGAAGATCGACGGTCTCGTCGGTCACGATGCAGCTCCTTCGAAGCCGGGCTCGCCGGGCAACGGGATGCGGATGGGGGACGGTTCGGGGGCACCGGCGAGAACCTCGTCGGTGGAGTCGAACCGGGCGATCGTGTCGAGGTTGGCGATGGTCGGCTCGATGAGGGCCAACTCCCCGACGGCGGCGCGGGCGATGGCGTCGGCGGGCCGCAGCCAGACGTCGGCGACGGCTTCGCGCCCGTCGTGGCGGCCGATCTGGCCGGCAGGGGCGGGGGCCACGAAGAACCGGGTGTCGTAACGCCGGGGCGGGCCTTCGGGGGTGATCCACCGCGACACGAATCCGAGGGTGTCGGTGGCGAGGGTGAGCCCTTCGGCGGCGCAGACGTCGGCGAGAAGGACCTCGCCGCGGTCGACACGACGCCGATGATCGGCGAAGCGCTCGGCCACCGGCGGATCGTCGACCCGCAGGGGCCGGCCGTCGCGGTCGTAGGCGAGGAGGATGCCGCACTCCTCGAAGCACTCACGGATGGCGGCCACCCAGAAGGCGAGACCGCCGCGGTCGAGGCCGAGAGCGGACGAGGCCTCTCGATCGGTGAGCCCGGCGCAGAAAGCCTCGAGCCCGGTGTTGCGGTCCTCGGGGTCGACGGCCCCGCCCGGGAACACGTAGGCGCCACCGACGAAGACGTTGGCCGGGTTGCGCTGCAGGAGGAACACCTCGGGACCCGCGGCGGCGTCGCGCACGAGCATGACCGTCGCCGCGTCGCGGACCTCGACCTCGGTGGGGTCGAT
>SKKL01000039.1 GCA_007121465.1 Acidimicrobiales bacterium | reverse complement strand
GGTCGGGCAGCGGCACCTCGTCGGCGACCGGCAGGTAGGCGGTGATCGACTGGGGTCCGTCGTCGTCGATCGTCGGTGGGTAGCACGCACCGGCCGGACCCGACGGCAGAACTCCCGTGTGGGTAATGGCGTTTTCGAGCAGTGCGAACGCGCTGCCGAGCCACGTCGGGAAGTCGACTTCGGCGATGTCACCGGCCACCGCGAAGGTGCGGGTGGCCTTCTCGGTGCGCAGGTGCACCGGCGTGTTGACCAGGGCGGCGGGCTCGCTCTGCAGTGCGGAGACGATCTGGGTCACCTCGGCCAGGCGGGCCTGCATCGCCTGGCGGTGCGTCGCCAGGATCTCCTCGGTGCGGGCCGGGTCTCGTGCCTCGAGGATTGCTCGAACATCGGCGAGGGGCAGGTCGAGGGCCCGCAGTCGCACGATGACAGCGGCGTCGGTCAGCTGGTCGATCGAGTAGCGGCGATAACCCGTCTGGGGGTCGATGTCGACCGGGACGAGGATCCCGAGCTCGTGGTAGGCCCGGAGCTGCTTCACCGAGACGAGGCTGGCCCGGGAGAAGGCGCCGATCGTGAGGAGTCCATCCGTCATGGAGCGATCATTCACCCTCCCTCGGGGGGAGGGTCAAGCGCTCATCTGAGGTGTCGATTCCGGCTGGTCCGTTCGTAGCGATGGTGAGGACCTATCGACACCACTGCCAGGGAGGCCCCGCCATGCCCACCACCATCTCCACTTCTGCCGATCCCGTCGCGCGGCGAACAGCGACGCGGCGACGCCCGATCCTGCGGACCACTGTCGTCGCTGGGGTCGTGGCCACCGTCGTCGTCACTGCGATGGCTGCGGTCGCGGCCGCTGCCGACGTCCCGCTCGAGATCGACGACGACGTCATTCCCCTCTGGGGTTTCATCCAGCTCACCCTCATCGGCGCGATCCTCGGCGGCCTCATGGCCGCAGGTTTCGACCGGTGGGCCACGCGGGCGCGGGCCTGGTTCGTCACCACCACGATCGTGTTGACCGCGCTGTCGTGCATCCCGTCGGTGGCGATGCCGCCCGACGCCGCGACCCAGGTCGTCCTGGTCGCCACCCACCTGGTTGCTGCCGGGATCATCATCCCCGCTCTCGCCCGTCATCTCCGTCGTTGACGAGGAGCTCGGGCCGCGACGAGTTCTCCGTCCGCGAACGGTCCACCCCATCCCAACGCGCACAAGGAGAACCTCATGGCCCACTTCCTGCTGTCGGTCTGGCACGACGAAGAGTACGAGCTCGGCTTCACGACGCCCGAGGCCCGAGGATCGGCTCCCAGGTGGAAGCGCTGAACGAGGAGCTCGAACGCGCCGGAGCGTGGGTGTTCGGCGCCGGTCTGGAGCCGGCATCGTCAGCCACCGTGATCCGCGCCAGCGGAAGCGTGTCGATGACCGACGGTCCCTACGCCGAGACGAAGGAGCAGATGGGCGGCTTCTGGATCATCGACGTCCCGGACCTCGACACCGCGTTGGACTGGGCGGGCAAGGCCGGTGCCGCCTGCGAGCAGCCGGTTGAGCTGCGCCCGATGCAGCGTGCGTGAGGTCCTCGACGCCGTCTATCGACGTGAGGTTGGCCGCTGTACCGCCACCTTGGTGCGCGTCCTGGGCGATCTCGACCTGGCTGAGGACGCGGTGGCCGAGGCGTTTGCCATCGCCGCCGAGCGGTGGCCGGTCGTCGGTGTTCCGCCCAACCCCGGAGGCTGGATCACCACGACCGCTCGCAACCGGGCCATCGACCGGCTCCGGCGGGAGTCGACGCGTGAGGCGCGCCACCTCGCTGCCAGTCGCCTCCTGGCCGATCGATCCGCAGGTGACGAGGAGGACCCCGATCGTGCACCTGATCCCGACGAGCTCGAGGCTTTCGTCCAGGTGGTACCCGACGATCAGTTGCGTCTGATGTTCCTGTGCTGCCACCCCGCCCTCAGTGGCGATGCGCAGGTGGCACTCACCCTGCGGTTGCTCGGTGGCCTCGAAGTCCCCGAGATAGCTCGGGCGTTCCTGGTTGCCGATGCCACGGTGGCCCAGCGGATCGTTCGGGCCAAGCGCAAGCTGCGGCACAACCACGCCTCCTGTCGCATCCCGAGCCCGGCGGAGCTGCCTGACCGGCTCCACGCGGTGCTCAGCGTGATCGGTCTCATCTTCACCGAGGGTCACTCCGCCACGTCGGGTGATCAGCTCATACGGGACGACCTGACCGCCGAGGGCATCCGGCTCGGACGGGTCGTGGTCGAGCTGATGCCCGACGAGGCCGAGGCAGCGGGGCTGCTGGCGCTCATGCTGCTGACCGAGGCGCGTCGACCGGCGCGGGTGGGGCCTGATGGGGCGATGGTGCGGCTCGCCGATCAGGACCGGTCGAGATGGGACGTCGAGCTGATCTCCGAAGGCCATGACCTCGTCCGCAGATGTCTGCGGCGTGGTCAGCCGGGTCCGTTTCAGGTGCAGGCGGCGATCGCCGCAGTCCACGCCGATTCCCCGAGCTACGAGGCCACCGACTGGTCGCAGATCGTGGCGCTCTACGACCACCTCGCCGCACTGCGCCCCGATGCGGTCGTTGGGGTGAATCGGGCGGTCGCCGTCGCCCAGCTGCGAGGCCCCGCGGCCGGACTCGCCGAGCTCGAAGCGGTTGGTGGTGAGCTGGTGGGGCGCTTCCCGCCCTACCACGCCGCTCGGGCCGACCTGTTGGCTCGGGTCGGTCGCGAGGACGAAGCCGTCGAGGCCTATGGCCGAGCCATCGAGCTCACCGACAACGAGGCTGAGCGGGAGTTCCTCGCCGAGCGGCGCTCGCTGGTCCTGCCGCCGGCGATCAGGGGCGGGGGCGGTACCTGAGGAAGAGGGTGCCGTTGTCGAAGCGGCGTTCGTCGAGCAGTTCGAGGTCGAGGCGCAAGTCGGTGGGGAAGACCGGGGTGCCGGCGCCGACGACGACGGGCACGACATAGAGGCCGATCTCGTCGACGAGCCCGGCACGGAGCGCGGCCGCCGCGAGGGTGGCGCCGCCGATGGAGATCTCGGCGTCGGCGGTGGCCTTCAGGTCGCGCACCTCGTCGGGATCGAAGGTGTTGGCCAGCCGGGTACGGGACGTCCAGATGTCGTCGAGGGTGGTCGAGTAGACGATCTTGTCGACGCGTTGCCACATCTGGGCGAAGTCGGCCATCTCCGGGCCGTGGTCAGCGAGGGACGGGTCGGTCTCCCAGACCGCCATCATCTCGTAGAGGCGGCGCCCATAGAGGTTGGTGCCGACCTCGCGTTCTCGGTCGTTGACGAACGCGAAGACCTCGGCGCTGGGCTCGGCCCACTCGAAGTTGCCGTCGACGTCGTTGATGTACCCGTCGAGCGAGCAGATCATGGAGTAGCTCAAGATGGCCATG
>SKKL01000200.1 GCA_007121465.1 Acidimicrobiales bacterium | reverse complement strand
CGGTCGGCTGGTGGGTGGCCGGCCCACTGGTCGGAGTCATGATCGTCGTCGTTCCGTTCCTGGTGTTCACCTGGTTCATCTCGTTCTTCGTCTACCTCCACCACACACACCCCGACGTCGCCTTCTGGGACGACCGGCGTCGGTGGAGCGCACTCGACGGACAGCTGCGCAGCTCGATCACCATCCGGACCAACCCGGTGTGGGAGCACCTCACCCACAACATCCTGGTTCACACCCCCCACCACGTGGACACCCGGATCCCCTTCTACCGCCTGCCGCGTGCCGTCGAGGACCTCGGGGCCGAGTACGCAAGCGAGATGACGACATACCGCTTCCGTTGGAGGACCGTCCGCCACATCTTCGCGACCTGCAAGGTGTACGACTACGACGCTCAGCGCTGGGAGCCGTACCCCGAGGTCAGCGCTCAGTCCTGATCGTCGGGGAATCGGTCCTGGTGGGCGGCGCGGACCAGCTCGTGGTCGGTCTCGATGACATCGGCGGCGTCGGCCTCGGCCACGACCAGCCCCGCCTGGATCCGGAGTGCCTCGCGGGCGTCGTCCGGAGCGGGTGGATCGGCTGAGCGGCACAGCAGGCTCATGGCCTCGAGCAGGTAGACCGACACCGCCGGGTGCGGTCGGGCCGATCGACGCAGCTCTTCGAACGCGAGTTCCACCATCGAGGCCTGGTCAGCGGCTTCGCTCAGGACGAGTGTCGACTCGTGTTCATCCTGCGTGACCGGCGGCGGCGGTACGCGCCGGTGCATCTCGCGCAGGATCGCGGCGAGATGGAAGATGGCGTCCTGGGCCGTGGTGGGGTCGTCGATACCGGCCGACAGCGCCCGGATCCCCACGTCGGCCAGCTGGCGGAGCCCGTAGGCGGGGTCCTGTCCGATCGTGCGGGCTCTCCCTGTGTGCACGGCCCCCCGGGCGATGGTCGCCGTGGTGGCGGCCGCGTCGGGGTCAGGCGGGTGGGGCCAGATCGTGCAGAGCGGCACTCCCGCGACGGCATAGCGCCCCACACCGGACTCGAAGCGCACGGTCCCGCCCGGTCCGGCGGCCGCACGGAGGTCGTCGAGGTCCACGTACTGGATCCACCCCGACTCGTCGAAGTTCACCACGTGGCCCTCGGCCTCGTGGCGAGGTTCGGGGAGCGGGGGAGGGGCATCCTCGGCGAGAGGCCAGGTGGAGCGCACCGCTCCGACCGCCTGGTCGGTGAGGTCCTGGAGCAGCTCGCTCACCTCCATCGAATGGGCGTTGTGGTTGATGAAGGCCACGATGGCCAGTACGGCGACCACTCCGAGCACGAGACCCACGAGGACCGAGAGGTTCGGCACGACGTCCTCGCCACCCTCGGAGGTCTCGCTCCTGACGGCCTGGAGCACGATCAGGCAGTAGGTGAAGGTGCCGACGACCACACCGATGATCACCTTGTTGGTGTTGTCCCGGAAGATCCCGTGGACCGCCCGGGGTGAGTACTGGCTCGAGGCCATCTGGATCACGAGCAGAGAGATCGAAAAGGCGATGCCGGCGACCGTGATCGTCGCCGTCGCCACCGTGGTGAGGATGGCGCGAGCCGAGTCGACGGTGGAGGAGACGAAGAACGGGAGATCGGGCGCGGCGGGACCGAGTCGGTCGTCGATGGCGATCATCGCGGCGGCCAGCGCGACCGCTCCCACGACGAACACCACCGGTACGACGAAGAGGTTGGAGCGGAGTCGCTCGACCAGCACCGTCGGCCACAAGGTCATGGCACATCGTGCCTCAATCTCCGACCATCCCCGTGGACCCTCCTGCCGTCGTACCTGCTGATGATCCACGCGCGCGAGAGATCGAGTGGCGCGGTCGCGCACGAGCTGCTGACATGAGCCGATGACCGTGACCGAGCAGACTCGACCGAGCCCGTCGGTGCGTCGACGGTGACGGCGGTCGTCGCGGAGGGTCTTCGGAAGCGATTCGGGTCGACCGAGGCGCTGAGAGGGGTGGACCTGGAGGTGCCCCGCTCGACGGTGCTCGGGTTGCTCGGCCCGAACGGAGCCGGAAAGACGACGGCGGTGCGCATCCTCACGACGCTCCTCGAGCCCGACGGTGGCCGGGCCGAGATCGACGGGATCGACGTCCTGGCCGATCCGCGCGAGGCGCGGTCGCGGATCGGCCTCACCGGGCAGTACGCCGCGGTCGACGAGCGGCTCACCGGGTTCGAGAACCTCGAGCACGTCGGGCGCCTGTTCCACCTGGGTCGCCGGGAGGCGAGGACACGCGCCACGGAGTTGCTCGAACGATTCGACCTCACCGATGCCGGCGGCCGAGTCAGCGGGGGCTACTCCGGTGGGATGAGGCGACGCCTGGACATCGCGATGAGTCTGGTCGGCGATCCGTCGGTGTTGTTCCTGGACGAGCCCACGACCGGTCTCGACCCACGCAGCCGAATCGCCGTGTGGGAGACCATCGACGAGTTGACTCGGTCGGGCACGACCACCCTGCTCACCACCCAGTACCTCGACGAGGCCGATCGGCTGGCCGATCAGATCGTCGTGATAGATCACGGGCTCGTGATCGCCCGGGGCACTCCCGCCGACCTCAAGGCGCAGGTGGGGGGTGAGCAGGTCATCGTGACCCTCGCCGATGCGGCCGAGCTCGATGCCGCGGCCGGCGCACTCGCGCCGCACGCGTGTGGTGAGCCGATCGCCGATGGGGCCACCCGGTCCCTGAGGGTTCCGGTGGAGACCGTGGTCGGCGCCGTGCCCGGCTTCGTGCGGGCACTCGATGCTGCCGGGGTACCGGTGGTCGACGTGACCACCCACCAGGTGACACTCGACGACGTCTTCTTCGCGCTGACCGGCCGGCCCGTCGAGCCCGACCCCGGCGACGGGCCTCCGACCGGTCCCGACACGGAGGACTCCTCCCGATGACCACCCCGTCGCCGGCGTCGGCGAGCACTCCCCGTACCCGGGCGCCGCACGTGGCCCACAGCCCCCTCCTGCTCGTTCACGACAGCTGGGTGGAGGCGATCCGCCATCTGCGGGCCATGCCCCGGAGCCCTGAGTTGCTCGTCTATGCCGCCGTCCAGCCGCTCATGTTCGTCATCTTGTTCGTCTACGTCTTCGGCGGGGCGATCGTCGTACCGGGTTACGACGACTATCGGCAGTTCCTCATCCCGGGCATCTTCGCCCAGACCGTGGTGTTCAACTCGGCGTTCACGGGTGTCGGACTCGCCGAGGACCTCACCAAGGGCCTCGTCGACCGGCTCCGTTCGCTGCCCATCCACCAAGCCTCGGTGCTCATCGGCCGCACCCTGTCCGATGCCGTGCGCAATGTGCTCACCTTCGTCGTGATGATCGGTGTGGCACTGCTCGTGGGGTTCCGGTTCGAGGGCACCCTTCCCGGCGCACTGGCGGCCACCGGGCTGTTGCTGGCCTTCAGCTACGCGTTCAGCTGGATCCAGGCGTGGGTGGGCCTCTCGGTGAAGACCGTGGAGGCGGCGAACTCGGGCGGGTTCATCTGGATGTTCCCCCTCACATTCGTCTCCTCGGCCTTCGTCGATCCGGCGTCGATGCCGGGATGGCTCCAACCGGTGGCCGAGAACAACCCGTTCACCACGCTCACCAACGCGGCTCGTGCGCTCTACAACGGCCGCGACGCAGGATCCGACCCGTGGATCGCCCTCGCCTGGGCGGTGGGGATCACCGTGGTCTTCGCGGTGATCGCGAGTCGGAAGTTCGCCGCGACCTCCCGTCGCTGACGGGAGCGTCCCGGGTCAGTCCCCGTCGGCGCGGAGCCCGAGCCCGGCATCGTCCCCGGTCAGCCACAGGGACCGTGCCTCCACCGCGACCTCCGCCCGGCGGAGGACCGTGGCGATCTGCTCCTCTGCCCGTCCCAGTTCCTCGCCACAGAAGACGTCCGTCTGGACGAGTTGGTCGACGACCAGGGCGTCGTCGTCGAGGGTGTAGTCGCCCGAGAGGGAGTTGCACCCGGTGTAGCCCTCGAGCCGCCCGTCGGCGAGACGGATCCACGCATCGTCGCTCGGATACTGGCTGACGGATCCATCCGGTCCGGTGCCGTCGACGAGCGAGTCGATGCGCCACACCGTGCCGTCGAGGGCCCGGTCCGGGTCGGCGACGCGTCGATCGAGCAGAACGATCTCGGTGGTGTCGGTCGTCAGCACGAGCCGGTCGTCGTCGAGCGACCAGGCCGGTGACAAGGTGAACAACTCGATGATCCAGTCGTCCTGGGCGTGGAGCTCGGCGGAGCATCCCATCTCGGTGCCGCCCATTCCCCCGACGGTCAGGACCCCGTCGTCGGTCGACTCGATCGGTCCGGACAGGTGATTGCACCCGGCGTTCGCCCGCACTTCGCCGGAGGTGAACTCGATCCGCAGCATGGTGTCGGTCACCAGGGCGCGCTCCTCGCCGTCCTCGGTCACCTGCTCGGCCAGGAAGGTTCGCCCCTCGAGCTCGTCGTCGACGCTGCTCTGGCCCCCGTCGTCGTCGTTCCCGCAGGCGGCGAGACAGAACACCAAGGCGAACAGGAGTACGAGGAGACGACGACGGTTCATGACGGGTCCGACGAATCCGAGGGACGATCGGTTCCCCCGCACGACGGTCGAGGGGTCACTCCCCGCTCACCCTCCAGTCGATGGGCTCCCGACCGGCGGCTCGCAGAGCCTCGTTCGTGCGCGAGAACGGCTGACTGCCGAAGAACCCGTTGTGCGCGGACAGCGGGGAGGGGTGGGCGCTCTGGATCACCTGATGAGGGCCGCCCCTCGATTGGTCGATGATCGCCTTCTTCTTGCGGGCGGCGGCCCCCCAGAGGATGAACACCACCGCATCGGGCTTGGCGGCCACGGCCCGGATCACCTCGTCGGTGAAGGTCTCCCACCCTCGACCCTGGTGAGAACCGGCCCGCCCCGAACGGACCGTGAGGGTGGTGTTCAGCAGCAACACGCCTTGGCGGGCCCATGCCTCGAGGTTTCCGTGCGCGGGGCGCGGAAGGCCGAGGTCGGACTCGCGCTCGGTGTAGACGTTGCGCAGCGAGGGTGGGGGGTCGATGCCCTCGGGCACCGAGAAACACAGCCCGTGGGCTTGACCAGGTCCGTGGTAGGGGTCCTGGCCCAAGATGACGGCCTTCACCGACTCGAACGGCGTCAGGTGAAGGGCAGCAAAGACCTGGTCGTCGGGCGGGAACACGACATGGTGTCGACGTTCCTCGGCCACGAACTCCTGCAAGGGAACCCAGTACGGAGCTCCCAGTTGGTGCGACAGCACCGGGTTCCAGTCGGTCCGGGGCATGGCTCGGGAAGAGCTGGCGACGGTTCAGTCGACGGGAATGCGGGCCATGAGGTCGATCTTGCGCTCCTCGTACTCCTCGAAGGAGATGGCCTTGGAGTCGAACTGGGCTTGGAGCTGTTCGACGAGCACGAGCAACTCGGAGGCCGACAACGGCTTGTCCTCGGGCCCGGGGTTCCACTCGTCGCTGGCGGGCTCGCTGGTGGCGGGCGCGGACTCGAAGGCTCCGGCCGGCTGCTCGAGCCCCTGGCGCCGAGCGCGCTTGGCATCGGCCTTGGCCTTCTTGGCCCGGTCGCGCTGCAGCTTCTCGAAGGTGGTGCGGTTGGCTCCCATGCGGTCGGGCTCCTCGTAGTCGACGGTTCGTGCTCGACGATGGTGCGAGTTCGAACGGAATGTGTCCGAACTCACGCCGTGCTTGCGGCCCATTGGGCGAGCCGGCGCTCACCGCCATGCAGCGCGGCGCCCGGGGCGCAGGCACGAAGGACCATCTTAGAGGCTCGCGACCCCGAATGGCACGTTACCCCCCTGCCTTCACCTCCCCGAGAGCGGTGGTCAGGCCCGCCGATCAGGTGTCGAGCAGTTCCTCGAGGGCCGCGCTCTCGCCCGGTCGAGCGAACAGGTATCCCTGGGCGTAGTCGCACCCGAGCACCCCGAGCAGATGCTGTTGCTCGACGAGCTCGACGCCCTCGGCGGCCACCGGTATTCCGAGTGCGTGACCCATCTGGATGATCGCCCGCACCATGGCGGCGTCCGAGGGAGACTCGGTGATCCGGCCCACGTAGGCGCTGTCCACCTTGATCAGGTCGGGGGCGAAGCGGCGCAGTGCGCTGAGGGAGGTGTAGCCGGACCCGAAGTCATCGATCGCAATGCCGACGCCGGCGTCGCGGAGCGGCCGGAGCACGTCGAGGATCCCCACCGGATCGTCGAGAAGGGCCTCCTCGGTCAGCTCGAGGTAGAGCGCGTGCGGAGCGAGGCCCCGTGCCGACAGCACCTCGAGCACCTGGGTCGCGAAACCGGAGCGGACGAGCTCGCTGTGGGCGACGTTCACGCTCAGCCACGGGCTGTCGCTGCGACGCCGACCACTGCGAGCCGCCCATGCGGTCGCCTCCTTGGTGGCGAGTCGCAACAGTTCATGACCGAGATCGGGGAGCAAGCCCGACTCGTCGGCGACGTCGAGGAAGCTCTCGGGCAGGAGGAGGCCTCGTTCGGGATGGATCCACCGCATGAAGACCTCGATCCCCATCACCCGACGGTCCGACAGGCGGACGATGGGTTGCATCGCGGTGGTGATCTGGCGCTCGTCGAGGGCGGCGCGGAGGCGCCGCTCGAGCTCTTCGTGGCGGTGGACCTGCTCACGAAGGGCGGCGTCGAAGCGGACCGCGCGCCCCCGGCCGGTGGTCTTGGCGGTGTACATCGCGGTGTCGGCGTCGCGCAGGAGGGACCGCGGTTCGGAGCCGTCGGTGGTCACCAGCACTCCGAGGCTCGCCCCGACCGAGAACTCCCGACCGGCGACTCGGACGGGTTCCTCGAACGCGCCCAGGACCCGCTCGACGACCAGGTCGACGGTGTCGGCCACCAGAAGATCCTCGACGACGATGACGAACTCGTCGCCCCCAAGTCGGGCCACGGTGTCTCCCGGGCGGACCGCGTCGGCCAGGCGCTCGGCCACCTGGCGAAGGACGTCGTCTCCGAACTCGTGGCCGAGACTGTCGTTGATGACCTTGAAGCGGTCGAGGTCGAGGAAGAGCACAGCAAAGGGCCGACGGGTTCGCCGGGCTCGTGCGGTGGCGTGTCCGAGTCGGTCTTCCAGGAGGTTCCGGTTGGGGAGGCCGGTGAGGGGATCGTGAGTGGCGAGGTGCACGAGGCGTTGATCGGCCTGACGCTGTTCGGTGACATCCCGCACGATCACCTGGGTCGCGGCGAAGCCGTCCCACACCGTCGGGATGCTCGTCACCTCGACAGGGAGGACCGATCCGTCGAGTCGACCGAGTAGGCGATCCGCTGGTGGGGAAGGGGCGTCGCTCACCGGTGCCGGTTCGAGGAGGTCGACCTCACCCGCTTCGGCCCGGAAGATGGTGGAGATGCCCACACCGACCAGTTCGGCCCGATCCGCGGCGAGCAACAGCCGCAGCGCACTGGGGTTGGCATGGACGACGGTGTCCTCCTGGAGGATGAGGATCGCCTCGGGAGACCTCTCGACCACGGCGAAATAGCGCTCGTCGCGGAGCCGAATCGCCGCCTCGGCATCGACCCACTCGGTGACGTCGCGCAGGGAGATGATGAACGCTCCCACCTCGGGGAGGGCGAGCAGGTTCGAGGCTCTCGCCTCGACGTGGCACCACCTCCCGTCCTGGTGGCGTACCCGGAAGGTGGGGTAGGGCTGGGGCTCGGCGCCCGCCAGCCCCCGCTCCACTGCGGCCTGGATCCGGGTGGCATCATCGGTGTGGACGAGATGGAACCCGTTCGTCCCGATCACCGTGCTGCTCTCCCACCCGAAGACCCGCTCGCCCGCCGGGCTCATGTAGGTGATGGTTCCCTGGTCGTCGAGCGCGATGAGGACGTCCGACGCTCGTTCGACGACCGCCTTCCACCATCCCGTGGGGTGTTCAGGAGCAGCGCCGTCGACCCCACGGTCGACGTAATCGTCGCCGTGGTCGGTCTCGGGGACCGTCATCTGGTGGACCTCTCGGTCCTGCGGTTGTGCATTCGGACGTGCTCCGTCGGGTACCTGACGCGGACGCTCTACTCCATCGGCGCGAATCCGGTCATCCTGAGTTGCTGCCCGAACACATCACGCCTCAGGTGGCGGGGAGTCCCCACCTCGTTCACCTGGCCCCGAGCGTCCGATGACGGCGTCGTTGGTGCCGAGATAGGAGGCGACGACCCGAGGATCGTTCATCACCACCTCGGCGCTGCCCCGCACGACGACCTCGCCGAGCTCGAGCGCCAGGATCTCGTCGGACACCGAGCGGATGAGGGGCATGTCGTGTTCGATGACGATGATGCTGGCCCCGGTGACCTCCCGGATCCGCAGCAGCATCGGACCCAGTGCTTCGCTCTCGCGTTGGGCGATCCCCGACGACGGCTCGTCGAAGAGGATGACGTGTGGTTCATGGGCGAGGATGCAGGCGATGTCGACGATCCGTCGACTGCCGGTGGACAGCTCCCGCACGAACTTGGAGGCGAAGGCCCCGAGACCGAGGACCTCGATGAGATCGTCGGCTCGAGCGGCGACGCGTCGCTCGGACTGGCGGACCACCGGAAGGCCGAGCGCGGTGGCGATCGGGTCACGCACCTCGACGGTGCGTTCGAGGGCGAGGGAGATGGTCTCTTTGACGGTGAGGCCCGGGAACAGCTGCGCGTCCTGGAACGACCGGCCCATGCCCAACCAGGCGCGGGCGTTGGGCGACATCTGCGTGATGTCGTGGCCGTCGAGCCAGAGGCGGCCCCGGTCGGGGGTCAGGTAGCCCGACAAGAGGTCGAAGAGGCTGGTCTTGCCGGCACCGTTGGGGCCGATGATCCCGAGGATCTCGCCGCGGTGGAGGTCGAAGCTGACGTCGTTGACCGCCAACACCCCTGGGTAGGAGCGGGTCAGGCTGTCGGCTCGGAGGACGACGTCGCCGGGGTGCGTGGCCGTACGGGGCGTGGGACCGGCGACCGGGGAGGTGCTCCCCCCTTGCTTCTCGAGCGACGCGGCGCCCTCGAGGAACACCGCCCGGAGGATGTCGGGACGGTCGAGCAGTTCGTTGGTGGGGCCCTTGAAGCGAATCTCGCCCTTCTCCATGAAGTAGGCGGTCTCGGCCACGGTGAGGGCCACGTTGATCGACTGCTCGACCAGGATGATCGTGGTACCCCGGTCCCGGATGGCCTCGACGACCGAGAGCAGGCGCTCGACGATCACCGGCGCGAGACCCAGCGACAACTCGTCGATCATGAGCAGTCGCGGCTTGGCGATGAAGGCCATCGACAAGGTGAGCATCTGCTGCTCGCCGCCCGACAGGTTGCCCGCAGCGTCGTTCCAGCGCTCGCGGAGGATGGGGAAGTATCCGAGCACCTCCTCGGTGGCCGCCTGGAGGTACTCGGGCTCGTCGACATAGGGCCATCCGGCGAGCCGTATGTTCTCGCCGACCGACAGTGACGGGAAGATCCCCTTTCCGCCCGGTACCTGGACCACTCCGTGCCGCACGATCTCGTTGGGCGGGGCGTTGGTGATGTTGACCCCGTCGAAGATGATCGCTCCGGCCGACGGCTCGACGAGCCCCGAGATGGTCTTGAGCAGTGTCGACTTGCCCGCGCCGTTGGTGCCCAGCAGGGCGATGATCTCGCCCTCGTCGATCTCGAAGTCGACGTTGAACAGGACCTGCACGGTGTCGTAGTGGACGTCGAGTTCCTTGACCAGCAGGAGCTTGGCCCGACCCTCGTCGCGAGCCTTGCGGACCTCGGCCATGGCCACGGTGGATGTGCGGACCTTGTGGATGTCGGAGGTGATGAACGGGCCGCCCGACACGATGATGGCCACCCCGATCAGGATCATGGGCGCCAGCACGAGGATGCCCCGCTGGAGGCCCCACTGGTCGGCCAGGGCGCCGATGACCGGTCCGATGAGGAACACCGGGATGATGAAGAGGTTGTTGATCGTGAACCCGATCGAGCGAACCCGGGGCGGGACCAGGAGGGAGGTGACCGCAGCCAAGGCAGGGGCGGTGATCGCGGTGGGGACCGCCAGCAGCATCCGCATCCCCACGGCGATGTAGACGTCCTCGCTGTAGATCAGGAAGATCAGAGCGAACACCTGGAGGACGCCGGCGGCGCCGAGCAGCTTGAGCAGCAACGACGGGTCGCGACGCATGAGCTTGGTGGCGAGCGGGATACCGAGGATCAGCCCGATCACCTGGGCGGGTTCGACCGCCATGGAGACATAGGCGCGCCCGACCTCGTCGAGTCCGAGGACGTCGGCGTAGAACAGCTGAAGGAGGGGACTCAGGGCGAACAGAGGGATGGCGATGAACGGCAGCGAGATCCAGATGCGCCTGAGCGTCCGGATCTGCCAGAGCACACGCCACGCTTCGGCGAGGGATGCCGGCGCCTCCTCGGTGTTGGCCGTCTCCTTGTCGGCTCCGTGGGCAGTGCGCTCGTGGAGCCCGCGAATCGGGTCCTTCAGCCGCATGGCGAGCACCACGAAGATGAGGGTGGGGAAGGCGAAGACCAGGAAGGGCGCCCTCCAGGTGAAGAAGTAGGCGAGCCAGCCCGCCCCCAGCGCGGCGACGAAGCGCCCGATCGGACTGGCCGCGTTGTAGAGACCGAACACGGCAGGACGAACGTTGACCGGGTAGTAGTCCGAGATCAGCGGCTGGTGGGTCGCACCGTTGACGGCTCGCCCGAGATTGGCGGCCCCGCGGAACGCTCCCAGCATCCAGATGTTGCCGGCGAACGCGGTGAGGGCGGAGGCCAGGCCCCAGGCCCCCGCCCCACCGGCCGCGAGCTTGGTGCGGCTGCGTCGGTCGGCGAGGTGGGCGATGGGGATCTCGAGGAACAACACGAAGAACCCCACCACCGAGATGAGCGTGAGGATGCCCGTGGCGCCGAGCCCGAAGTGGTCGCGGATGTCGGGGAGGAGGATGCTGAAGGCCTCGCGGTCGAGCTCCTCGACCGCGTTGAGCCCGAAGAGCACGAAGAGCGGGTAGACGGTGGCCCCTTGAGTGATGTTCGAGGGCCTCCAGTCCTGCATGCGATCGGTCAGCGGCCGACGGCTCGGGTCGGCACCGTTGGCGGCCTTCTTCCGGCGCTCCGGACCGCCCGGGTCGCCGCCGGTCACCCCGGGGGTGTCGTGGGTGGTCATCGCTCGCCCTCTCGGCCGGTCGGCTGCTGGGTGCCTGCTTCTGCCTCCTCGGCATCAGAGGTGTCGGAGGAGGTGATCAGGGCCTGGTCGGGTCGCTCCGGCTCAGCATCGCCTGCAGGGGCCGGGCCGTCAGGGGAGTTGCCGTTGGGGCGCTGCGCCCGAGCCTCCCGGGCCTGGGACCGGGAGGCGTCCATGAAGTCGGCCATCTGACGCACGAACTCCATTCCCTTGTCGCGTCCGGTCGTGATGTTGTCGAGGTCCGCCGCGTCGGCGAAGAGGCTCGGGACCATGATGTGGCGGCGGTTGGCGACCCATCGCAGGTAGCCGTCGCGGCCGCGGTAGATGAGCGAGGCGAGGCCGCCCGGGAGGACGACCAGCACCGCGAGGAGACCGAGTCCGCTGGCGAAGAAGCTGAGCTCGCTGGGCAAGAAGTTCTGGGTGCCCTTGACGTACAGGGCTCCCACGATTCCTCCGGGAATCGAACCCAGACCGCCGATCACGACCATGGTGAACACGGAGAGGCTCTCGGTGGTGGCGTAGGGCTGGATCCCGAAGTCTCGCTGGTGGTGCACGAACACCGCACCGGCGAAGGCAGCCATGAAGCCCGACAGCGCGAAGGCGGTGAGCTTGGCCCGGACCAGGTTGATGGCATAGGCCTGGGCTCCGCGTTCGTTCTCGCGCACTCCGACGATGACCCGACCGACCCGCGACTGCCGCACCTGATGGGCGATGGTCATCATCGCCAGCAGACAGGCGAGCGAGAAGTAGTAGTACTGGGTCTCGGTGCCGAGCGGGATGATGCCGAACAAGTCGCCGCGGGTCACGCGGCCGGTCGGGAGCCACCAGTCGAAGTAGGTACGGCTGAGGAAGTAGTCGGCGGTCGCCGCCGCGAACGCGAGGGTGATGACCGCGAGGAACAGGCCTCGTATGCGCAGTGCGGGAAGGCCGATCACGACGGCCATCACCGCCCCGATGATCCCGGCTGCGAGGATCGCGAGGGAGATGTCCCATCCGAAGCGGGTGGTGATGGCCCCGCCGATGGCGGCCCCGAAACCGAAGAACGCGATCTGGCCGAGACTGACCTGACCGGCCCATCCCGTCAGCACCACGAGCGAGATGGCGACCATGGAGTAGATGAGGATGGTGGCCGCCAGGTTCGTCTGGCCCACCGACAGCACGACCGGAAGCGAGACCGCCAGGAGGAGTGCCAGCAGGTAGAGGCCCCTGAACCCCCAGCGGACCTCGGGCACCGAGGCCAACTCGGGAGGCACCGGCCGGACGTCGGCAACCGCCTGCCAGTTGCCGGGCT
>SKKL01000041.1 GCA_007121465.1 Acidimicrobiales bacterium | reverse complement strand
GCCGGGTCTGGTTGAGGGCGTAGAGGAGGGCGACCACCCGCACCAGTCCGGTGACGCGCGACAGGGCGGTGCCCACCGCCACCAGCGCGCTCGACCGGACCAGCGCCCCGCGGCCGGGAGCAGCGTCGCCCTCGAGGGGTGTCGGGTCAGCGACAGGGAGCTCGGGGTCGGCCGGCTCGCGGGGATCGGACATCAGGGAGAGTCAACCAGCCGGATCGGCGTCCGAGGGGGACGTCGCCAGGGCATAGACCCGACGGCGAGGCACGTCGAAGCGGGCCGCCACCTCGGTGCTGGCATCGCGGGTGGACATTCCTCGGTCGCGGAGACGCCGCACCTCGTCCCTCAGCTCGTCGTCGGTGGCGGGACCGGGCGGTGGGGCTCCGTCGACCACCACCACGTACTCCCCTCGCGGGTCGACCTCGGCACAGTGATCCACCGCCGCGGACAGGCTCCCCCGCCACACCTCCTCGTGGAGCTTGGTCAGCTCGCGGGCCAGCGCACAGCGTCGGTCGGGGCCGAGCGCTCCGGACAGGTCGGCGAGGGTGCGGGCCAGGCGATGCGGCGCCTCGTAGAGCACCACGGTGCGGCGTTCGTCGGCGAGCGCGGTGAGCCGCTCGGTGCGGGCCGAGCCCTTGCGGGGCAGGAAGCCCTCGAAGCAGAACCGACCAGTGGGGAGCCCGCTCGCGACCAGCCCGGCGATGGCGGCCGAGGGCCCGGGGATCACCTCGACGACGTGTCCGGCCGCGGCCACCGCCCGCACCAGGCGTTCGCCCGGGTCGGAGATGCCGGGCATGCCGGCGTCGGTCACCACGGCGACGATCTCGCCCCGGTCGATGCGGGCGAGCAGGTCACGCGTGCGGGCCGCCTCGGTGTGGTCGTTGACCGTCACCAGCGACCGGGCCTTGACCCCGGCGTGTTGGAGGAGCCGTCCCGTGCGGCGGGTGTCCTCGCAGGCGACGACGTCGGCGGCGGCGAGGGCGTCGATCGCCCGGGGGGCGAGGTCGCCGAGGTTGCCGATCGGTGTTCCGACCAGCACCAGGCGTCCGGGGCCGCTCACTGACGAATCTCCACGGTGTCGCCCTCGACCAGCTCCCAGCGGGCGAAGCACCCGGCCTCGGCTTCGATGACCCCACGAGCCGACCAGCAGGGCCGGGTCATCCGACCCGGCTTCATCTGCACGATGCGGCGGACCGTCAGGTCGGCGTCGACGAACGCCACATCGATCGGGAACCGCATGCGAAAGGTGTGCACCGACCGGCACGGGGCCAGGTACAGAGCACCGTCGAGACCGTCGCGGCCGAGCAGCCCACGGGCGCGGTCACGCCTCGACTCGGCGATCTCGAGCGACGCCAGCACTTCGTCGTTGCGCACCAACCACGCCACTGTGCCTCCCGGGGGTGTGTCGCCGACCGGCGATCAGACGTTGAAGCGGATCTCGAGCACGTCGCCGTCCTGCACCTCGTAGTCCTTGCCCTCGACCCGTAGCTTTCCGACATCGCGTGCTTTGGACCAGCCACCGATCTCGAGCAGCTCGTCCCAGTGGATCACCTCGGCGCGGATGAACCCCCGCTCGAAGTCGGTGTGGATGACCCCCGCCGCCTGCGGGGCCTTCGAGCCGGCTCGGAACGTCCAGGCCCGGGTCTCCTTCTCGCCGGTGGTGAAGAAGGTGCGCAACCCGAGAGCGTGGTAGGCGGCGCGCACGAAGCGAGGCAGCGCCCCTTCGCCGAGACCCAGCGCATCGAGGACCTCCCGGCGCTCGTCGGGGTCCATCAGAGCCGCCTCGGCCTCGAGCTGCACACAGGCACCGATCACCTCGGCCCGTTCGCCCAGCTCGGAGGCGACGGGGGCGACGACCTCGTCGACCCGTTCGATGTCGTCCTCACCGATGTTGACCACCGCCAGCACCGGCTTGTTGGTGAGAAGGAAGTAGGGGCGGAGCGCCTCGCGGTGAGCGGGGGGCAGGTTGCTGCGGTAGATCGGTGACCCCTCGGCGAGCACCTCGAGCGCGGCGTCGAGCGCGGCGACCTCGTCGGCCAGACCCTTGTCGCCCTTCATGGCCTTGCGCCGCTTCTCGACCTGGGACTCGACGGTCTCGAGGTCGGCGAGGGTGAGCTCGATCTCGACCACCCGCAGGTGCTCGAGGGGGTCCGACGGCCCGGGGACGTCGTCGTCGGCGAAGGCCCGCAGGACATAGACGATGGCATCGGCCTCGCGGATCCCGGCCAGGAAGCGGTTGCCCAGACCCTCCCCCTGAGACGCTCCTTCGACCAGCCCGCCGATGTCGGTGAACTGGACGCTGGTGGGCACCACGCTCTTCGATTTGCTCATCTCCGCCAGTGCGTCGAGACGGTCGTCGAAGATCTTCGCCACCCCGACGTTGGGGTCGGTGGTGGCGAAGGCGTAGGGCGCAGCGAGCGCACCGCCACCGGCCAAGGCGTTGTAGAGGGAGGACTTCCCCGCGTTGGGGAGGCCGACGAACCCGAAGCGTTCCATCGACCAGAGCGTACCGGTGCGAGGCCGGGTCGCCGGACGTCGCCCGAACCGGTAGGATCTCGCCCCTATGTCGAAGCGCACCTCCAAGAAGCGGGCCAAGGCCCGTCGCAACAAGGCCAACCACGGCCGCAAGCCCAACGTCGGCCGCTAGCAGTCCCGTCGGGCCTCCCGGCTCACCGCTCACCCTGCCGACGGCGCCCCAGCGCCGTTTTCGGCGAACCCGTGCGAGACTGGTCACGTGCTGATCTTCGACGGTGATTGCGGTTTCTGCACCAGCTCGGCCCGATGGGTCGAACGACGGCTGCCCGACGACGTCGAGGTCGTCGCATGGCAGTTCGTCGACGACCTCGGCGCGCTCGGCCTCACCGCCGAGCAGGCCAACGCCAAGGCCTGGTGGATCACACCCGAGGGCGACCTCCGGGGCGGGCACCTCGCCATCGGCGAGTCGTTGCGGGCGGCCGGCGGCCTCTGGGGAGTGGCCGGGAGGATCATGCTCGTCCCGCCGTTCCGGTGGCTGGCCCGCCCCGTCTACGCCCTCGTGTCCCGCAACCGACACCGCATGCCCGGCGGCACCCCCGCCTGCCGCATCGACTCTCCTCGCTGAGCAGCCGGCGAGCGCCCGATCCGTCACCGGGCTCTCCGCGGAGGAGTACGGTGTACAGCAGTCGGCTGCGGACATGGTCCTGCGCCGTCACCGAGAGCGGGTGCCCATCATGGGCGCCTCGTCACGATGGAGGATGCATGCGCACGAACTCCCGGAGCCTTCGGCTCCTCTTTGCCCTGTTGGCGGTCTTCGCCATCGTCGCCGCCGCGTGCGGCAACGATGATGACGACGACGCGGTCGGCAACGGCAACGGCGATTCCGACCTGCGGGTCGGGATGGTCTACGACATCGGCGGCCGAGGCGACCAGTCGTTCAACGACGCTGCCGCCCGTGG
>SKKL01000016.1 GCA_007121465.1 Acidimicrobiales bacterium | reverse complement strand
GCGACCCCGGCTCCTTCCCGGTCACCGTCGAGGCCGACAACGGGCCGGTCACCGTCGACGAGCGACCCGAGCGGATCGTGTCGCTGTCGGGGAGCCACACCGAGATCCTCTTCGCCGTCGACGCCGGCGACCAGGTGGTCGCGGTCGACGAGTACTCCTACTACCCGGCCGAGGCACCGGTCACCGATCTGTCCGGGTTCACCCCGAACACCGAGGCCATCGCCGAGTACGACCCCGATCTGGTCCTCATCTCCTACGACCCCGGCGACGTCGCCGACTCGCTCGAGCTCCTCGGCATCCCCACCCTCGTGCTCGACGCTCCGGCCGACTTCGATGGAGTGTGGCGCCAGATCGAGGTGATCGGTGCCGCCACTGGCAACGTCGGCGAGGCGGCCGAGCTCGTCGCATCGATGCAGTCCGAGATCGACGAGATCGTCGCCGGCCTCCCCGAACACGCCGAGGGTCTCACCTACTTCCACGAGCTCGATGAAACCTTCTTCTCGGTCACCTCGAGCACCTTCATCGGCGAGGTCTACGCCCTGATGGGCCTGGTCAACATCGCCGATGCCGCCGACCCCGACGGCAGCAGCGGCGGCTACCCACAGCTGTCCGAGGAGTTCATCATCGAGACCGATCCCGACATCATCTTCCTCGCCGACGCCGCCTGTTGTGGACAGAGCCCCGAGACCGTGGCCGCCCGCCCCGGGTGGGCGGGGCTCACCGCCGTCACCAACAACGCGGTGTTCGAGGTCGACGAGGACATCGCGTCCCGGTGGGGCCCGCGGATCGTCGACTACCTGCGTGATGCCGCCGACGCCGTGGCAACCCTCGAGCCGGTGAGCTGACAAACGTGTCCGACCGCCCCACCCGAACCACCGTCGAGGCCATCATCCGGCCCGACGCCCCCGCCGAACCGGCTCCCAGCCGGCTTCGGCGGCGGTGGTTCGCGGTGGCGGTCGGCGCCCTCGGCGGCGCGCTCGCCCTCGGCGTCCTCGTCGGACCGGCCAGCCTCTCGGCCTGGGGTGTGGTCACCGAGATGATCTCCACCCTTCCCGGGGTCGACATGGGACCGGGCCTCACCGATCGCCAAGCCGACATCCTCTGGAAGATCCGAATGCCCCGGGTCGTCCTCGGCGCCCTCGTCGGAGGCATGCTCGCCATCTCGGGAGCCGCCTACCAAGGCGTGTTCCGCAACCCCCTCGCCGACCCCTACCTGCTCGGCGTCGCCGCCGGAGCCGGCCTCGGCGCCACCCTCGCCATCGCCTATGGCCCCGACTCCTCGGCGTGGCCGGTCGACGCGCTGCCGATGTTCGCCTTCGTCGGCGCATTCGTCGGGGTCACCGCGGCGTGGATCCTCGGCCACGCGTCCGGCTCCCAGCGCAACGCCGCCACCCTCATCCTCGCCGGCGTGGCCGTCGCTGCCTTCCTCACCGCCCTCCAGACCTATGTCCAGCAGCGCGAGGCCGAGACCCTTCGCCAGGTCTACTCGTGGATCCTCGGGCGTCTCGCCACCTCCGGGTGGCACGAGGTGCTGTTGATCTTGCCCTACGTGGTGGTGAGCACCGTGGCCATCCTGTTGCACCGCCGCCTGCTCGACGTCCTCGCGGTGGGCGACGACGAGGCCGACACCCTCGGGGTGCGAACCGAACGGGTCCGCCTCGTGGTGGTTGCCGCCGCCACGCTCGGAACGGCCGCGGCCGTCGCAGTCAGCGGGCTCATCGGGTTCGTCGGCATCATCGTCCCCCACGCAGTGCGACTCGTCGCCGGCACCAGCTACCGCATCGTCCTCCCCCTCTCCCTGCTCGGCGGCGCCGCCTTCCTGGTCACCGCCGACGTGGTCGCCCGGACGATCTCCAGCCCCGCCGAACTCCCCATCGGGGTCATCACCGCGTTCCTCGGCGCCCCGTTCTTCGCGGTGGTGCTCCACACCAGCAGGAAGCTCGCCCGATGACGGTGCTGCGCGTCGACGACGCCACCGTCCGCTTCGGCGACTTCTGTGCGGTCGACTCGTTGTCCCTCGAGGTCGCCGGGGGCGAGTGGCTCGGGCTGATCGGCCCCAACGGCGCCGGCAAGAGCACCCTCCTGCGAGCGGTGGTCGGCCTCGTCGACCACGACGGGTCGATCACCGTCGACGGCACTCCCCACCAGGACCTCTCCCGGCGCGACCTGGCCCGGGCCGTCGCGCTGGTCCCCCAGGTGCCCGAGTGCCCGCCGGACATGAGGGTGGCCGACTACCTCCTGCTCGGCCGCAGCCCCTACATCTCCTACCTCGGCACCGAACGTCGCCACGACCTCGACGTCGTCGCCGGGGTCTCGGACCAGCTCGAGCTCGGCGACTTCCTCGGACGCGCCCTCGGCACCCTGAGCGGTGGCGAGCTGCAGCGGGTCGTACTCGGCCGCGCCCTGGCCCAGGAGGCGCCGGTCCTCCTGCTCGACGAGCCCACGAGCGCCCTCGACGTCGGCCACCAGCAACAGGTGCTCGAGCTGGTCGAATCCCTCCGCCACGACCGAAGCCTCACCGTCGTCGCTGCCATGCACGACCTCACCCTTGCCGGCCAGTTCGCCGACCGATTGCTGCTCATGAGCAACGGCCGCTCGGTGGTCACGGGCACCGCGGCCGAGGTCCTCACCGAGCACACCATCAGCGAGCACTACGGCGCGTCGGTCCGTGTGTTGAGAGACGACGACGGTGGCGTGGTCGTGATACCCACCCGCAGCCACGCCGGCACGCGGGCCGAACGGGGGGCCACCAGCCGACCCGGGTGAGCCGGGCGGGTCAGAGCTGGAGGGTGGACAGGAGGCGGTCGGCGAAGTCGGCGGCGTCCTCGGCGAGGCGCTTGCGGTGGAGGGCGACCCCGCCGATGACGTTTCCCCCGCGCTCGGTCACGATGTCGGACAGCTTGGTGAGAGTCTTGCCCGGGTCGATCGCATAGGTGCAGAACACCGCGGCCCGCTTGCCGTCGATCACCGGCATCGACCGGAGCCGACCCGCCCGTCCCGGCCGCTGCCCGATGAAGAACATGCCGTCCACCCAGCTGCCGACCACCACCAGGTCGGCCGCCGCGAGGACTCCGAGGTCGACCGACTCGATCGAGGACGCAACAGTCGCGACCCCCGCCGCCGACAACTCGGCCGCGATGACGTCGGCCGCTTCACGGGTGTTCCCCGTCAGGCTCTCGTAGATGACGATGGCGTTCACCGGATCCTCCTCGACTCGCCGGCCATCGGCGGCCGAGGCATGGTCTACCAGAGGCGGTTCGCCTGAGGCACGGTGTCGCCGTCAGCGACCCCGACGAGTCCGCTTGTCGGCGTACATGGCGAAGTCGGCCAGCCGCCACGCCTCGACGGGGTCCGGGGCGTCACCGCTGTCCACCGCCCCGATCGAGGCCCCCACGCCTTGGGCCTCGAGCTCGCGTCGTATCCGGTCCACGATCCT
>SKKL01000085.1 GCA_007121465.1 Acidimicrobiales bacterium | reverse complement strand
CGGAGCGAGGCCAGCTGTTGCCACCGATCGCCGGGCATCTTGTTGAGCAGCGAGCCCTTCCCGTGCACGACCTCGTCGTGGGAGAGCGGAAGGGTGTAGTTCTCGGTGGCGTAGTAGACGCCGCGGAACGTGAGCTCGTGGTAGTGGAACCGACGGTGGATCGGGTCGCGGGAGAAGTGCTCGAGCGTGTCGTGCATCCAGCCCATGTCCCACTTGAAGCCGAACCCCAGCCCACCCACGTAGGTGGGGCGGGACACCATGGGCCAGGCGGTGGATTCCTCCGCGTAGGTGGTGGTCCCGGGGAACTCCCCGAACACTGCGGTGTTCAGCTCGCGCAGGAGGCTGATCGCTTCGAGGTTCTCCCGACCCCCGAACTCGTTGGGGATCCACTCGCCGTCGTTGCGCGAGTAGTCGCGGTAGAGCATGGACGCGACGGCGTCGACCCGGATTCCGTCGATGTGGTAGCGGTCGAGCCAGGAGATGGCTGAGGAGATGAGGAACGAACGAACCTCGTGGCGGCCGTAGTTGAAGATCAGGCTGTCCCAGTCGGGGTGGTGACCGAGCCGACGGTCTTCGTGCTCGAACAGGTTGGTGCCGTCGAAGTAGCCGAGGCCGTGGGCGTCGGCCGGGAAGTGCGACGGGACCCAGTCGACGATGACCCCGATGTTGCGCTGGTGGAGGTACTCGACCAGGTACATGAGGTCCTGGGGAGTTCCGTACCGGCTGGTGGGGGCGAAGTACCCGGTGCACTGGTACCCCCACGATCCGTAGAAGGGATGCTCCATCACCGGGAGAAGCTCGACGTGGGTGAACCCGTGTGCCTCGAGGTGGTCGGCGAGGGGTTCGGCGATCTCGCGGTAGGTCGGGAACCGGCTGGTGGTTCCGGCGACCCGACCCCACGAGCCGAGGTGGACCTCGTAGATCGAGATGGGGGCATCGAGAGCGTTTCGTTCGGCGCGGGTCGCCATCCACTCGTCGTCGGACCAGGTGTAGGACAGGTCCCACACCACCGACGCGGTGTTGGGCGGCACCTCGCTCATCGCCGCGAACGGATCGGCCTTCTCGAAGGTGCGTCCGGACGGGCCGACGATGTGGAACTTGTAGAGGGTGCCGGCACCGATCCCGGGGATCCAGCCCTCCCAGATCCCGGACCCGCTGAGGGCCGACAGCGGGTCGGCGTCGGGGTCCCACTGGTTGAAGTCGCCGACGACGCTGACCGTACCGGCGCTCGGCGCCCACACCCCGAACCACGTTCCGGGGCGGCCGTCGTGGTCGAGGGGGTGAGCCCCCAGGTGGCGGTGCAGGTAGCGGTGGGTCCCCTCGTTGAACAGGTGCAGGTCCTGTTCGCCGAGGAGGGTGGGCCCCGCGGGGACCTCGGGGGAGGATTCCGCCGGGGCCCCGGCAGAGGATCCGAAGATGGAGCCGGGTCGGGGTTCGGTCACGGTGAGTACTCCCTGGGGGTGGAGACGTCGGTTCGGGCGCGAGCCAGTGCGGCGAGGACCTCGACCACGCCCGGGTCGGACCACGCGTCGTCGAGGCTGCGAGTGAAGCGTCGGCGCCAGTTGGGGCGGTCCCGGTGGGTGCCGGGGACGTTCTGGGGTCGCTCTTCGAGCCACAGGTCTTCGAGGGTGGCGAGCACCACCTGGGCCGGTGTCCCGCCGAGCCATTCGAGAGCGGCGGCGAGCACCTCCTGTGGTTCCACCGCCACCTCCCGGCCGAGCTCGTGGCCGAGCACCTCGGCGACGGCCCGCACATGGGCGCGTCGCTCGGCGAGGCGCGCGGGAGCGTCAGCAGGGTCTATGAGATCGAGGTCGACGGCGTCGACGATGTCGTGGCCCTCCCACCAGCCGGCGAAGGTCGGCATGTCGTGGGTGTTGAGCCCCGCGACGGTGAGGGGACCCGGGGCCTGGATCGAACGGTGCTGGTCGGCCCGCCATCCCTCGAACTGCATCTCGTACATGCCGAGCATGCCCCACTGGTCCATCGTGGAGTTGATCTCGTCGGAGACGGTGCCGAGGTTCTCGCCGACGACGACCACCCCGGCTCGTTCGGCCTCGATGGCGATCACCGCGGTGAGCTCGTGGGTCGGGTAGCGGACGTACACGCCGTCGCGCGCGGAGGCGCCGGGCGGCACCCACCACAGGCGCTCGAGCGACATGAGATGGTCGATGCGAAGCAGACCGCTGTGGCGGGCGTGGTGCCGCACCGCGGTGACCAGCTCGGCGTGACCGCGCGCCCGGCTGGTGATGGGGTGGATCGGCGGGAATCCCCAGTCCTGGCCGCCCCCGAAGAACTCGTCGGGCGGGGCACCGGTGGAGATGCCGCGTGCGTAGTCGTCGGGATTGGCCCACACGTCGAACCCGTCGGGGTTGGCGCCGAGGGGCAGGTCGAGGGCGAGGAGCTGCCCACGACCCGACAAGCGATGGGCGAGGTCGCCGAGCTGGCGATCGGCGGCGAACTGCACATACCGGTGCAGTGCGACCACCGCGGGGTCGACGTCGGTGTCGGCGATCGGACGACCGGCCGACTCCTGCTGGCGGGACCCCCACTCGCTGCCGTGGGCCTCGACGAGCGCTCGGAAGCGCGCGTACTCGGCCAGCTCGGGGCGGTCGGCGGCGAAGCGCTCGAGCGCGGCCCGGGTCGGCCCTTGCGACATCGACAGATCGGCGCTGATGGCATCGAGGACCTCGCGCACCACCTGAGCGGCCCGCCGGTGGTCGATGAGGTTGCGGGAAGCGAGATCGGCGGCGGCGGTCTCGAGGCGACGCGAGCCGAGCAGCTCACGAGCAGTGGGGCTCTCGTCGAGCCCGGGAAGGTGAGCCGGGTCGAGGTGGAGCTCACTCCACCACCGTCGACTGATCGGCGAATAGGGGCTCGGCTCGAACGGTTCGTCGAGAAAGGTGGCGAGGAGCGGAAGGGTCGACAGCACCCGACCACCGCTGGGGGCGATCGCCTGGGCCAGGCGATCGAGATCGCCGAGATGTCCGATGCCGAGATGGTCCCTCCCTGCTCGCCCCGTGGGCAGGAACGAGTAGGTAGGGGCGAAGACCCCCCAGGCTGGCCCGCCGGTGAGGGGAGGAAGAGCCGCCGGTGGGGCGAGGACTCTCGCGTGATGCGTGTCGCCGTCGATCTCGACCATGGCGTCGTGGTACCCGACCGGGAGGGCCATGGTGGTGACGACCCAGCGAACGGCCCACCGGCGCCCGTCGATGTCGTGGAGGGTGTGGGGCGCGACCTCGGCGGGAGCGACGACGGCGGTCAGGACCTCGCCCTCCTCGGTGGCGACCGCCACCCTCACCGGATCGGTGGCGTCGTCGGGCAACCGCAACTCGAACGCGAGGGTCGATCCGGCGGGGACGGTGAAGACCGGCTCGATCGGAGTCTTGACGAGCGAACGGTGATGATCGCCACAGGCGGCCTCGGCATCGGCCGGGGTGG
>SKKL01000210.1 GCA_007121465.1 Acidimicrobiales bacterium | reverse complement strand
GCGCCGACACCGAGATCTCGTCGGGAACCACCGACGTGTTGCTCGAGCTGGCCTGGTTCCAGCCCCTCGCGGTCGCCCGGACCGCGCGCCGCCTGGGGCTGCGGTCGGAGGCCTCGGCTCGATTCGAGAAGGGCACCGACCCCGAGATCCTCGAACGGGCCGCCCTGCGTTTCGTCGAGCTGCTGGGCGATCGTGCCCGTCTCGCCCCCGGCGTCATCGACGAACTCGGCGATCTTCCCTCCCGTGAGGCCATCCGGGTGCGCACCGACCGGGCCGCCGCGGTCATCGGGGTCGACCTGGAACCGGCCGCGGTTCGCGACCTGCTGGAGCCGATCGGGTTCGACTGTGCACCGGTGGATGACGACCACGACGTGGTCATCCCCTCGTGGCGACCCGACTCGGCTTCGGAGATCGACGTCATCGAGGAGATCGCCCGCCACCACGGCTACAGACGGATCCCCCGCACGGTGCCCCGTTCCACCGAGAGCGGCGGCCTGTCCCGCTATCAGCGCGAGCGGCGCCGGGTGCGCCAGGCACTGGTCGGCCTCGGGTTCACCGAGGTCATGCCGCTGCCGTTCCTCGCCCCCGGCGACCTGGCCGCCGCCGGTCTCGACGACGACGGTATCCGGGTGTCCAACCCGCTCGTGGCCGAGGAGTCGGTCATGCGCAGCTCGTTGCTGCCGGGCATCTGCAAGGTGCTCGCCTACAACGCCTCGCACCGGAACCCCGACCTCTCGGTGTTCGAGCTCGCCCACGTCTACAACCGCCCCCCTGACCCCACCGCCGACCTGCCCGACGAGTCCGAGCGTCTCGCCGGAGCCATCGGCGGGGCCGAAGCTCCCGTTGCGGTCCAGGCCTGGCGGGCCCTGGCCGAGCACCTGAAGGTCACCTTCGAGTTGGTCGCCGACGACGTGCCCGGCCTGCACCCCACCCGGGGCGCACGGATCTTCGTCGACGGTGCCGAGGTGGGGACGCTCGGGGAGATCGATCCCGACGTACTGGTCCGGTTCGAGGTGCCCGGGCGGGTTGCCTGGTTCGACGTCGACCTCACGACGTTGCTGGCGGTCGACCGTAGCGCACGTCCCTACGAGCAGGTTCGCCTCTACCCATCGAGCGATCTCGACCTCGCGTTCGAGGTGGACGAGTCTGTTCCCGCCGCGTCGGTCGAACCGGTCGTGCGTGACGCGGCCGGCGACCTCCTCGTCGCTCTCGAGCTCTTCGACGTGTTCCGGGGGACCTCGGTGGCCGATGGACGACGGAGCCTCGCCTGGCGGCTGCGGCTCCAGGCGCCCGACCGCACCCTCACCGATGCTGAGCTGGTCGAGGTGCGCACCCGGTGCATCGCCGCGGTCGAGGCGGCACTTCCCGCGACGCTCCGGAGCTGAACGCGACACCGCCCCCGGCCGATGGCCGGGGGCGGTGAGCGTTACTGAAGGATCAGGATCGGGTTACTGGTCGATCCAGACGTAGTGGACCCAGATGCGTCCACCGAGGTTGCTCGGACCCGGGCTTCCCTCAGGAGTGGTCCACTCGCTGACGTTGCGCAGGTCGTCGCGCCACCCGATGGTCGATGCGTAGGCGATGTGCCATGCCGTGATCGCATTCTCGTTGTGGATCACGTTGATCCGCTCGAGAGCGGCGTAGCGCTCGGCGAAGTCCGGCGAGGTGCGCAGCGTCACGAGCTCCTCGTCGATCTCCGGGTCGGTCCAGTTGACGAAGTTGGTGACCGTCGACTCGACCGGGCCGAAGTAGTTCGACACGTACTGGAGCGGGTCGTCGTTGGTGCCGACTCGCCAGCACGTCATGTCGTAGTCACCGAGGAGTTCGTTCTCGGCCGAACCGATGACGTTGCCGATGAGGGTCGGCTGGTCGACGGTGATGAGGTCGAGGTCGACGCCGATCTCCTGCCAGACGTCCTGGAGCACCACGACCATGTCCTGGAGGCTCGGGTCGGGCGGGCACTGGTAACGGATGGTGAGGCGATCACCAGGTGCCCGGCCGTCGGAGCGGTCCGGGTCGTCGATGTACTCCTGGAGCCGTGCGGTGGCGGCGTCGAGGTCCTGGCCGCCCGAGCCGATGAATGCCGCTTCGGCCTCGGTGGAGAACCACGGGCTGTCGGAGCTGACGAACTGGCTGGCCTGCTCGGTGAGCTCGCCGTAGCCCTGGGCGGCGGCGATGTCGTCGGAGCTGGCGGCGAGGATCATCGCCTCACGAACCCGGATGTCGTCCATCGGCGGGAAGGCGATGTTGAACAGTGACGCGCCCTGGATGTTGCCCTGGGACACGTTGGATTCGAAGCCGCCTTCGTCGGCTGCCTCGATGATCCGGGTGCCGGCCTGACCACGCGTGGTCTGGATGATCTGGGTGTCGTCGGCCCGGAGGCTGTTGTAGCGGGCTTCCTCGTCGGGAATCGGCCGGAAGATGACCTCGTCCAGGTAGGGAAGCTCGTTGCCGTTCTCGTCGGTGAGCCAGTAGTCGTCGTTGCGGGTGAGGACGAACTCGTCGTCACGCACCCAGCTCTGGGCGACGAACGGGCCGGTGCCGACCGGGGCGGAGCCGAAGGCGTCCTGGCCCATCTCCTCATAGGCGGTGGGGGACACCGGGTTGCCGACCCGCCCGGCGAGCAGGTCGGGGAAGGCGGCGTTGGCCCCGTTGAGGACATAGCGGACGGTGAGCTCGTCGACGACCTCGACCGACTCGAGTCCGGCGGTGGCCATCGCTCCCGCGGTCAGCGACTCCTCGTGGAGGTGCAGGTTCTCGTAGTTCCACAGGATGGCATCGGCGTCGAGCGGCGTTCCGTCGTGGAAGTTGACACCTTCGCGGAGCGTGAGGGTCCACTCGGTGAGGTCGTCGTTGGGTTCGATCGACTCGGCGAGGAAGCCCTCGAACTCACCTTCGGCGGTCTGGACGACGAGGGGGTCGAAGACCGCTCCGTCGACCGAGGCGCTCGAGGTTCCGGTGGCGGTCAGGCCGGGGATGTAGCCGCCGGCTTCGGCCTCGAGTCCGATGATCACCGTGCCGCCGTACTGGGGCTCCTGGCCAGCGGCATCGTCGTCGCCGGGATCGTCGCCGCCGGGATCGTCGCCGTCGTCAACAGTGTCGGGCGGATCGTCGCCGTTTCCGTTGTCGTCGTTGCCGCAGGCGGCCAGCAGCATCAGAAGTGCTGCCAGCGCGGCCAGCGCGCGCCAGTATCGGGATCGGGTGTTCATGTGCTCCCCCTTGGGTTACGTGATCGCTCCACCATACTCCACCGTCACCGGCTCTCATGACAGGCGTCACACGCAGAGACGGGCCCGCGCCTGCTTGCATAGTCATGCAGCAGCTTGTATGGTCAGCCGGTGACCAGTATCGGAATCATCGGGGCATCGGGGTTCACCGGTGCCGAGCTCCTTCGCCTCTGTGCCGGGCATCCCGACTTCGAGGTGCGGTTCGCCACCGGCGACTC
>SKKL01000195.1 GCA_007121465.1 Acidimicrobiales bacterium | reverse complement strand
TGCAGGTAGGCCGCCTCGACTTGGGCTTCGGGGGCGAGGGCGGGGTCGATCATGAGGGGTTCGAACACCGGCGCGTCGGGGTCGATCGTGGTGGTGGTCGCCTCGGTGGTGGTCGTCGTCGTCGAGGGCGAGGTGGTCGAGGCGACCAGCTCGGTGACCGGTGACGGCTCGGCCCGATCACGCGGAGGATCGTCGCCCCCACACCCCACCGCCAGGGTCGCCACCATCACACCTGTCGCCATCGACGCCGCAACGCGTCGGAATCCGCCGATCCGCATGGCGAGGACTCTAGGCCGAACGACCCAGTGACACAAGAGTCAATCTCAGCCCACGTCGAACCGGCCCTCGTCCCTGCCCCGTCACGTCGGGGCCGCGGCGTGGTTGACTGCGAGACATGACCCGGACCCGGTTCTTCGCCACGCACGTGATCAGCTGCGCCGGTCCCAACGATCCGGGGCGATTCTCGCCCGGGGTGGTCGACGTCGACGGTCGCCAGGTGACGTGGGTGGGGTCCGCCGCCGACGCTCCGTCCGCTCCGGCCAACGCTGTCGAGACCGGCCTCGACGGTGTGCTCATGCCCGGCCTGGTCAACACCCACGCGCACACCCCGATGACCCTGCTGCGCGGCCTGGGCGATGGCCTCTCCACCGCCGACTGGCTCGAGCAGGTGATCTGGCCCCGGGAGGCCCGCCTCGACCGCACCGACGTGCGCGCCGGCATGACCCTCGGCGTGACCGAGCTCCTGTCCCACGGCATCACCACCAGCCTCGAGATGTACTTCGCCCCCGACGTGATCGCCGAGGTGGCGTCCGAGGCCGGGCTCCGCTGCGTGATCGCGCCACCGCTGGTCGACGGCGGGGCCATTCCTCTCCTCGGCACGACCGACGAGCAGTTCGCCATGGCCCACCGGTGCATCGACCGGTGGCGAGACCATCCACTCGTCACCGTCGCGCTCGGCCCCCACGCTCCGTACACCGTCGGCGACGACTCGCTCGAGCGTGTCGCTGCCCTCGCTGACGAGACCGGCGCAGGAGTGCACATCCACCTCGCCGAAGGTCGCGACGAACCACCCGCCGTCGAGCGCCTCGACCGGCTCGGCCTGCTCGGTCCCCGCACCCTCGTCGCCCACGCCGTCTGGCTCGACGAGGCCGACATCGCCACCCTCGCCGAGCGCGACGTCGCCGTTGCGCACTGCCCGGTGTCCAACGCCCGCCACGCCTCGGGCATCGCTCCCGTCGCCTCGTTCCTCGAAGCCGGCATCCGGGTCGGACTCGGCACCGACGGCCCCGTCTCGGACCCCAGGCTCGATCTCCTCGACGCGATGCGAGAAGCCCAACGCCAAGCGCGGCTGCGCAGCCTCGATGCCGCCCAGCTACCCGCCGATCAGGCCCTGTGGCTGGCCACCGGCGGGGCGGCCGACGCGCTCGGACGACCCGACCTCGGCCGGCTCGCACCCGGCACCCGCGCCGACCTGATCCATGTGCACCTCGACGTTCCCGTCGCCGACGATGACGACCTCGTCGCCCACGTGGTGGGGTCGTGTTCGGGAGCCGACGTGCGCGACGTGTGGGTCGACGGAACGCCGGTCGTGCGCGAGGGGGCCTGCATCACCGTCGATCGTGACGCTGCCCACGCCGATGCGTTTTCCCGGGCCGTCCGGCTCCGCTGACCGCCCTCACACCGCGGGTCACGGTGGTTCGTCGACGGGCGGAGGTGGCCGACGGCGGTTCTCGTGGTGATCGGGACATCGCAACCGGCCGTTGGACTGCACCGTGGCCCCTCGGGGCCAGGGCACGATGTGGTCGACGTCGCACCGTTCGGGTGGCTCGTTGCACCCGTCGGCGGTGCAGCAGCCGTCGATGACCTCAACTGCTCGGCGGGTAGCCCCGGTGAACAGCCGTTGGGTCTCCCCCACGTCGAGCACCCGGGACGGCCCGTCGAACACGATCCGTTCGATGTCGGCCTCCTCGAGCAGAGGGAGGACCTGCCCCGGCGTCAGGACCACACGGCTGGACAACTCACAGATCCGGCCAGCCAGGGTGGGGTAGTCGACCAGGACGGTGACGAGTGGGCGAGGCCGACGAGCTCCGGGCGGAGCCGAACGGGACCGCACGGCCATCTCGACCAGCGCATCGGCACGTCGCTGGGCGCTCGTGCGAGCGAGGTCGCCGACCCGGACCTGGTCGCCAACGCGCTCCTTCGCCTCCGCCCAGTCGGCTTCGAACATCTGGCGCTCCAACCGGTCGAGCTCGGCCACGAAGGCTGCGCCGTCGACGGGATCGAGGAAGCCCTTGATCACGACGGCGTCGTCGAGGGTGGTCGATGCGTGCACCTCGCGCCGGCGGCGCAGCCCGTCGGCAGCGTCCTCGGCACCGTCGGGCTCGGCGAGCTGGCGCCAGTAGTCGAGCGCCCGCCGGAACTCGGCGAACGGCAGCGAGACCGCGTGGCCCACCAGCATCTGCTCATCGCGGCCGAAGGCGTGGGGAGAGAGTCGCCGGGCCCGGCCGAGATGGTCGACGTGGGCGGCGGTGATCTCGCCCTCGGCGAAGGCCTCGGCGACGAGGGGCATGTGGCGCAGCGAGCGCGCCCGACTCAGTTCCCGCGCCGACGCCGCGCGGTCGGTTCCGCACTCGCGGGCCATCCACGTGGGGACCGAGCGCTCGCCGTCGGCCACCTGCAGCTGGCGAGCCTCGAAGACCGCCAGCGTGGACACGACCGCTGATCCGAGCCGACGCTGGGCACGCTCCAGCCCTCGCACGCGGTCGGCGATCTGACCGTCGGCGAGCGAGCCGAGGTCGGTGCGACACAGCGTGTCGAGCGCGGCGTCGAGCGCCGCCAGCTCCGGGTCGACCAGGTCGCTGCCGGCCGTGCCCTCACCTGTGTCCTCCGGTTCCACGCCGTCCGCCATCATCGAACACATGTTCTCACACGGAACATCAGAAAGCAACACAACAGCATGAAAAACACCCCAACACCGTCATTGAATCCCCGACACCGACCCGGCGCGTGAGAGATACTCGGACGATGGGAAGCCACCCCCGCATGTACAGCGACGACGACCCCTACCTCCCCGAGCTGCGCGAACTGTGTCTCGCCTTCCCCGAGAGCGTCGAGGTCGAGGCGTGGGGGTGGCCCACTTTCCGGGCGGGCAAGAAGATCTTCGCCATGTTCGCCAGCGGTCGGTCCGACGGCGCCTTCGGGGTGATCTTCAAACCGGAGTCCGAAGAGCGTCCCGCTCTCGAACAGGACCCCCGCCTGTACTCACCTCCCTACTGGGGTCCGAGTGGCTGGCTCGAGCTCGAGTTCGACGCCGCGCCGGTCGACTGGGACGAGGTGGCCGAACTGGTCGAGGGCTCCTACCGCCAGGTGGCCCTCAAGCGGATGGTGAAGGCCCTGGACGAGCCACGAGGGAGCTGACCTCGGCCTGGTAAGCGGCGACGGTCCGGTGGGGACGGAACCCCATCGC
>SKKL01000148.1 GCA_007121465.1 Acidimicrobiales bacterium | reverse complement strand
GGCGAGGCCACCCGCGGGTGTAGTTCAACGGCTAGAACCTCAGCCTTCCAAGCTGATGATGGGGGTTCGATTCCCCCCACCCGCTCCACATCGCAAACCGGCATGCGCCACCCAGCGGCGTGCTGGAAGACTTCGCCACATGGATCTTCCCGAGCCGGATCGCTCCCGACTCGTCGCGGTGAATCGGACACACCTGCATCTCTGGGAGTGGGGCGACCCGACGAACCCACCGGTCATCTGCCTGCACGGCGCCTACGACCACGGGCGGATGTGGGACCAGCTCGCGCCCTCGTTGGCCGACCAGGGCTTCCACGTGGTGGCACCCGATCTGCGGGGACATGGCGACAGCGGCCGGATCTCGACTGGTCACCTCTGGTTGGCGTCGGCGCTCGACATCGCCGAACTCATCCGCACCCTCGGCGGCTCGGCGGGGCTGATCGGACACTCCTTCGGCGGGGGCCAGGCCCTGTTCGTCGCGGCCATGTGGCCCGAGCTGGCCCGCTGGGTGATCGACATCGACGGGCTCGGGCCTCCGGCTGACGCCCTCGACCTCGACGCCGAGGGCAACGACCTCGCCGAGGCCAGCGCCGCCGGGTTCGCCTCCCTCGACCGCACGCTCACCCAGCCCCCGAGGGTCTACCCGTCGCGGGCCGACGCCGCCGAGCGACGCCGCCGCATCAACGGCCGCATGCCCGAACCATGGATCGAGCACCTGACCCACCACGGGACCAGGCAGACCGAGGGCGGATGGTCCTGGAAGGTCGACCCGATGATGAGCGTCGGATTCCCCGACTCCTTCGACATCGACACGCTGATCGAGCAGTACCGGCTCGTCGAGTGCCCGACCCTGGTCCTCACCGGCACCGAGCCCGACACGTGGAGCGACCTGTCCGAGGCAGAGATCGCCGAGCGGGTGGCCGCTATCGGGGCCCGGCACCGATCCGTTCCCGAGACCGGCCACTACCTCCACCTCGAACAGCCCGAGGTCACCCTCGACGCACTCCTCGCGTTCATCGACGAGCAGCACCCGGTCGGAGTGGACCGCGTCGCCGCCGAGGACAGGTCGTGACCACAGGGTCCCCTCCCCCACCCTCTCCCCCGCTGTTGGCCCTCCACGCGCCGGGAGACCGCCGCGGTGGTCGACCCTGGATCGACGGGGTCTCGGCGTCGGCGTGGCCGGGCGACGTGTTCGCTCCCGACCTGCCCGGCCACGGGAATGCCGAGCCCCCCATCGGCGGGAACCACGAGAGCAGCGACGCCGCCTTCGTCGGATCCCAGGTCGACACCGGAACCCCTCCGGTGGTGGTCGGGCTCGGCGTCAGCGGGTGGGGGGCTCAGCTGCTCGCCCTCGGGGGCCGGGCCTGCGGTCTCGTGCTGGTCGACGGGCTCGGTGGTCCCTGGCTCGACGCGACGCAACGCGTGATCTCGACCCGCCGCCACCTTCGTGACCTCGTCGACGACCGGGCGGCGATGGAGCCGCCCGAACCCGGCGTGCCCGACGCTCGACTCGACCATCTCCCCCCGGCCCACGGCGACCGCGACCTCGCCGGGCGGGCATTGGCGGCGACGACCGTTCCGGTCCTCATCCTCTCCAGTCGGGGCTCCTCCCTGACCCCACTCGACTGCCGCCACCTCGTCGACGAACTCGACGGCGACCGGGCCCCCATCGACGTCGCCGAGATCGCCGACCGCGACCCGGCCACCGTGATGCCCGTCGTGGCGACGTGGTGGCTCGATCGGCGCCACGAGACGCCCTAGTGCTGCGGCCCGTCGGGCACGGAGAAGATCGAGCACCCAACTTTCCCGACGGGTAGCCTCGACAGCTCGAACGGCATGAGGGGGGAAACGATGAGTGGAATCATCGCGTCGACGAGCGCGGGCCGGGTGCAGGGGACCCGCTCGGACGGCATCGCTGTCTTCAAGGGGGTGCCGTACGCGGCCCCTCCCACCGGCGATCGACGGTTCCGTCCGCCTGCACCCCTCGAGCCGTGGGAGGGGGTGCGCGACGCCCTGTCGCTGCCTCCGTCCTGTCCGCAGCCCTCCGCCCGGCCCCAAGGGTGGCCACAAGAGCCGTCGCTCGACGAGGACTGCCTCTACCTCAACGTCTGGACACCCGGGGTCGACGACGGCGGAGCCCGTCCGGTCATGGTGTGGATCCATGGTGGCGGCTACGCCATCGGCTCGGGATCGTGGCCCCTCTACGACGGCGAGCGTCTCGCCCGGCGGGGCGATGCGGTGATCGTCTCCCTCAATCACCGGCTCGGCCCGCTCGGCTTCCTCCACCTGGCGAGCATCGCCGGCGAGGAGTTCGCCTCGTCGGGCAACAACGGGATGCTCGATCTGGTCGCCGCGCTCGAGTGGGTCCGCGACGAGATCACCCACTTCGGTGGCGATCCTGCCAACGTCACCGTGTTCGGCGAGTCGGGCGGTGGGGCGAAGATCTCCACCCTTCTCGCCATGCCCGCCGCCCGGGGCCTGTTCCACCGCGCCGTCGTCCAGAGCGGTCCCGCCCTGCGGGTGACCAGCGAGCGGCGAGCCGAAAAGGCGGCACGTGGGCTCCTCGAGGAGCTCGACATCGACGAGGCCAACCTCTCGGCGTTGTGGGACCTTCCTGCCGAGGCACTGGTCGCGACCACGGGTGGCGGCCTGTCGCGGATGGGCTTCACCCCGGTGCTCGACGGGGAGGTCGTCCCCCGGCATCCCGGCGATGCCCTGGCCGACGGTACCGCGGCCGACGTGCCGCTCCTCGTCGGGTGCAACCGCGACGAGGGCGCCGGACAGCTCCCGCGCGACCTCGACGACGCCGGCCTGCGCGAGCGGCTCACGGTCTACGGCGCCGACCATGTCGAGGAGATCATCACCACCTATCGCGACGTGTTCCCCGACGCCTCACCCCTCGACCTCTACAGCTACGTACTCACCGACTCGCGGATGCGTTACGGCTCCATCCGGATGGCCGAGCTCCACTCGACGGGCACCACCTCGCCGACGTTCCTGTACCTCTTCTGCTGCGAGCTCGCGGGACGAGCCGGCCACGGGTACGAGATCGCCTACCACATGGACAACCTGGGTCAGACGGCCACGCAGCCCTCCGCGTCGCGCCAGGCGTTGGCCGACGCGATGAGCGACGCGTGGTTGGCTTTCGCCCGGACGGGCGACCCGAACCACGCGGGGCTGCCCGACTGGCCGACGTTCGACCTCGACCGACGGGCCACGATGTACCTCGACCGCCCTGAGTGCGTGGTGCACGACGACCCGGAGTCACCCACCCGCGAGCTGTGGGCTCGACTCCTCGACCGTCCGAAATCGGCCCCGGCGGCCACCAAGGCCGCCACGGCCTAGGCGAACGCAGACTCGACCCGGTCAGCCCCGAATGGCCTCGCCCGTGGGGGTGGCCGGGTCGAAGAGGTGCAGCTTCTCCACGTCGACCACGAAGCGAGCGACCTTGTCGACCTCCACCTCGGTGCGGGGGTCGAGGCGG